>CAZVWK010000163.1:0-2521 GCA_964631475.1 uncultured Elusimicrobiaceae bacterium | reverse complement strand
CTTAGGCGGCTCCGCCTGGGCGGGAGCGGCCTCGACCACGGGTTTTTCGGGCTCTGGCGCGGGAGGCGGCGGCGGAGGAGGCGTCGGCCGCGGCCCGACCGTCCTCTTGGCGGACATCTGCCTTATGGGCTTAAGGGAGAAAGCCGATATCGGTCCGGCCGGGCGGGGGGAGAGATCTTCTTTCTCCGCCTCTTAGGCTTTCCTGGCCTTGGGCTTGGAGACCTTGGCCTTTTTGGAAACCGCGGAGGAGCCGTCCTTGTCAGTCTTGGACTTCTTGACTGCCTGTTTCTTGGTCTTGGGCTCGCCTTTGGGTGCGGCTTTCCTGGCCTTGCCCTCTTCCTGCCCCGTGGCGGCGTCTTCTTTCAATTCTTCATTCTTTGTTTTTTTCTGGGTCATTCGACGCCTCCGTTGATCCATCTTTCGCGGCGGGCGGAACGGGGACACCATTCGTCATGGCGTTCCCCGCCGATGCGGGCTGCTCCGCGGCGGGAGCCTCTTTCTCCTCCACGGCCGGTTTTTCGGCCGGCTTCTCCGAGGGCCTGGAAGTCCCGTCGTAGCCCGGGTTGTCGGCGAGGAACTGTTTCGCGCCGTCCACCATCTTCTGCGCCGTCTTGGGGCCTATGCCCTGGAAGGAGGAAAGCTGGTCGGCGGTGAGCACGGAAAGTTTCTGTATGCTGTCTATGCCCATGGCGATCAGGGTCTCGGCGACCTTGTTGCCGATGCCGTCCACTTTCAGCAGTTCGTTGGTGACGAGCTCGGTGGTCTTGCGGCTCTCCTCGAACTTCTGGCCCTCGGACTTCACTTCCAGTTCCCAGCCGGTGAGGCGCGAGACGAGCCGGATGTTCTGGCCCTCGCGGCCTATGGCGATAGCGAGCTGATCGTCGGGGACTATGACCAGGGCCCGCTTGTTCTCCTTGTCAAGCACCTTGACCGAGGTCGGGGTGGCGGGGGAGAAGGCCTTGGCGATGAAGTAGAGGGTCTCTTCGTTGTACGGGATGAGGTCTATCTTCTCGCCGGCCAGCTCGGTCATGATTACGCGTATGCGGGAGCCGCGGATGCCCACGCACGCACCGACCGGGTCCACCTTGGTGGAGTTGCTGCGGACCACGACCTTGGCGCGGAAGCCGGGCTCGCGGGCGACATTCACTATCTCGATGACTTTTTCGGCTATCTCAGGCACCTCCGCCTCGAAGAGCGACTTGAGGAAGGCGTTGGAGGCGCGGGAGAGCACGATCTGCAGGCCCTTGTTCTCCTTGTCGACGCGGTGGATGATGGCGCGTATGCGCTGGTTTACCGTATAGTGCTCGCGGCGGATCTGCTCGGAGAAAGGCAGGATGGCCTCGGTCTTGCCGAGATCGACGAAGATGTCGCGGCCGGCGACATGGTGGACCAGGCCGGTGACGACCTCGCCCTCGCGGGGCTTGAATTCCTCGAAGATTTTGACCTTCTCTATCTCGCGTATCTTCTGTATCAGGACCTGCTTGGCGGTCTGTGCCGCGATGCGGGAGAAGTCCTTGATGTCGACGGGGATGCTAAGGTCCGAACCGAGCTTGGCGTCGGGGCTGAACGCCTGGGCCTCTTCGAGCGTGATCTCGATGTCGGGGGTGTAGACCTCCTCCACGACCTTCTTGACCAGGAAGCCGCGCATCTCGGCGGTGTCTGGGTCTATCGTGGCCGTCAGCTGGGCGGTCTTGCCGAAATATTTGCGCAGCGCGGAGACGAGGGAGTCGGTAATCGTCTTGAAGACGTCCTCCCGCTTTATGTTCTTTTCCCTTTCCAACTGCTCCAGGACCAGGGAGAGTTCGCTTTTCTGTTTTTCCATTTTAGCCTCTTATCTGCGTTTTTTGAGTATCTCGTCGTAATCGGGCTCGATCCTCGCCTCTTCGATGTCCTCGAGGGGGAACGCGAGCCCGTCCGAAAGCAGCACTTTGCCGTCCGCGAAGCCTTTGAGCTCCGCGTGGTAGTTGCGCGAATTGTTGACCGGGCGCTTCAGGCGCACGTGCACCCGGCTGCCCGCGAACCGGGTGAAATCCTTCTCCCGCCTGAGGGCGCGGTCGACGCCGGGGGAGGAAACTTCCAGTATGTAGCCGCCGGTCACTATCTCCGTCAGGTCCAGGTGGGCGCCGATCTTGTCGCTCCAGGAGCCGCAGTCGTCAAGCGTGACGCCGCCGGGATCCTTGTCGATGAAGAGCTGTATCAGCGGCTTGCCGCCGGGCTGGCGCAGCACCCTGAGGTCGGAGAGTTCCAGGCCCTCCGCGGAGAGCAGGGCGTCTATTTCCTGAAAAAGCCTGTCCTTGTCCATAATCTTTCCATCCCACCGATATCTTCCGGGTTGGCGGGGCCTGGCGGCCGCCGCGGGACTGTTGCGGGTGACTGCAGTGTCCTATGAAAACGGCGGCCCCAAACATCAAGCCACCGCATAATCATAATAGCATTATAGACCCTGAAGGGCAAGAGCCCGGGCAGAGCTGTAGCGATTTTTTTAAAATGTCCTGTTTGCGGCAAATAGAAATGTCCGGTT
>CAZVWK010000162.1:0-2550 GCA_964631475.1 uncultured Elusimicrobiaceae bacterium | reverse complement strand
ATTTTCAAAGAGCCGAGTTCAACAACGAAGTGCAACACCCGGACCAAAACCGGGGGTTTTCAGCAGACTGTTGATTATTCGGTCTTGAGGAGGGAGATCTCGATGCGGCGGTTCTTGGCGCGGCCGTCGGCCGTGGCGTTATCGTAAAGCGGCCGGTTCTCGCCGTAGCCGATGCCGGCCAGCTTCTTCTTGTCGACCCCCAGCTGTTCCATGTACTCCAGCACGCTGTAGGCGCGCGCCATCGACAGTTCCCAGTTGGTGTGGTAGCGCCCGCTCTTGATGGGCACCGGGTCCGTGTGCCCTTCCACTACGATGTCGTTGGGCACTTTCTGCAGCTCGATAACTATGGGGCGCAGCACTTCCCTGGCGCGTGCCTTAAGGTCCGCCTTGCCGGAATCGAAAAGGATGGCTTCGGTCAGTACCAGTTTAACCTTGCGCTCGGTGGACTCTATCTGCACCAGCCCGGCCATATCCTTGTCGTCGAGCGAGGCCTTGATGTCGTCGGCCAGCTTATCCTCTCGTTCCATCGCCCGCGCCCGCTCCAGCTGCTCCGCGCTCGCCTTGCCGCCGAAAGCCTTCTGGATGTTGAGCAGCGACTCCTCGTACTTGCGGCTTTTCTGCTTGTCGTTCTTGGCGATGGAAAAGGCGAACAGCACCAGGAAGAAGATCATCAGGTAGCTCATCAGGTCGCCGTAGGTCACGGCCCAGAGAGCGCCCTTGTTGAGCTGGTTCTCCAGCTCGTCGCGCCGGCTGCGGTAGATGCCCATGGCTCAGCCGGCTTCCGGCCTTTCCGGAAGCCCCTCGGCGATCCTCCCCTCCGCGTATTCACGGAGCGCCTTAAGCGGCGCGGCGTCGGCGCGAAGGCCTGCGAGCGCCTCGCGAAGGCCGTCGAGAGTCCGCCTCATGACGATGCCCGAGACGCCCGGGACTAGGGGGAGCCTGGCCTCGTCGACGGAGCCGAGGGCGGCGGAGAGGCGCGACTCCAGTTCTTCCAAGCGGGCGAGGGCCGAGGCGGAGAGCAGGCGGGCCTTCTCTAGGACGGCGAAGCCGCGGAAGGCGTCCACGTAGCGGGCGTTGAGCTCCTCGAGCTGGCGCTTATGGGAAGACTCCAGCCTAGAGACGAACTCGTCGGCGCGCAGGCGGTTGGCCTCGGCCGTGCCGCGGAAAGCGTCGATCTGCGAGCCGAGCTCGCGCGCCTGGCGGGCGAACTCCTCGCGCAGGGCGGACAGCTCGGCGGCCGCCGACTGTCGGTGGGCCGCCAGCTCGGACGAGACGGCGGTCCGGAGGGACTCCATGCGGTCCCTGAAAAATTCCTCGAACAGCGCGCGCTGGCACTGGGCCTGCGAGCGCAGGGCCTCGGAGGCGGCGGCGGAATCGCGGCCGACAGAGTCCGAGAGGGCGCGCAGGGAGGCCTCGGCGCGCTCGCGCTGGCGGTCGAGCTCCTCCGTCAGGGCGCGGCGCATCTCGGCGGCAGCGCCCCCGTCGGCGAGCCTGGCCTCCAGGCCGGAAAGCCGCTCGTCCAGCGCCTTGCCCAGGACCGAGCCGAGGCCGGCCATGGAGCTCTCCTGCCCGGCCAGGCGCGACTCTATCGCGGCCAGCCTCTCGGCCAGGACGGAGGAGAGGCGGGAGTCCTCCTCGGTCTTCTTCTGCTGGCTGTCCAGCAGCGAGGAGTAGAAGCCCATCAGCTTCTTCTCCAGCTCCTCGACCCGCGTCCAGGACTTCTCCAGCTGGTCGTGCATCTGCCGGTCCAGCTCGGAATATTTCTGCTGCTCGCGCACGGCCTTGAGCAGGTCCTCTATCTCGCGGCGGGCGCTTATCTTGGATTCCTCTATATTCTTCATCTGGGAGGCGGACATCATGGCCATGCGGCTAAACTCCTCCATGCGGCGCTCGAGCTCCCCCATCTTCATCAGGAAGGCGGCCTCCACGGCCTGCTGGCGGGGAGGAGGAGGAGGGGCATTCGCCGGCGCGGTCTGCCCGGCGGCGGCCTTTGCCTGTTCGGTCAGGCGCTTGTCCAGCTGGGAAATGATGTTCTTCTCCAGCGCGTCTATCTTCTGCTTCAGGAGGTTCACCGTCTCTTCGGACACCGCCTGGCGCGCGGCGGGGGCCGGCGCGGGCGCCGCGGCCGGTGGAGGCGCCGGTTTTATGGCGGCGAAGATAGAAGAGGGCTTCTGCTGTTTGTCTTCCATATATGTTTAGCAGACGGCCGGGGCCAGCTCCGGCGAGGGCGGCGCGCCGCCCTCGATGAGCCGGGGATCGTTCTCCCTGGGGTCGCGTATCTTGCCTTCGCGCATCAGCTTCACCGCCATGCTTACCGGCTCCTCGACGGCCATAAGGTGCATAAGGAAAGGGACCTGTTCGCGCGTGACCGAGAAGATGACCTTCTGCTGCCCCTCCTCTCCCCAGGCGGCCGCGCAGAAAAAGAAGAGCGCCGGCCGCGCCGCCGGGACGCTGCGGAGCACGGTCTTCTTCGCGGGACGGACGGTCATAAGCGCTCAGCCCAGGTAGGACTGCAGCCTCCTCTCCACCACTATCGGGATGCTGCCCTTC
>CAZVWK010000161.1:0-2551 GCA_964631475.1 uncultured Elusimicrobiaceae bacterium | reverse complement strand
TTGTGTCTTTAACAATCATAACATACCCGGAGAGGTTTTTGGATGACTTCTAGGTTACGCCTGCCGTTGCGCGTCAGGTTCTCCCTGTTCGACAGCAGCGTGAAGCGCTGGCCCTTGATGTAACTCCGCTCCTTCCCGGCCAGCCTGGCGTACTCTGACCGCCTCACCTCATCTAGCGCGTCGTTGAGGTGCCGCAGAATATGAAACTTGTCGAACACTATGGCCGCCTGCGGCGCCGCCGTCTTGGTGGCAGCCCGAAACGGCTTCCACATGTCCATAACCGCCATGCGGATACGGTGACTCTTCCTCTCGCCGAGCTCGCTGAAAAATAATCCCAAGCTTTCTTCCGACCGGTCGGCCCCGCCGAACCAGATTGGCCTGCGCCGCTCCAGGTCGCTGACCACTATCCGATAAGTGTGCCCTTTGCGGACTGACACCTCGTCTACGCCTATCACTTTCGGCCTCGGCTTGCCGGCCCGGGCTAACTGCGTCCGCATATACTTATCCGGGTCTTTAACTGTCTTCCAGTCCAACTTCGTCTCTTTGGCCACGGACTTTATCGACGACTCCCGGCATCTCCGGCCTGTAAAAAAAAGCGGGTCTTCTCCAATCCGAGTGGGTTCGTCGAAGAAACGGCTAACATCGACCAACAGCCCCCACCAAATTTAAGGCCGGCTGCTTTGGAGGCCGGTCTTAAATTTAGACGGGGACCGCAGGCGGCCGCTCACAGCGCTCGAGCGGCTCCCGGGGACTCCTTTTTGTAAAATCTAGTAATGAAAGTCCAGGCCTTACCGGCGCATCGCGAGGAATGCTATAGCTGCTTCAGGGTGAAGCGGAACTGCCTCTGCGGCAGCGTGAAGCCTTTCGCGACCAGGATGCGCTTCATCGTCCTGATGCATACCAGGGAGGCGCGCCGGCAGCGCACCGGAACGGCCAGGCTGGCCTGGATGTGCCTGAAGAACGCCGGCCTTTTCATAGGCACGGAATTCGGGAATGACGAGAGGGTGAACGCGCTGCTGCGCGACCCCGCTTACGCCCCCTTCGTCCTTTACCCCGGACCGGAGGCCGTCAATTTCGGGGACATGGGCGGCCATGTCCTGCCGCCGGGGAAGATCCCGCTGATCTTCGTCATAGACGGCACCTGGAACACCGCGCGGACGCTGCTCAATAAGAGCCCTAATGTCAAAGCGCTGCCCCGGCTTTCCTTCGCCGGGAAATATGTCTCCCGTTTCGCCATCAAGCGCCAGCCTGAGCCGCACTGTCTCTCGACCATAGAGGCCCTCTACTATCTCTGCCGCGAGGCGGAGGAGTCCGGCCATGAGCGGATCGGGGCGAAGAAGGAGGTTCTGCTGGAACTGCTGGGCAAGATCGTGGAGACGCAGCTCTGGTACAGCCGCCGGCACCGCCATCGCCGCGAAGACAACAAGAAGGCCCGGCGGGCCTAGCGGCCGGCGCCGCGGCGGCGGTTTTGTTTTGTAGAATTTAAGGATATGGCGGACTTTAACGGCAGGCGCGGCCCGGGGCGCGCGATACTTATCCTGGGACTGGTTTCCCTCACGCTGGCGGTTCTGGCCGGCATCAAGTTCATGATGAGCGACGGTTCCTCCTCCGAGCCCTCCTCCGCGGCGGCTGAAGGGGCGGAGATCTTCAGCTCTCCGGAAACTGGCGCGCCGCCGCCCGGACTTGATCCGATGGCGAGGTCCGGCAATCCCGCCGGCGGAAGCCTCGATATGTTCAGCAAGACAAACGCGGGCTATTACGGGGAGGACGGGAAAGACGAGGAGGCCGCGCAGGACTCCGCCGCGGCGCCGGCGGAGAAAGCGGTCCGGTCCGCAGCGCCCGGGTCCGCAAAGACCGTGGCTGCCCCGAAACCGAAGACCGCCGCCACCACCGTCCCGCGCATGAAGATGGTCCCTTTTAAGTCGATAACGCCCACCAATATAGAGCCTTCCGGTACGCAGCTCAAGCAGGGGATGCCCGACATTTCCACGCTCATGAAACAGGCCCGGGAGCAGTACGGCGGGGGCGGCGCCGGCGACTGACTCGTTCGAACGGTAGTGGCGCCTGCGGCCGCCGGGACCGCCCCGGCGGCTTTTTTGTCTATTGCTGAGGCGCCGGCCGCGGTTCCTGGGGGGCCAGCAGCCAGGCTGCCGGCCAGCGGGCGACCGTCGGGGGCACGGCTATAAGCATGTCATCGCGCGTATGGCCGAGGCCGATGAAGACGCCTTCGAACATGAGTTCCCAGCCGAGGAAGATTTCGAAATAACCTATGACGCGCAGATGGCGCGCGGCGTGGGCTATCACTTGCGGGTCCGAGGTCAGCGGCCGCATCAGGAGTTCCGGCGCCAGGACGAAGGGCAGCGCGGTGAGGCGGAAGCAGACGCTCGGGCCGGTCAGCGGAGCCTCGCCGAAGGGCTGGGCTATCAGGCTGTTTGCGCCGGCTATGGCGGAAGTGCCCACCCTGCCGACCCGGAAATATTGCTCCGGAAATATTGCTCAGCATTTTCTAATCCAAGAATGAGCCTGAAATCATCCGACGGTGCTCCGTCGT
>CAZVWK010000160.1:0-2568 GCA_964631475.1 uncultured Elusimicrobiaceae bacterium | reverse complement strand
CGCCATCATCCAGTATCAGCGGCGAGCCCTCGCCGCCCAGCACGGTGCCGGTGGCCACATTTTCGGCGTCGCTGAGGCCGAACATAAGCGGCTGCTTCATGCTGTAGAGCAGAGGCCGGCCTTCCTTCAGCGAGAAGACGAATTCGGTGGCGCCGTTGTCGGTATTGGAGGCGCCTGTCTTGTTGACCACCACGAAGCGGTTATAGGTTATAGAGACGAAGACGCGGCCGGAGGCGCCGGCGGCGATATTGTTGAGCGTGTAGCGGATATTGATGCCGCTGAGCGAGTCGAAGTCCTTCTTTACCGCGCGCTCCAGTAGCAGCCGGTCGCCGGCGAAGTCGACGCCGACGTGCGCCATGAAGGGCTGCAGCTGTTCCTTCATGTAGGCCGCGAACAGCGCGTCGAGAACTTCCGCCACTTTCACGCGTATCTTTTCGGAAGAGAATTCCAGCTCCTTCCGGGTTTCCGCGACCTTGTTGGTCTTTCCGGCGGTATCGGTGACCTCCACCAGCAGGATGTATTTTCTGCCCTCTTCGGGGCGGAAGGAGAACTCGAAGGTCCCGTTGTCGGCGACCTTGGCGTCCTGCCAAGTGGCCTTGTCGTCGAGCGAGACGCGCACGCTGCCGACCTTGTTCCTGCCGGCCTGCGCCCGGCCCTGTACGCGCACCAGCCCGTCGGCGCCCAGGGTCTCCCTGTAAAGCGTCATCTTCGCGCCCGCTTCGTCGGCGGAGGCGCCGTTCACCGTCAGGTACCTGAGCCCTATCTCGCCCCCGCCCTTGCCGAATATCCACCACTTGGCCTGCCCGGGCCCGGCCAGCAGGAACATGGCCGCCGCGATCACAAAAGTTCTTTTCATGAAGGTTCTCCTTGTAAGTTCCTCGTCAGAAAGCCGTGTTTATGCCCGCCGTGACCGTCTTCTCGCGGAAACCGCGCGAGGTCGTGGAGAAGGAATAGTCGTTGAAGCCGGCGCGCACGAAAAGCGTGGTGTCGCCGATCTTCTCCTTAAGGCCTGCCGGCCGCCAGTAAGCGGCGAAGTTCGCGAAGAACCTGCCCGAGTCGTCCTGGGCCGGGTCCTCTTTCTTAAGCTCGTTCCTGCCAAGGCGCAGGTCGGCGTTGAGGTTCTTTTCCGGGGCCTCGAAGCCAAGGCCCAGCGAATACTCGTATACCTTGTCCACGTAGTCGGTGAGCTCGTCGCTGGAATACCACCCGCCGAGGCTCAGCGAAGGCTTCCAGGCGACATCGCCCTTCTGCAGGCGCGTGGTTAGCGAGGTGTTGAAGTTCACTTCGTCCGCCTCGCGCACTCCCCTCGCGTCGTACATCGTGTAGCCCAGGTTCATGTCATGGTCGATCTCGCCGTAGCGGTCGCGCCAGTTGGCGTTGAGGTAATGGTCCGAGGCGCTTCCCGAGGCGCCGTACTTGCGGTCGAACTTATAGGACAGATCGGCGAAAGAGTAGGGCCTGGCCGCAAGCGGCCGCTTGACGGCGAGCGAAATCTCCGGCTTCCAGAACCGGGAGGTGCCGGCCAGCTGGCCGTCGAGATTATTGCGGTACCAGAGAAGCCCCGAATTTACGGTGACGCGCTTGGTCGCCTTGTAGCGCCATTTCGTCTTGAATTTAAGCCTGTCCGGGGTGGAGGAGCCCATGGGAGAGAGGAAATCCGGTTCGACGCGCTCGTACTCCATGGAAACGCGGCTGGGATCCGCGTCTCCGACCGCCTCTATCCTGGTCGCCATGCCCTTGTCCGACATTCCGCCGACCAGCTCGTCGTAATCGGAGTGGGAATGCTCCCCGGTAATCGTAAGCCCGGGTATCGGCGAATAAGCGAAATCGAGAGCCAGGTTGGTGCCTTCGTATTTGCTGTCCCCGGCGGACTGCCTGTCGGCGTCCTTCACCCCCACCATGCTTATTCCGGCGCTGAGGTCGGCAAGCAGGTTCTTTCTGAGCCGCGAACCCCAGACCTGGCGTTTGACCGTCCTGGTGTCCGGGTCCCGCCAGAGGCTGTCCCAGCGCGGGTAGGCCCAGCCGAAGACGCCGGTGAGTTCCGGCAGCCCCGAGCCTTCCTTGAGGAATTTGTAGGCCCCGCCCTTTAGCGAAGAGGCCAGCGAGTACTGCGAAAAGGACTCGAAGACGTCGCCGGCAGCGAGCGTGTGGACATGGTTGGTCAGCCTTCCCTGGAGATTTGTAAGGGAGACCTTTTTTGCGTCCATGCGCGGGTCGTCGGTCGCCTTCACCCCCGTGTTGTAACTGTACTCCCAGCCTTTCTCCGTGGAGCCGCCACCGTAGGCGTTGAGCGTGTCCAGGAAGTTGAGCCCTTCGGTCAGCGAGGAGTTCCCCTTCCCCGGCCCGCTGATGGAATTATACACGGCCGAGAATTCGTTGGAGAGACGTATCTCGCTTCCGGCCGCAGTGACCGCCAGAGCCAGGGCCAAAGCCGCAGCCGGCATCAGGAAAAAAATTGTTAAAAAAAGATAGATTGATTTAGGCATTGCTGTTTTCAATATTATTACTAAACCTATAACTTACACAATTATTCCGTCCGCGTCGCCGGCTTCGCCGTTTTGCGCATCG
>CAZVWK010000159.1:0-2598 GCA_964631475.1 uncultured Elusimicrobiaceae bacterium | reverse complement strand
CTGCCCGAGGGCGCCGTGCTGTCGCCCCGCGAAGTCGTCTGCCAGGCGGTGCATCTCAGGAATTTGCCGGCCTGCCGGGAAAATCCAGGCCGGCCAGCCTGAAATCAGGATCGTAGCCGGCGACTGAGGACAGCCCGCCGCGCAGGGAGGCCAGGCCGTCCGCCGAGCCATCGCTGAGCAGCACCACCGACTTCCTGGCCCCGGGCCGTCCGCTGACGGACAGAAGCGAGAAGGCGGCTTCCAGTGCCGGGCGGTAGTCTGTGGTTTCCCAGCCGGGCGAAGCGGCAAGCGCCCGTCTGGCCAGTTCCCGCGGGTCCCCGGACCAGGCTGGCTCTCCGTCGGTCTTATTGTCGAAGAAAATGAGCGCCGCCCGGTCCCCGGGCCCGATGCCACGCAGCGCCGAAGCGGCGGCCTCCGCGGCTAGGGCGAACCTGTCGGACCCGGCGTAAGCGGCACGCATGGAATACGACCGGTCCAGCAGGAAGACGATGTCGGACGGGGTTCCGGCAGCGGAGCGGGCCAGCGGAAGGAACCGGACGTCCAGAACGGGCGAGGCGAAAGCCAGGGCGGCGCAGGCCGCCCCGAAGCAGCGCAGCATAAGCGCCAGTGCCGGGCGGTAACGCCTGCGGGCGCCGGCTTCGGCGAGCGCCTCGCGCAATAGCGCCATAGAACCGAAGCGAACCTCCCGCCTAGTGGGTTTCAGCAGCAGGCGCACGGCCGCCGGAAGAAGGAAAGCGGCCGGCGCGAGCCAGAGGACCCATTCGCGGCCGAAAGTCACGGAATCCTCTCTCTCACTTCAGCCATCCGGCGAGAAAGCGGTCGAGGTTGCGGAACAGAGGCAGGTCGGTGCGGACCGGGAAGTAGGAAAGGCGGGGAGAAGAAAAAAGTCCGGCGCAGAGAGCGCGGCGCCTCGCCGCGGCGGCCAGATAGGCCTCCTCCACTTCGTCGGCCTCCGCGAATAGGCGCCCCTCCTCCTCCAGGCCGGAGAAGACGACGCCTCCGCTCCAGGGGAAGCCGTCCTCTCCTGGGTCCAGCAGGTGAAGCACGAAACATTTGCCGGACCTCGCGGAAAGTTCCCGGGCGGAGGCCTCAAGCTCGGCGCGGCCGCAGAGAAGGTCTGAAAAGAAAAAGACGGAAGGGCGCTTGCCTCCCGCCGGCCCGGGCGCCAGGCCGGAAAGGCCGTCCCAGCGTCCCGACGGACTTACCGAAGCGAAAGCGTCGTCCAGGCGGGCGAGCTGGCCCGCGCCGGAGCCGCGGGGGACGCTCGCGCCAGAACCGGCGGGAAGGAATTCCAGGCCGCAGGGGTCGCGTCTGTAAAGGCACAGGCAGGCCAGGGCCATGGCGAAGCGGCAGGCGTACTCCCATTTGGAGGATACCGCGCCAGGACCGGCAAAAGACATCGAAGCGGAGGAGTCGGCGAGGATATCGAAACGTATGGACTCCTCCCTGCTGAACCGCCGGATATAATACCGGTCGCTGCGCGCGTAGACCTTCCAGTCGATGGAACGGAAAGGATCGCCCTCGGAGTAGGCGCGGTACTCGGAAAATTCCTGACCCGGGCCGTGCGAAGACCTGGCGGCGTGGAAACCCTCGGCCCTGCCGGAACCGGCCAGCCTCAGCGGCCGCATGGCCCGCGCCCTTACGCGGGAAACGGTTTCCTGGTCCAGGTATTTCATGCGGAAAGTACGGCGGCGCGTCAGGCCAGCTCGGAGAGCATCCTAGCCACTATGTCGTCCGGAGAGACCCCCTCCGCTTCGGCCTGAAAAGAGAGGACAAGGCGGTGGCGCAGCGCCGGAGCCGCCACGGCCTTTATGTCCGAAACAGAGACGGCGAAGCGGCCGTCCAGGACGGCGCGGGCCTTGGCCGCCAGCACCAGCGCCTGGGAAGCGCGCGGCCCGGCTCCCCAGGTGACCAGGCGGGCAAGCTCGGAACCCGGCCCGGGCCTGCTGGCCCTGGCAAGCCTCACGGCGAAATCCAAGACGGAGTCGGTGACCGCGGCCCCGCGCACCGCCTCCTGCAGCAGCAAGAGCTCCTCGGCCGTCAGCGCCTTCGCCGGCGCCGGCTGGGGCGCGGCGGTGGTCATGCCGACGATGCGTTTCTCGTCTTCCAGCGAGGGATAGGAGATATTGACCTGCAGGAGAAAACGGTCTAGCTGCGCCTCGGGCAGCGGGTAGGTTCCCTCCTGCTCTATCGGGTTCTGCGTGGCGAGGACCATGAAAGGAGCGGGAAGGGGACGGGTCTCTCCGCCGGAAGTCACGCGGCCTTCCTGCATGGCCTCCAGGAGGGCGGACTGGGTCTTGGGCGGAGTGCGGTTTATCTCGTCGGCGAGGATGACGTTGGCGAACACCGGCCCCCGTATAAACTGTATCTCCCGCGCGCCGGTGCGGGAGTCCTGACGCAGGACTTCGCAGCCGAGTATGTCGGAAGGCATCAGGTCGGGGGTGAACTGGATCCGTGAGAAGGTGAGGTCGAGTATGGAGGCCAGGGTAGAGACCATCAGCGTCTTGGCCAGCCCCGGCACCCCGACCAGCAGCACGTGGCCCCGGGCGAAAAGCGCTATGAGAAGCTGATCCACCGCCTCGTCCTGTCCGACTACCA
>CAZVWK010000158.1:1325-2687 GCA_964631475.1 uncultured Elusimicrobiaceae bacterium | reverse complement strand
GAGGCGCATGCGGCGTCCACGGTCATGTTGGGGCCGTTGAGGTTGAAGATATTGGCTATGCGGCCGGCCGTCACGTTGGACAGTTCGCCCGGCATGGTGTCCTCGGTTATCTTGATGATGCCGTTGTCTATCCCGGCCTCGAACTCGCGTATCATCTCCTCCTGCTTCTCGCGGGGCAGGGACGAGAAGGCCGCGGTCTTCCTGAGGATGTCCTCGTTGTAGAACTTGTAGACGCGCAGGTCGGTGATCTCCTTGCGCATAGCCCCCATGGCGTTGCCGATGACGGCCGCCGTGCGGGTATTGTCGAATGGCTTCTTGGCCGCTTGTTGGCCAGAGGCCTTTGATGCGGCACTCGCGACGGCAACGTCGTAGCCTGCGTCCTCGAGGGCCATGCGGACGGCCTCTACGGTCATCTGCTGAAGACGCGAAATCTGGCCGGCTATGGTCGGAGGGATCTTGTACTTGATGGGGTCGAACTTGAAGTCCTCGATGAAGCCGCCTATCTTGGAATAGGTCTTGTCCGCGGCCTTGCGGTCGGCGTTCCAGTACAGCCGCCAGTCCCAGCGGTCGGCCGGGACTTCGGAGAGGCAGTTCTTCCCCTCCAGGATATTGTTCCAGAACTGGTCCTTGTTGAGGGCCTTGGGTGCTATTATGCCCAGGCCTACTACCGCTATTTTTTCATTGGTCATATCTGTGTCGTGTCTCCATGGCGGTACTTGTCCCCGCCTTGCGGGGATCGCCCGCGTGTCGCTGGCGGGGTACCGGCGGCTCGGGGCTGTCTGTGGATTTGTGTCTTGCTCATTTCAGGGGTAAAAAGGTGTGGAGCGGGAAAAACTGCCCTGCACCGGGCCTGACGCTCAGTTAGGGGAACTCCATTTATATAGTTTATTAAATCCCAGGGGCCTGGTTCAAGTTCAGGGGGCGCTGCGGGCCGGCCGCGGGGACGGACGTCCCAGCGAGATCAGGTAGAGTGTCCCGCCCTCCCTGGCAAGGGGCGTATCGTACTTAAGGGAAGCCGCGGTGTCGTAGGCGGGGTTGGGGGCGAAAGAGACCATGGCCCGGTAGCCAGTCCCATTCCCCTATGGCCCCGAGGGGCTTTAAGCTTTTGAGGGCGGCCATGTTCGCCTCGTAAGACTGCCAGGCGTTGAAATCGAAGCCGTTGGCTATCTCACGGGGCGGGTAGCCGGCTGCCTCTGCGGCGGCCGCTATCTCCCACTTCGCCTTGTTCCAGGACAGGTAATCCCTGACCCCCGCCCAGGACAAGCCCGCCGCCGCCAGCAGCAGGGCCGCCGCGGCGGCGCGCGAGAACCTGGCGTGCCTGGAGGCGTAGGCCGCCGAGGCCAGGAACCACGGGAAGAAGAC
>CAZVWK010000158.1:0-1315 GCA_964631475.1 uncultured Elusimicrobiaceae bacterium | reverse complement strand
GAGGTAGCGGTCGAAGAACTTCGCGCCGGCCAGGGATGCGGCCAGTTGCAGCAGGGAGGCCCAGGCCAGGGCCTTCAAAGCGGGCTCGCCGGAGCGGAAGGCCAGGGCGGAGGCTCCGGCCAGGACCGCCGCCCCGGCTACCGACATGAGGGTGGATATTTTCCAGAACCAGGCGGAGGAGAATATCCCCGAGGGTTTATCCTCCAGGCCGCCGAGGGTCATCGCTCCCAGCCCGCCCCCGTGCAGGCTGTTCTCGAGCACCGGCAGCGGGCCTTCCATCCAGGCGAAAACACCGAGTGCCAGCGCCGCGAATACCAGCGCGGACTTGGAGAGCCTGTTGGGAAAGCGGTTGCGGCTGAAAAAAGACGGGAAGGCTGAGGCCAGTCCGGCCGCCGCCGGCAGCAGGAAGAATCCGGTCTCCAGCATCAGCGCCAGCAGCCGGGATAAGCTTTCCGTCAGGAAATTTACGGGCCGGGACAGGTGACCCAGCGTGGCGCCCGATACATAGTTCACAGAAGCCCAGGTGGGGCCGTGGAAAAAGTTGAACCAGACCTGGTAGCCGGTGAAGGCCGCCAGCGGCAGCGCCCAGAGGAGGGCCAGTTTCCTGCCCTTGTCGGGGCGCGTCAGCAGCAGCGGAGTGAAGGCCAGCGGCAGAAAGATCCCCAGCTGCCTGGTCAGATAGGCGCCGGCGGCGGCGGCACCCGCGGCCAGCAGCAGGCCTTCCCCGCCTTTTTCCAGGAAAAGCGAGAAAAGCCTGAAAGAAAGCAGCATCCAGAAGAGGTAGGTCACGTCCGTCATGAATGAATTGCCCAGCAGGGCCGACAGTGGGTTGAATACCAGCGCGGCGGCCAGCAGCGCCGAGACTGCGGTGGAGGCTCCTAGGCCCGCGCAGATATGGAACATCAGCCAGGCCGAACCGCAGGCGCAGAGAGCGGTGTAGAGCCGCAGCGACTGGAAGCCTTCGCCGAACAGGAGGCTGGACAGCGCCCCCCCGGCCAGGTGCAGGACTTGCGTGGCCGAAGCCCAGTCCGAGAGACGCAGGACGCCGTCTTTGAGCAGCCTCTCGGCCGCAATGGCGTAAGCCCAGTCGTCGTTCAGCGGAAAAGCGAAGCCGGGGGCTCCGCCGTTAAGCAGGAAAAAAACGAAAAAAGCGGCCGGGACCGCGAAAGACAGGATTCTGCCCCAATGTTTCCCCATAGGATGTTGCCCCGCCCGGTCGATGATAATATATTGAAAAAGGGGCCGCAAGGCTGGCTGGCGCGTGTTGCAAGCAAATAGAAATGTCCGGTAGTAGCGGCATTTAGAAATGTCCGCT
>CAZVWK010000157.1:0-2715 GCA_964631475.1 uncultured Elusimicrobiaceae bacterium | reverse complement strand
AAGCGAATGCCGTCGGCCACTTCGTACGCACGATTCTGCGCCAGCTTGACGGTATCGCCGAGCGCCGTGACGCACAGCACGCGCCCGCCGGCGGTAACGACCTTGCCGTGTGCTTCGGCCGTGCCGGCATGAAAAACATGGGCGTCGGCAGCGGACCGGGGGAGTCCCTCGATGACATCACCCCGGCGTGGCGTTTCCGGGTAGTTGTGCGCGGCGAGCACGACGCCGAGCGCGACGCGGCGATCCCAGTCGGCCTCGACCTGGTCGAGGCGGGCGTCGATCGCGGCATCGACGAGATCGACGAGGTCGCTCTTCAGGCGCATCATGATCGGCTGCGTCTCGGGGTCGCCCATGCGGCAGTTGAATTCGAGCACTTTCAGCGACCCGTCAGGCTTGATCATCAGGCCGGCGTAGAGGAATCCGGTGAACTGGATGCCATCCTTTTCCATACCCTGGATGGTCGGCATGATCACCTCGCGCATCGCCCGGGCATGCACATCGGGTGTGACGACCGGCGCGGGCGAGTAAGCGCCCATGCCACCGGTGTTCGGCCCCGCATCGTTGTCTTTCAGGCGCTTGTGATCCTGGCTCGTCGCCAGGGCCAGCACATGGCGGCCATCGGCCATGACGATGAAACTGGCTTCCTCGCCGTCCAGGAATTCTTCGATCACGACACGATGACCGGCATTGCCAAGCTTGTTGCCCGCCAGCATCGCGTCAATCGCGCGGTGCGCCTCGTCGGCGCTCAGGGCGACGACCACGCCCTTGCCGGCGGCGAGCCCGTCGGCCTTGACCACCAGGGGCGCGGGGCCTTTCCCGCCCTGGGCGCCGGCGAAGTGCCGCTGTGCGGCCTCCCGGGCCGCGTCGTAGTCGGTGTAGGTCAGGCTCTTGGCCGCGCGGACGCCGTACTTCGCCATGAAGTCCTTGGAATAGGCCTTGCTGGACTCTAAGCGGGCGGCCCGGGCGTCGGGGCCCACCACGGCCAGCCCCGCGGCGCGGAAGGCGTCCACTATGCCCGCCGCCAGGGGCGCCTCGGGCCCGACCACCGTGAGGCCTATGCCCTCGGCGGCGGCGAAGGCGGCCAGGGCGTCCCGGCCTTCCGGAGCCGAGGGGTCGCCGCCTGAGACCGGGAGGTTCCGGCACTTGGCCTCCAGGGCGGTGCCCCCGTTCCCCGGGGCCACGAAAACTTGCTCCACCGCGGCCGACTGGGCCAGCTTCCACGCCAGGGCGTGCTCCCGGCCGCCCGAACCTATGACCAATACCTTCATGTCCTATCCTAGTGTTTGAAGTGGCGGGTGCCGGTGAACACCATGGCTATGCCCAGCCTGTCGCAGGCCTCGATAGATTCCTTGTCCCGCACCGAGCCCCCGGGCTGGATGATGGCCTTGATGCCGGCCGCCGCCGCGGCCTCCACCACGTCGGCGAAGGGGAAGAAGGCGTCGGAGGCCAGGACCCGGGGAAGCTTACCGTCCCCCGTCCCCGCCTCCGCGGCAGCCTTTGCGGCGGCGGCGGCGCGCTCCAAGGCCTGGCGGGCCGCCCAGATGCGGTTCGTCTGGCCGCCCCCGATGCCCAAGGCGGCCCCGTCCTTGACCGCCACGATGGCGTTGCTCTTGACGTAGGTCACCGCCCGCATGCCGAAGAGAAGGTCCGCCAGGTCCGAGGCGTCCGGGGCGGCCACGGTGACCACCTCCCACTTTTCCAGGAGCCTGCGGTCCGCCGACTGGACCAGGAGGCCCCCGTCCACGGCGATGCACTCCACGGCGTCCGAGGGGGCGGCCGCGGCGACCATCACCCGGAGGTTCTTCTTGGCCGCGAAGATCGAGAGGGCCTCGTCGCTGAAGCCCGGGGCCGCCACGATCTCGAGGAAGAGCTCCGCCAGCTTCGCCGCCGTGGCGGCGTCCACCGGGACGGTGCAGGCCACTATGCCCCCGAAGATGGAGACCGGGTCGCAGGCGTAGGCCTTTTCGTAGGCCCCGAGCAGGCTGTCGGCTACCGCGATGCCGCAGGGGGTGTTGTGCTTCACCGCCACGCAGCAGGGCCGCGCGGGGCCGCCCTCGGCGCCTGAGCCGATGAGCCGGGCCGCATCGCCGGAACCCAGGGGCTCGATGCCCGCGGAGGGGAGGCCGAAGGCGCAGGCGGCCTTCCAGGCCAGGTCCAGGTCACGGATGTTGTTGTAGGAGAGCTCCTTGCCCTGGATCTGCCGCATGGCTCCCAGGGCCCCCGGCCGGTCGGCGGAAAGGTAGAGGGCCGCGCTCTGGTGGCCGTTCTCGCCGTAGCGCAGGGCCTGGCCCTTGCGGAGGCTCATGGGCCAGAAGGCGGGGTAGTCCTCGTCCAGGAGGTAGCGGGCGATGGCGGCGTCGTAGGCGGAGGTGAGGTCGAAGACCTTGCCGGCCAGGCGCTTGCGGAAGTCCGCGGAGAGGGAGCCCCCCTTGAGGCCGGCCATCGTCTCGCCGTAGTCCGCCGGGTCCGTGAGGACCAGGACGTCCCGGTAGTTCTTGGCGGCGGAGCGCAGCATGGTGGGCCCGCCGATGTCGATGAACTCCACCGTCTCCTCCAGGGAGAGCCCCGCCTGGACCTTCTCGAAGAAGGGGTAGAGATTGACGCAGACCAGGTCGATGGTGGAGAGCCCCAGGGAGGCCAACGTGTCCATGTGGGCCTTTTCGTCCCGGCGGGCCAGGAGGCCGGCGTGGACCGCGGGGTGCAGGGTCTTGACCC
>CAZVWK010000156.1:0-2719 GCA_964631475.1 uncultured Elusimicrobiaceae bacterium | reverse complement strand
CAGGGCCCGGGAGAAGGCGGGGACCTCGCCCGCGAGGGGAGAGGCGCTGCGCGCCAGCGCGGCAATCCGCCCGCCAGGCGCGACGCGGCCGACGCCCCAGCCGTCGGCCTGGAGGCGCGCCGGGTCGGCCGTCGCCTGTGAGGGGAGCGACAGCGGACCATCCGTGAAAAGGGCCGAAACGTCCCGACCACCAGACGATATGAAAGCCGCCATTCTGCACATAAGCGAGGGCTATTTAATCAAATTTTTTCGGGCCGCTTCAAGGAGTCAATGGAGATATCAATGGGGCGGCTTGCGCCGCGAGCGGCGGGTTTTGATATAATCAAATCCGGGCGCCGCGCCCTGACCGGCGGCGGCGTACACGGGAGGAGAGACTATGCAAGAAGACATTCTGCCCCCGGCGGCCCCCATCGGGGCGGCCCCGGAGGAGACCGGTCCTAGGCCCGCCGGCTTCAACGAGCGTTTCATCGCCTATGTGATAGACGCCCTGCCCTTCGTCCTTGCCGCCTACTGGACCATGGGAATGATGATAGCCTCGGGCAACATGGCCGACACGCCCGGCGGGCAACTGCGGTGGAAACTGGCCTGGATAGCGCTTTACCTGGTTTACGAGACCTGGCTCTCTTCGGGCGGCAGGGCGACCGTCGGCAAGCTGATAATGGGCATAAGGGTCAGGAACAAGGACGGCTCGAATCTCTCCGTGCCGAAGGCCTTCTTCCGCTCGCTGGGATACTTCGCCAGCGCCACGCCCATCAACCTCGGCTATGTGCTGGCCCTCTTCACTCCCGACAAGCGCGCGCTGCACGATTATATCGGGGGCAGCCGCGTTATAAGCGTGAGGGAGCGCGGCGACTTCGCGCAGGGGGCCGTGTTCGCCATTTCCTGGGCGCTGATGCTCTTTTTCGGCGTGACCTGGCTCAACCAGACCTTCCTGGCGATGACGCCGTCGGAGAAGCGCCTCGTGGCGCAGGCCCGGCGCGGCGTGAACGCCGTGGCGAAACTGCAGGAAATGCACATGCGTTACTACGGGGTTTATACCGAGGACATCCGGCGTCTGGCGCCCCTCAGCGGCGACGTCGGCCGCTTCCGGACGGAACTGATGGACTCCATCGATCCCGCCTCGCTGGTCATAGCCACGGACGGCAGCGAATACGTGGTGACGGCCAAGGCCAGGAACTGGCGCAAGACCGAGGTCGCCGTTTCCAGCAGGGATAAAAAATAGCGTCAGCCCGGACTGGGGGCGCGCAAAAGGGAGGCTGTCCGCCGGAGCGGACGGCCTCCCTTTCTTTCACCCGCGGCGCGCGCTCAGTAGGAGCGCCGCTTTTCCGCGCCGGCCTGGCAAGTCAGGCAGTAGCGGGCCGAGGGGAGCGCGTTAAGGCGCTTGGGGGCAATGGCCTTCTGGCACTGCTCGCAGCGCCCGTAGACGCCGCGGTCTATCTTGCGGAGGGCGGCCTCGATATCCTCGAGCATGAGCCTTTCGTTGTCGGAGAGCTCGAACAGGATCTCCTTGTCCAGGCTTTGGGCGGCCTGGTCTATGGAATCGCCGACCTCCGGCTCGTTGAGGTCCAGGTTCTTCTTGGCCTCGACGGTGCGCGAGATGGTCTCCCTCTGCACAAGGAGTTTCTTCTTTATAGTCTCGACTTCCTTGCGACCGACACCTGCCTGCTCCCTGGCCGGCGCCGCGGCCTTTTTAGCCGGCTTTTTGGCTTTCGCCGGCGCGCTCTTCTTTGTTTTCATGTTTCCTCCTGCTGAGATCAGCCCTGCGAGGTTGTGAAGTACATCGGCGACCTCTCCGTTATTATCCTGCGGTTCCTGCTTATAGCTTCCCTGTAGTAGGCCGGGGTCCTGAACATGCCCTCGATGGCCGGCCCGTCGGCGAAAAGCGGCTTGCGGGCGAGGCGGGCCCGGGCCCGCCGGTCCAGTTCGCGCGCGCAGGGGGACAGGGGGTCCAGGCCCGGCGAGTCGAAACACAGCAGGAAGGTCCAGGGCATGTCGTAGGACGGTATGAAAGCCGAATATGAGAATACCCGCCGGAAAACGCGGCGCAGGGTGGCGGCGAGAGCGGCGTGCAGTTCTAACTGGGAGGGAAGTCCGGAGCCCGCCTGCGTCACGAAGACGCCTCCGGGGGCCAGCCTGGCCTTTAGCCGGCGGTAGAATTCCAGCGTATAGAGCCTGAAAGCGGCCCCGCCCTTGCTAGGGCTGGGCAGGTCGGAGCAGACTATGTCGAAACGCCGTCGCGACTCTAGGACCGGCAGGCGCGCGTCCTGCACCAGGAGCCGCAGCCGGGGGTCTTCGAAGGCGCCGCGGTGCCAGGAGGGCATATGTTCCCTAGCGAAGCGGAGTATCTTGTGGTCTATGTCGGCCATCACCACGGAGCGAACCTTCCTGCAGTTGAGGAATTCGCGAGCCGTGGCGCCCTCCCCCCCGCCCATTACCAGGACCTGTCGCGGATCGCGGTGGAAGAGCAGCGGCGGGAGGGCGAGGGCTTCGTGGTATATGAACTCGTCGCGCTCGGAAGACTGCGTCTCGCTGTCTATGTGCTGTCCGAGGGATTTCATCGTATAGCGGGCCCTTATAAAATCAGCAGGCGCTGCCAGGGTGCCAGCGCCTACGCTCAAGTCCGGTCAGAAAATCTATAAAAAAACGGGGCCCGGGCGCAAGGGAAAGAATTATCCAACGCAAGATGAGCCTGAAATCGAGCTCCTGTTGCCAAAACGGC
>CAZVWK010000155.1:0-2756 GCA_964631475.1 uncultured Elusimicrobiaceae bacterium | reverse complement strand
CCTGGGTCTGCTTCGATTCCTTGTCCACGAACATCCAGAAATTGAAGCCGAGCTTCTCCATCTCCACAACGGCCTCTTCGCGGCGCATCGGCTTCACGGCCACGTCCTTGACTACGGAGAAGCGGATCTCGGGTCCGGCCATGGCGGTCAGCTCGCGCAGGTCGATAGCCTCCTGGGGGCGGTGGTCGGAGCGGCGCTCCTTGTACTTCTTGACCTGGGCCTCGGCCTTGTCCATGACGCGGTCGATGGCGGTGTAAAGGTCCGCGGCGGAGGCGGCGGCCTTGACGGTCTGGTGTCCGACGTGCACCACGACTTCGGCGGTGTGAAGTTTCTTCTCCACGGTGACTATGGCCTGGGCCCAGACTATGTTTTCCACGTACTCCTGGAGCTTGGCGAACTTGCTCTCGATGAATTCCTTTATCGGCCGGGTGAGTTTTATCTTCCTGGCTACTATGTGAACTCTCATCTTGTTTCTCCTTGGTACTCGTCTGTCCGGCCGCTCGCGGCGCCGACTGCGGGCAATGCCGCCCTTTTCCGCCCGCGCCCCGGCGGCCGGCGGGGGGCGAAAAACGACCACCCCGGCAGCCGGGACTGCCCGGCGGCTCGGCGGCTATCATTATAGATATTAAATCAATTTAAATCCCGCCTATCAAGGCTTTCCGAGGGCGGATTTTATGCGACGGGCGGCGGCCAGCGCGGCGGCGCCCGACGGGCCGAGCACGGTGAAATGCCCCATCTTCCGGCCCGGCCGGGCCTGACTCTTGCCGTAAAGATGCAGCCGTGCGCGGGGATCGGCGAACACGCGGCCCCAGTCGGGGCCGCCGTCCTCCCACAAATCGCCCAGCAGATTCGCCATGGCCGCGGACGAGAGCAACGGCGCGGGCGCCGGCGGCAGGCCGCAGAGGACCCGGACCTGCTGCTCGAACTGCGAGACCGGGCAGGCGTCGAGCGTGTAATGGCCGGAATTGTGGGGGCGCGGGGCGATCTCGTTGACGGCCAGCCGGCCGCCGTCGTGGACGAAGAACTCTACGCAGAGCACGCCCTCGTAGCCCAGCCGGGACATGACCTTGCGGGCCGCCTTCACCGCTCTGGCGGCCAGCGGCTTGGGAACACGGGCGGGCACGACGGTGGTATCGAGTATGCCGCCGGCGTGGGCGTTCTCGGCCACGGGGAAGGCCTCAACCCGTCCCGCCCCCCTGGCGGCTATCACGGAGATTTCCTTCTCGAGCGCGAGCCGCTTCTCCAGCACGCAGGGCCGCGCGCCGAAGCGTGCGAAAGCCTCGGCGGCCTGCTGCGGCCCGTCTACGCGGGCCTGGCCCCTGCCGTCATAGCCCAGCCGCGAAAGTTTGAGTATGCCAGGAAAGAGGCGGGCCGGCGAGCGGTTTGCGTCCGCCGCGGACCTTATCTCCGCCCAAGGCGCGACGGGCAGACCGCAGGAGGCGATGAGCCGCTTTTCCCGCGCTCGGTCCTGCACCGGGGCCACGGCCGCGGCCGACGGAGCGACCCGGCAGAGGCGCGCAAGGAGCGACAGCGACTCCGCGGGCACGTTCTCGAACTCGGTCGTGACCGCGGAGCAGCGGCGGCCCAGCCGGCGCAGCGCGCGGCGGTCGGAGTAAGGTGCCCTGATATGGAGGTCCGCCAGGCGGCCGGCCGGCGAATCGCGGTCGGGGTCCAGCACGGCGGTGCGGTAGCCCAGGCGCAGGGCCGCGGCTACGAACATACGTCCGAGCTGGCCGCCGCCGATCACCCCGAGCCAGGCGCCTGGCAGTAGCGGCTTCACGCGGGCAGCCTCATGCGGCGGGCGCGGGCGCGCATCCTGCGGCGGTAGGAGGAGACCTTCGCGGCGAGGCGCGCGTCGCAGCCGGCCAGTCCCGCGCAGGCGAACAGCGCGGCGTTGGCCGCGCCGGCCTGCCCCACGGCGAAGGCGGCCACAGGCACGCCTTTCGGCATCTGGGCGATGGAGAGCAGCGAATCGAGGCCTTTGAGATGGCGGGAAGGCACCGGCACGCCCAGCACGGGGACCTCGGTTTTGGCGGCCAGCATGCCCGGCAGATGCGCGGCGCCGCCCGCGCCGGCGATGACGAAACGCAGCCCCCGGCCTTTGGCGGCCGCCGCATAGGCGAACATGTCGTCGGGCATGCGATGGGCTGAAACGACGCGCGCTTCGAACGGCACGCCGAATTCCTTCAGCACGGCGGCGGCCTCCTTCATCACGGACCAGTCGCTGTCGCTACCCATGACGAGCCCTACCAGCGGTCTTTTAGATGCTCTTTTCCCGTAGCCCATGCCGCGCCTCCTTGGATAAAACAGGGGATGAAACCGTGCACATACAAACTACCGCGGGCTATCGGCGGCCAGGCGCGACGGCGTAGGCCTGGGCCGGCGGAACCGTCACCGAGAAAGACGCGCCGCCCCCATCCTCCCGCGACGACTCCGGCATCCGGCTTTCCCAGCCGCCGCCGGAGCGGACGAAGACCAGCACACCCTCTCCGGCCGCCTCCGCGTCCGGGACGGAGAACTCCAGTCTGATTTCGCCCTGCACCGACCCCGGGAAATGAGGCAATTCCCATACGGCCGCCGGCGCGGCGCCGCCCGGGAGGGGCGGGGAACCGGCCGGGAGGGCGGCCGACTCTGAAATGCGCAGTTCCGAGCCGGCCGGCCCGCGCAGCAGGGTGCGGAAAGACACGGCTCTCAGCATGGAACCGGGGACTCCGGCGGCCGTAAGCTCGTAAACCGCTCCCCTGGAAGAAAGGGAC
>CAZVWK010000154.1:0-2795 GCA_964631475.1 uncultured Elusimicrobiaceae bacterium | reverse complement strand
CGCCGTTTTGGCAACAGGAGCTCGATTTCAGGCTCATCTTGCGTTGGATAATTCTAGGACTTGTCCGGAAAATGCGCTTTGAGCCGGCTGCGGAAGGACTCCCCGAAGGCTTCCAGCGAGCCGCCCCACTCCGGAAGCGGGACCTCGAAAGCCAGTATCCCAAGCTCGGCGTCGAAAAGCCGCTCCAGATCATCGTCCAGAAGCACAGAAGCCCGTATCTCGGCGGCGAGGCCGGGCCCAGAAAACCGATATTTCGTCCTATGCGCGCGCCGCCGATCCCGCCTCGCCCTGCGGCGTCTGCCTGGCCGAGGCCCAGACCTGGCTGAAGGAAAAGCAGGAGGCTGCCTTGAAAATAAAGGCCAAGGACATGGTCCTCCTGCAGGCCGGCGAATACCAGGTGGGCTCTCCCGACGGGGTGGGTGATCCGGACGAGCAGCCCAGGCGCGGCGTCTGGCTGGACTCTTTTTACATCGACCGGCGCGAGGTCACCAACTACCAGTACGCCAAATTCTCGGCCGACAACCCGCAGCATCTGCCCGAATGGGCCAAGCCGAACGGCGTCTACAACGTAGAGACCGGCAGGGACCCCTACTATCGCAAGACAGGAGCGGCGCTGAAGGCCCCGGAGAACCCTGTCGTCGGCGTCACCTGGGCCGCGGCCGACGCCTACTGCCGCCGGGCCGGCAAGCGCCTGCCCACCGAAGCCGAATGGGAGGCGGCCGCCAGGGGCGGCTCCGGCGGGCTTTTTTCCTTCGGGGACTCGCCCGCCGGGCTCAAGGAGTACGCCTGGTACGAGGAGAACGCTTCAGCCCCCAGGCCGGTGGGCACAAAAAAGCCCAATGACCTGGGGCTCTACGACATGCACGGGAATGTCTGGGAATGGGTCTATGACCGCTACAGGCCCGACTATTACACGAATTCGCCGAAGCGTAATCCGGCCGGGCCCGACGATCCCGGCTTCCGCGACCGCGTGATACGGGGCGGCTCCTGGGCTTTCGGCGCCGATTCTGCCCGCTCCGCCAACCGGGCCAGCACCTCCAAACCCAACGACGATATCGGCTTCCGCTGCGCGGCAACGCAGAAGGAACTGCTCGCGGGCCTCCAGGAGACCGGAGCGGTCAGGTAAGGCGGAAGACTAGCCGGCCAGGCAGGCTTCGGCCTGGGCCAGCACTTCTTCCGGCGGGGTCATCTTGGGGAAGAAACGGACGAAACCCGGCGCGGCCGAAAAGACCTTGTTCAGGCCCTCGTCCATGAAATTCTCGCCGGTCATCACCACGAAAGGGATGCGCGGCAGCCTCCGGGCCGCCACCAGGGAGGCGAGCCCGGAAGCGAACTCCGCCCCTGTCATCTTGGGCATGGAGACGTCCAGGACGATGAAGGCCGGCGGCGAGGCGAGCGCGGCGTCCAGGCCCTCCTCGCCGTCCCGGGCCAGGCGCACCGAGTGGCCGGCGTCCTCGAAAATAAATTTAAAAAGTTCCCGTATGGCGGCGTCGTCGTCGACTATCAGGATGTCGGCCATCAGGCTCCCCCCGCCGGTATATAGAATTTAAACCTGTTGCCGCGCGCCTCAGCGGACTCCACCCAGATGCGGCCCCCGTGCAGTTCCACGGCCATGCGGCACATGGCGAGTCCGAGGCCGAAGCCCATGTACTTGTGCTCCTGCAGCTGGGCGTGCTTGTCGAAGATCTCCTCGCGCTTGTCCTCCGGGATGCCGGGGCCGTCGTCCTCCACGCAGAATTCAACCCCGCCGTCCCTCTCCACGAAACCCATCTCCACCCGCCCGCCCGCCGGGGTGAATTTGAGCGCGTTGCCGACCAGGTTGGTGAGGACGCGCTCCAGCAGGGTCTCGTCGGCCGAGATGAAGCCCCCGGCTTTGGCCGGCAGTACCGAAAGCGCCGTCTTTTTCCTGGCGGCGACGGGCTCGTGCACCTCTAAGACCCTGGCGCAGAGGGCCACGGGGTGGACGCTGACCCGCCTGAGGACCAGCTCGCCGCTTTCGAGTTTTATCATGTTGAGGATGTCCAGGACCATGCCGTTGAGGCGCTCCACCGAGCGCAGTATCGGCTGCAGGCACTTGTCGCGCGCCTCGGTCCTGGGCATGGTCGAGCGCAGCATCTCCGCGTAGCCTTTTATGCTGGTCAGCGGAGCGCGCATGTCGTGGGTAATCATCTGGAAGAAAGTCTCGCGGGCGCTCTCTATCTCCCGCTCCGCGGTTATGTCCCGTATCACCACTATCCGGCCAGGCCGCCTGAAGGCGGCCAGCATGAACTGCCGCGAGATCAGCGCGTAGGTGCGGGACACCGGGCAGGATACGCTGTCCCCCGGCAGCAGGACCTCGTCCTTCGCCAGGGGCTCTACTGCGGCCAGGACTTTCTCCAGCGCCGGCAGAAAGGCCTTGTTCGAGAGCGCGGGCAACAGCGGCATCCCCTGCTGCAGCGACTCCGAACCGAGCAGCCGCATGGCGAGGCGGTTGGAATAGATCAGGTGCCCCCTGTCGTCCACCAGCAGAACCCCGTCCACCATCGTTTCAATCAGGGCCGTGGCGATTGCCCGCTCCTCCAGGACCTGGTTGAGGTGAAAACCCCTGAAGGCGCTCAATTCCAGCATCAACCGGTTCAGGGAGGAGATAAGTTCGCGGGATTCGGCCCAGCCTTCGCCAGGCATCGGAGAGGTCAGCTTGCCGCCGGCGGCCGTGAAATCCCTGACCAGCGCGACTCCTTTCTCCAGGGGCGAGAGCAGGCCCGCCCGTATGCGGCGCATCAGCGCAAAGGCCGACAGGCCCGCGGCCGCGGCCG
>CAZVWK010000153.1:0-2815 GCA_964631475.1 uncultured Elusimicrobiaceae bacterium | reverse complement strand
TTCATTTGGCGTGCGCTATAATCGTGTTGAAAAGGGTTTTTGGATGACTTCTAGATTCTTTCTTGAGCAGCCAGATATCTCCCACTTGAGGACACCGTTAAATCGCTATAAAGATACCCGGACTGCCGGACAGCGGCCAGATAATCAAGGAGTTCCTCGCCCTTTTTATCGTAGACGTGCAGCCGCGTCCAGTAACCCTCATCCGAATCTACGCTGCTTTCGGTGAAGACTACAGTCGTTCCGGCATCAGCCACGATGATGTTCTTTTCGGGCTCCACGATGTAGGTGTTCTCGGGGTAATTCTTTTTATAAAGCAGTTTACCAGCAACGTCATACACGGCCACCTCGTTGGCTTCGACCTGGGAATAGTGGCGTCCGCTGTGTCTTTGTGTTTATCGCCGCGAATTTACCGTTTTTCGATATAACAGGGGTCGTGATAATTTTTTTGGCTCGCCGTCCGCTTCCTTGCCGTCGCTCAGTTTCACCTTAATCTTCTCTTTTTTGGCGGGCAAGGGGAGTTTTTTCACGACAGCGCCTTTCTTGTCGGTGAACAGCACTATATTGCCGTCTTCGAGGCGTATCTCACCATCGGCATCTTTCGGGGACGCCTGCTCATTCGCCAGATCCGATTTAACGTCGGGCTTGCCCGCCTGCGCGTAGGCCGCGGGATTGACCTGCTCGTGGAAGCCGCGCATGAGCGCGGCCGTATGCGCTATCGTTTCCGGTAACAGCCGCGCGCCCACCAGCACCAGCGCGCCGGGCACCGGCCGGCCGGTGTCCCGGTCCACCACTTTTACCGTGGTCCTGAACGCCGTTTCGGGCATGTCCGCCTTACAGCCGGCCACCAGAACGGCGGCCGTGAAAGAAATAACCAATCCTGTGAAGCGCATGTTTCCTCCAATAAATTGACCAGCCGTCGCCTGCGCGGCGCGCCTTGTAAAATCGGGAATTCGCAACGGCATTACGCCTCCTGAACCCGTCAGCCCAATCCTATAAAACCGCTTGCCAATGTCAAACAAGAGCATTCCCGCCCGCGTAATCGCGCTCCAGCGTGGACGGCGGCTCGCCTTCGGGGCAGTCGTCCAGCGTAAGGCTCACCAGGTAGCAGATGCCGCGCAGACCCGAGGCCACGCCGTCTTGAGGGTGGGGCCAGCATTGCAGCTCAGGCCGGGCCCGACGGCCGCCAACTCGCCGGGCGTATCCCAGTTCTGGAGATTCTAATAGGCGGGCCAAGCGGCGCGGTCGAAGACCGCCAGCGATAGGTCGGAAAGTGTTTTCGTGAACGAAAAGCCAGTGAATTCCGCGCCCGGCTAGTAAGCCGGGCTAGGCGCTGGCATGGGTCTTATGCGGGCCTGCGGACGGTGATGTGGAAGCCGTCGACTTTCTGCACCACCAGCTCTTCCCCGGCTTCGGCCGAGCCCGAGGCCAGCTCGGCGTCCCAGAGTTCGCCCTCCACCAGCACCTTCCCCTTGGGGGAGAGTGCCGTCTTGGCCAGGGCCCGCTTGCCCTCCAGGCTCTCTATGCCGGTGACGACCTTGCGCATCTGGGCCTTGATCACTATCCAGGCCAGCAGCGCGGTGACCGCGACGACGCCTATGACATTGGCGAGTATGGTTTCCATGGATATCGACAGACCTCCCAGCGACGGCTCCCTGAACAGCATCAGCGAACCCAACGTCATCGAGATGACGCCGCCGACGGTAAGCAGGCCGTAGCTCATGACCTTTATCTCGGCTATGAAGAACATGAAAGACAGCAGTATCAGGCCCACGCCGGCGAAGCTGGCCGAGAGGGTCTGGAAAGAATAGAAAGCCAGCAGCATCGAGATGCCGCCGACGACGCCCGGCAGGATCAGCCCCGGGTTGTAGAGCTCGATGAAAAGGCCGGCCGCGCCCAGGCTCATCAGTATCATCGCGATATTCGGATCGGTCACGGCGGCCAGGAATTTCTGACGGCGCGTCTGCTCGAAGCGGGCCACGGAGGGCTTCTTCACCGACAGCGTCCCGAACCCCCCCGCCTTGAAGCCGTCGGCCTTGGCGAAAAGCTCGTCAAGGTCCGCGGCCATGAAGTCGGCCACGCCGGCCTTCACGGCCTCCTCGGCGGAGACGGAGTTGCTCTTCTTGACCGCGTCGACCGACCACTTCACGTTCCGGCCGGTCTTCTGAGTGATGGATTTTATGTAGGCTGAGGCGTCGTTGAGGACCTTATCCTCCAGAGGGCTGCTCTTCTTCTTGCCCTTCTCGTTCCTGGAGCCCATGTCCGATGGCGAAGGCACGGAGCCCAGCATCACGGGATGGGCCGCGCCGATATTGGTGCCCGGCGCCATCGCCACCAGCGGAGAGGCCATGGCGATGAAGACGCCGGCCGAGGCGGCGCGCGCGCCCTGTGGCGAGATGTAGACGGCAACGGGCTTTTTGGAGGCCAGCATCTCCTTTATAATCTCGCGCATGGAGGCGTCGAGTCCGCCAGGGGTGTCGAGGGCGATGACCAGCATGTCGGCGCCTCCGTCGGCGTTAAGCCGCCGCACGGCGTCGACCAGGAATTCGGCGGAGACCGGCGTTATGGGCCCGGAATAGGGTGCGACGGTGACGCTGCGCACTTCATAGACCTTCGCGGGCGCCGCATGGGCTGCAGGCAGCGAAACGGTTAGCAGAAACAGGGCTGTGAAACTATTAATCATGGACAATCTCCGTTGCGGGCCGGGCCCGGGGTTTCCTCTCAAAGGTAATTATACATTTTGGGGGAGGGAGTTTAGTGGGTTGAGAATTATCCAACGCAAGATGAGCCTGAAATCGAGCTCCTGTTGCCAAAACGG
>CAZVWK010000152.1:0-2855 GCA_964631475.1 uncultured Elusimicrobiaceae bacterium | reverse complement strand
CTGTGGAAACGGACAAGAAATCAGCCTATGTGAACGAGCAGGTGACGCTCAGCGTCAAATTCTTCACCTCCGTGCCGCTCACCTCAAACCCGCAGTACGTACCGCCTTCCCTCAAGGGCCTGCTGGCCGAGGACCTGCCGCCGGTGCGCTCTGGCGAGACCTCGGTGAACGGAACCCGCTACTCCTTCAATGAGATACGGACCGCTCTCTTCGGCCTCAAGGACGGCCAGGCGCCCATAGGCGAAGCCCGGATTGTAGCCCAGCTCCAGGGAGCCCATACCCTGGACCCCATGGACCCGGCCTTCTTCCAGCGGTTCTTTTCGATGAGCATGGGCCAGGGCCGGACGCACGAGGTGAACAGCAAGGCGCTGCCGCTGAGGATACTCCCGCTCCCAGAAGGGGCCCCCGAGGGCTTTAACGGCGCGGTGGGCAACTACATAATCGCGGCCTCGGTGGACCGGAGGGAACTCAAGGCCGGAGAGGCACTGACCCTGTCCGTAAGCGTAAGCGGCAAGGGCCACCTCAACACGATAACGGCGCCCGCCCTGCCCGAGACCAAGTCGTTCCGCTACTACGACACGGCCAGTTCCTATTCGCTCACCAAGCACCAGGACGTAGTCGGCGGCAAGAAGGTCTTCACCACCGTCATGATACCGCGCGCCGAAGGCAGGCAGGTCATACCGCCCGTGAAGTTCTCCTTCTTCAACCCGGAGACAAAAAGCTACCAGACCGTCGAGACAGCCCCCATCGAGGTGAACATCCTCAAAGGGGACCCTTCGGCCAGGGCCTATTCCTTCGTCGGCGGCAACGGCGGCGGGGTGGACATCAAGACCATCTCCAGCGACATACGCTACCTCTCCCGCAGGATGGGCGTGCCGGTCTCCAGCCGCCTGGCGCAGGCCCTCACCGGCGCCCCGGCCCATAACGCCCTGCCTCTGCTTCTGCTGCTGGGCGCGCTTGCCTACGCCCGCACGCGCGACGGACTCCTCTCTGACCCGCGCCGGCTTCGCTACCGCAGGGCCTACGCCGCCGCGCTGAAGCGGCGCGACGAGGCCCGCCGGGCCGCGGAGGCGGGGGACTATCCCAAAGCCGTCGGCATACTCTACGACTCGCTGACCCGCTACCTCTCGGACAAGACCGGCGAAGACATCGAGTCTTTCACTCTCAGGAAGACCCTGGAGCATATCAGGCGCCGGTTCCCGAAGACAGGGGACTTCTCGCTCGGAGAGATACGAACGCTCTGGGAGCAGCTGGAGTTCTACCACTTCTCCTCCTCCGCCGTGACCGGGGAGAACGCGTCCGACCTGGCCAGCAAGCACGCGGTGCTGCTGGAGATCCTGGAAAAGGAGTTCGACCGGAAATGATCAGGACCGCCCTTTTCACCGCCCTGCTGATCTTCCCCGCCGCGCAGGCGCCCGGGGGAGGGCTGGACCCCGATGTGCCGGCCAGGGCGGAGGCCGACAAACTTTATAACGACAGCCTCTACCCGCAGGCCGCGGCCGCCTATGAGGAACTCTTGCGCTCCCAGCCCGGCGACCCCTACCTGCTCTATAATGCCGGGAACGCGCAATTCCGGGTCAAACGCGTCGGAAAGGCCCTGCTCTACTACGCCCGGGCCTGGCGCATACTTCCGCGCGAAGCCGACATACGCTACAACCTCGACTTCGCCCTTAAGAGCACAGGCCAGTCGCTTGTGCCGGAAGGCGTGCCCCCTTTCCTGCACAGGCTCTACTATTCGGCCTCGGACCGAGAGATAGCGGCCCTGGCGTCGCTGGCTTTCTGGGCCCTCTGCCTGCTGGGAGCCGGCGCCGCGCTCAGGCCGGCGCTTAAATACCGCCTCCTGCCGGCCGCGGGCGCGGCGGCGGCGCTGCTGCTTTTCTCCGGCACCTGGGGAGCGGCCCGGCTCTCCTCCCCTCTGCGCAACGCGGCCGTGGTGGTGCAGCAGGAAGCCGTGCTGCGCAGCGGGCCGAACGAGACCTTCAACGCCTACGCCACCCTGCCCGAAGGCCGCGTGGTCAGGATCATCGACGATTCGCGCGACGATTTCTGGGAAGTGGGCGTCCAGAAGGAAGGAATAAAGGGCTGGATCACCCGCGACGAACTCGAAAGGATATAGGAGACGAAATGAAGATAGCCATCGCCGGCGACCACGCGGGCTTCCCGCTCAAGGCCGCCCTCATCCACAAGCTTAAAATGCTCGGCCATGAGCTCTCTGACTTGGGCACCAATTCCCCCAACGAATCCGTCGACTACCCCGACTTCGCCGCCGCCGTGGCGCGCGCGGTGGCCGGCGGCCAGGCCCGCCGCGGCATAGTGGTCTGCGGCAGCGGCGTGGGCGCCTGCGTGGCGGCCAACAAGTTCAAAGGCGTGCGCGCCGGACTCTGCCACGACACCTATTCCGCCCGCCAGGGCGTGGAACACGACGACGTCAACGTCCTCTGCCTGGGCGCCCGCGTCATAGGCGAGAGCCTGGCCCTCGAGGTGGCCTCGGCCTTCCTGGGGGCTGAGTTCAGCAACGAGGAGCGCCACGTCCGCCGTCTCGACAAGGTCAGGAAGTTAGAAGAAGGCCTCTCGTCCTGACAGCGGCCCCGCTTTCTTGAAAAACTATCGGGGTCCTGTCGTCGGTTCGCTCCGAAAAAACAGGGTCTCACACACCGTGCTCTCCCTTCCGACTCTCGCCGCTCGCGCTTACGCAAGCTCGCGGCTTCGGACGGTTTTTCTCCGCGAATCCGCCGCCACCCCCATTGTTTCCAGATGAAAGCGGAGGCGATACCGCCCCGGCATAGTTTTCTTATTCACATCGTGTCAACTCATCTAAGAATGTTCCCCAAGCAGTAGCGCGCTGTCCTTTCATT
>CAZVWK010000151.1:0-2947 GCA_964631475.1 uncultured Elusimicrobiaceae bacterium | reverse complement strand
CCCATATTCTCGAGCCGGCGGCGCAGGTTCCTGACCTTCTCCGGGTCGACTTCCACCGAGCCGTACTTTTCCTTGGCCTCTAGGTAGCTGGTGGTCCAGTCGTCGGCCAGGCGACGGCCCAGGTCGTCCACGCGCGTGGCGGCCGTGTTGACGCGCAGGTCTATCTCGTGCCGCTTCTGCTCGTTCTCGGAGAGGAGCTGCTTCTGCTCGTTGATGCGGGCGCGGTAGCTCTCGAGCCGGTTCTTCATCTCGTCGAGCTCGTCGCCGAGCTGCTTCTGTATGAGCTCACCCTCCTTGAGCTGGCCGCGCAGGCCCTCGGCCGAGGCGCGGGCCTCCTGTGCCTCGGCCTCCAAGCGCTCGGCGCGCCCGGTCAGCTCGGCCTTGCGGGCGGCGAGTTCCTCGAGCTGTCCCTTCAGGCGCCCGCGCTGGCCGTCGATGGCCAGCAGTTGCCGGCGCATGAAATCGACCTGCTGGCCGTGGCTCTCAAGCCCCCCCTTGCGCTGTCCGGACTCGATGCGCATGCCGTCGGCCTGGGCCTGCAGCTCGGCCTTACTGGCGTTGAGGCCCGCGATCTCGGCGCGCGCCGCTTCGGAGGCGGCCCGGGCGGCCTCTATCCGCCCGTCCAGCTCCGCCGAGCGGGCGGAGAGCTGCTCCAGGGAGGAGCGCTTCTTGTCGGATTCGGCGCGGGCGGCGTCCTCGTTCTTTACGCGCACTTCCAGAAGCCCGCGCTCCTGCTCGGTCTCCTTTTCGAGGCCGTGGCGGGCTATCCGCCGCGAATTTATCGCTTCCGAAAGCCCCGCGATGGTCCCGGCCAGCGCGGAGATGCGCGAGCCCAGTTCCTCTTTTTTGGCGAAAAGGGCGCCCGTCTCCTGCTGCAGGGCGGCTATGCGGGCCCTGAGCTCGTCCGCCTCACCCCAGTAAGGCTCGTTGGAGGAGACTTCCTCCGCGCCGCCGGCCAGCCAGAAGGAGCCGTGTACGGAGCCGCCCGCGAGATAGACGCCGGAGAAGAGATGGTCCAACAGCGGGGCCAGTTCCGGCGAGGAAGAAATCCGCTCGCGCAGCCTCTGGGCCCCGGCGGCTTCCAGCGGCAGCCCGGCCCCGGAAGGCACCCGGTCCAGGGCTATGAAGCGGCAGCGGCCCTTGCCCAGGTGGCGCAGGTATTCTATGGCTTCGCCCGCCTTCTCCGCGGAATCCACGACCACGGCATCCATGAAGCGGCCCAGGGCCTCCTCGGCGGCCAGTTTGTCCTCCCTGCGGACCTCCAGCAGGTGGCGCAGCGTGCCGCGCACGCCCTGTATGCCGGAATTGACGACGGCGTTGATGCCGACCCAGTAGGAATCCTTTTCGCCCTGGGCCAGTATGGCCTCCAGGCGGGAGGAGGCGCCGGACAGTTCTTCCCTTGAGGCGCCCAGGCGGGCCTCGACGGCGGCCAGTTCGCCGGCGGCGGCGGTCCTGCCGGCCTCGGCGGCGGCCAGGGCGGCCCCGTCGGCGGAGAGCGCGGCGTCGGCCTCGGCCAGGGCGGACGAGAGTTCGCCCAGCCGGACCTCATGCGCCGCCTTCTGCCCAGCCAGTTCTTCAATGTCCCTGGCGAGGCCTTCCAGGTCCTCGCGCAGGTGGGTGATGTCGGATTCGGCGGAGGCCTTGTCCCGGGAAAGGGACATCTCCTCCTGGTAGGCGGCGGTGACCCTGGCCTCTACGGAGGAGGCTTCTCCGGAAATGCGCGAAAGCTCCTGCTCCCGGGCGGACAGGCGGGCGTTGAGAGCCTCATATTCGGCCTTGAGGCCGGCGAAACCGGACTCCAGTTCCGAGAGTTTAGCGGAGGTTTCGGCGGCCTCGGCCTCCAGTCTGGCGTCGGCCGCGCGGTCGGCCCCCTCCTGCCGCTCGGCGGAGGCGAAACCGGCCCGGCTTTCCTCGGCGAGCTTAACGTTGTTTATGGACCTGCCCTCGAGCTGCGACACCTGCGAGCGCAGCGAATAGACGGCCTCCATGGCCAGGCGCTCGTCGTTCTGCTTCTGCACCGCGGCAAGGTTCAGCGCGGCCTGTTCGCCCTCCAGCGCGGTGACGGCGGCGGAAAGGTCACGGGTCTCGGCCTCGACAGGCTCTAGGGCCTTCTTCTCCTCGTCCATCTGCGCCCGCAGCGCGCCTATCTCGCGCACCAGCAGGGAGATCTCGCCCGAGGTCAGCTCTTCGCGGTATTTCTGCTGCAGCCTGGCCTTGCGGGCCTCGCTCTCCAGCTTCTTGATCTGCTCGTCGATGAGGGTCATCGAGTCGGCCAGGCGGGCCAGATCCTGGTCCACCTTCTCCAGGCGCCTCATGGCCTCCTCGCGCTTGGCCTTGTACTTGGAGACGCCGGCCGCTTCCTCGAAGAGCTCGCGGCGGGTCTCCGGGCCGGCCTTGAGCACGGCGTTGACGCCGCCCTGGTCGATAATGGCGTAGCCGTCGGCGCCTATGCCGGTGTCCAGGAACATCTCGCGGATGTCCTTGAGGCGGCACTGCACGCGGTTGATGAAGTACTCGGACTCGTCCGAGCGGTAGATCTTGCGCGTGGTGGTGACCTCGCTGAAGTCCAGCGGCAGCTTGCGTCCCTCGTTGTCGAAGGTCATCGAAACCTCTGCCACGTTGAGCGGCTGGCGCTTTTCGGTGCCGGCGAATATCACGTCCATCATGGACGGCAGGCGCAGCTGTTTCCAGGACATCTCGCCTATGCACCAGCGTACGGCGTCCACCACGTTGGACTTGCCGCAGCCGTTGGGGCCCACTATGCAGGTCACGCCGGGCTTGAGCGGAATCTTGACGCGCTGGGCGAAGGATTTGAAACCGTAGACTTCTATCGCTTTGAGGTACATTTATCGGGGCCCCTTGAAAACGGGTATGTCACAGAGGGCCGGCCACGCGGGCCGGCCAATCGTACGATTATATCATTACGCCCTGCCGATGAAAAAGGCCC
>CAZVWK010000150.1:0-3021 GCA_964631475.1 uncultured Elusimicrobiaceae bacterium | reverse complement strand
AGACGGGCTCCCCGGGAGCGCGCCGGGCTTGGACAGGGCGGGACTTTAAAGAATATAATGACTTTTTTTGGGATGACTGACGCGAAGATTAAAATAGCCGTCAACGGCGGCCTGGGCAGGATGGGGCTTAAAGTAAGCGAGCTCCTGGCGCAGCGCCATGGGGCCGAACCCGGCCCCGTCTTCGATGCCCTGCCCGGCCGGACCTCCCTGCGGCCCGAGGCCGCCCCCGAAGCCCTCAAGGGCTGCGGCGCCGCCATAGATTTCACCTCGCCGGAGGGCGCGGTCTCTTTCGCCGCGGCCTGCGCCGGGGCGGGCGTGCCGCTGGTCACGGGCTCCACCGGCTTCTCTCCGGAACAGCTGGAGAGGTTGCGTTCTTTCTCCGCCCGGATTCCCCTGTTCGTCTCCCCCAACATGAGCCCCGCCGTCAACCTGACCTTCGCCCTGGCGCGGCTCATGGCGGAAAAACTGGAAGGCTTCGACATCCACGTCGGCGAGGTCCACCACAGGCTGAAGAAGGACGCCCCTTCCGGCACCGCGCTACGCTACCTTGAAGCCGTCGCCGCCGCGGGGCGCAAGGCGACGTCCTCCAGCGCGCGCGCGGGAGACATCGTCGGGGAGCACACCGTCCTTTTCGCCGGGCCCAACGAGCGCGTGGAGCTGACGCACAGGGCCCACTCGCGCGACGTTTTCGCCGGCGGCGCCATAACGGCCGCCCTCTGGCTGGCCGGAAAAGAGAACGGACTCTATGACTACGCCGACCTGCTCGGCCTCAAAGGGGTTCTGAAATGAACGCACAGGAAATCTTCTACTGGCTGATCTTCTCGCTGCTGGCCATCTCGGCCGGCGCGGTGTGGCTCGCGTACCTGAAGAGCTTCTCGATAATACAGCCCGCCCGCATGAAGCTCTCCCACCTGCCGGACCAGTTCAGGCTGGCCTACGAACCGGTGGTCTTCCCGTCCACGGACGGCGTAGCGCTTCGGGGCTGGTTCATCCCCGCCGAAGGCGAGCTGTCTTCCAGGACGATAATCTTCTGCCACGGCTGGGGCTCCAACAAGGCCGAACTGATGCGCGACACCAACTTCCTCGCCGGGCTGGGCTACAACCTCTTCTACTTCGATTTCCGCGCCTCGGGCGAGAGCGCCGGGAACACGGCCAGCGTCGGCTACCTGGAAATCCGCGACCTGGAGGCCGCCTTCGCCTGGCTGCACGCCAACAGGCCGGAGGCCTGCCGCGGCGGCCTGGCTCTGTTCGGCCTCTCCATGGGAGCGTCGGTCGCCATGTGGGGAGCCGCGCGGCGGAACGACGTGAAGTGCCTGCTGGCCGAGAACGTCTTCCTGTCCTACACCCGCGTGGTGGCCAACTGGGGCTGGCGGCGGCTGAAAGTGCCGTTCTACCCGCTCATACCGATGGTCCTGTTCTTCGTGCGCATGAAGCTGGGCGCCGACCCGGAGCCGCACAGCCCGGTCTACTCCGCTCCGGCGGTGAAACAGCCCGTGCTTTTCATACAGGGGGATCACGACGAGCTCGTGCCTCAGGATGAGGCCAGGGCGCTTTACGCGGCCTGCGGCTCCACCGAGAAGGACCTCTGGACCGTGACGGGCGCGGGCCACGCCAAGTGCGCCGAGGTCGGCGGCGAAGCCTATCGCCGGAAGGTCGCCGAATTTTTCCAGGCGCATCTGCCGCCGGAACCGGAGCCGGCGGAACCGCCGCCCGGGGCCGCGAAAACGGTCGGCGCGTAGAAATTTTCCCTTGAATTCCCCGTCGGCATAATGTAAACTTTCGCTGCAATCCCAAGAGAAGTTCCCGTTAGGAGGGAAGACTAAATGGCTGAGAAAGTGATGAAACTGCATGTTAAGCGCGAGGATGGTTTCCTTTATTACATCGACAAGCAGGGCGATGTTTCCCGCGCCAAGATGGCCCGCGGCGGCAAAAAGGGCGGCAAGCCCTCCAAGGTCGCCAAGGCCGGCGTCAAGAAAGAGGAAGGCTTCCTGTATTTCCTCGATAAGGCCGGCGATATCTCCCGCGCCAAGATGGTCAACGCCGGGAAGGGCAAGAAGAAGGCCAAGAAGCGCAAGTAATCCGCGGTTTTCAAAGACCAAGGAATAAAAGCCGTCCGGGCCCCGCCCGGGCGGTTTTTTTGCGCCCCGCCGCCCCGGCCCGGGCGGCTTTTGCTAAAATACCCGCATGGCAGAGACAATGGAAGGAAAGACCCTGTCCCAGTCGATACTGGCGGACGTCGCCGGGCGCGCGGCCGCCGCGGCCGCGGCGCTCGGCAGGAAGCCCTCGCTGGCGATCATAAATTATTACGCGGACTCGCCTTCGGCCGTCTACGTGAAGCGCAAGATATCCGCCTGCGCCAAAGCCGGCATAGAAACTCGCCTGATTATGCCGGAAGAATCCAAAGGCCGGGGCCATTTCTTCGGCCTGCTGCGCGAACTGGGCGTCGACGCGAGCGTCGACGCGATAATGGTGGAGCGCCCCCTGCCGGCCGGTTTCGACGTTCCCGAGGCCTGGGAACTGCTCGACCCGGCCAAGGACCCCGATGCCCTCTCGACGGTGAACATGGGCCGCCTTTTCCTAGCCAAGACCTGGCGGGAGATAGAGGAAGGGGGCTTCTTCGTTCCCTGCACGGCGCTGGCCGTGGTGAAAATGCTGAAGAACGCGGGCATAGACCCGGCCGGCAGGGAAATAGCGGTGGTGGGACGCTCGGCCATAGTCGGCCGGCCGGCGGCGCACATGCTCACCTGCCTGGACGCCACCGTCACGCTCTGCCACTCGCGGACCAGGAACATAAGCGCAGTTCTTAAAAGGGCGGAGATAATAGTGGCGGCTATCGGCAAGCCGCTGTGGCTCAAGCCGGACATGACAAGCCCCGGCGTCACGGTGATAGACGTGGGCACGAATATCGGTCCGGACGGGAAGATGTGCGGCGACGCCGACTTCGCCGCCCTGTCGGGTGCCGCAGGGCGGATTACGCCGGTCCCGGGCGGAGTGGGGCCCGTCACTCTGGCCTGCCTGCTG
>CAZVWK010000149.1:1345-3125 GCA_964631475.1 uncultured Elusimicrobiaceae bacterium | reverse complement strand
GAGGCGCGCCAGCTGACCGGCGAGCATAACCTGATAAGAGCCGCTAAGATAATCTCTAAGATGGGGCCGGACGCGGTCGTCATCAAGCGCGGCGACAGCGGCGCCATGCTTTTCTACGGGGGAGAGACTCTGTCGATGCCCGCCCACCCGGTGGAGAAAGTCGTGGACCCGACCGGCGCGGGCGACACCTTCGCTGGCGGTTTCATGGGCTACCTGGCCTCCGCCCCGGACTGGAAGAATTTCGCCACGCTTCGCCGGGCGATGGCCTACGGCACTGTGATGTCCTCGTTCAGCGTGGAGGACTTCAGCGTGCGCAGGATGGGCCGGCTGACTAGGAGCGAGATGTGCCGCCGCTACGAGAAGTATGTGGGAGCGCTCCGTGTCTCCTGACCCCGCATAGGACTTTGGTCATGGGTCCCGTGTAGGTCTCCCGCCCTTACACCCAGTTTTACCGGGGGGTACGCTTTTATTCTCCAGGGTCTGCGAGCTCGAGCCCTCGCCGCGCAACATGGACCGCCTGGGAGAACTGCGGGAGGCCGTCCGCAGGATGAGGGAGGATGGTTCTCCCCGCGGCCGGGCCTGAACCGGTCCTTTCGACGACGGGCTGACGGGGCCCGTTCTTGTAAATAAAAAAAGCCCCCCTGCGAAGGGGGGCTTTTTTATTTTTTTCCGCCCTGGTCTCAGTTGAGGCCGGAGAGCGACTCTAGCAGCTGGTAAGCGGGGAAGTTGCCGGCCACCTGGTAGTCCGGGTTATCCGCCTGCTGGGCCAGCTCGGGGAGCTGCCTGGACGGAATCTGGGCGGTCATGGCCGAGAGCTTGGTCACGTCCTCGCCGCGGCAGCCGTCGTCCGTGCAGACATTGGAGACGCGGCAATTGCCCTTCCAGACATAGTCGTTCTCGCCGCGCACCAGGATGCCCTCGATGACGTGCGTTTTGGCGTTGAACACCGCGGAGCCGGAATTGCCGCCGTAGGTGTCCAGGTTGGCGACGAAGTAGCCGGGCTTGTTGATGTTGCGCACAGTGGCGCCGCCCGCGATCTTGGTGGGCAGGCCGGCCGGGTGGCCGATGACCAGCAGCGGGTCGCCGTTCTTGAGCGTGTCGGTGAGGTTGTACTTGAGGGGCGCGTGGCCGGCCACGCGCCTGTCGAGCTTTATCAGCGCCCAGTCGGCGCCGGTGCCCACTTCCTCTCGGCCGATGAGCTTGGCGCAGGAGTAAACCTCGGAAGCGGGTACGCTGTTGGGCATAACGCCTGCTTCCTTGATGCCGAAGCCGAAGACGAACTTGGTGCCGGTGCAGGCGGATTCGCTCCTGACGCAGTGGCCGGCGGTCATGATGACGTCCGGGGCCACGAGCGCGCCGGAGCAGAAGGCGCCGGTGACCTGGTCGTAGAAGGGCTCTTCTTTGCAGAGGCTGTAGCCCTGCGCGTAGGAGCGGGTGGCGAGTTTGGCGGTGTCGCCGTTGATGGTCACGTCGCCGGCCTTGAAAAGGCCGACCGTGGAATCGGCCAGCTTGAGCAGGGCCTTGTCTGTGACCTGGTAGAGGTCGAACCTGTCGTCCTTGCCGTAGATGACCTTATCCGCCGCGAAAGCGCCGGCGGAGAAGGCCGCGAGCGTGAGCGCTACTATGAAGATTTTTTTCATGCAATTCCTCCTGCTGTTTGCTGACTACCGTCAATTTGACATTAATCCATTGAGCATTGTCAAGACTTTTTTTCCCTAAAGGCCTATAACTTCTCTTACCAGGGGACCTAGACGGTATTGGCAGGGGGGGGGGCTATGCT
>CAZVWK010000149.1:0-1335 GCA_964631475.1 uncultured Elusimicrobiaceae bacterium | reverse complement strand
CGGCCATGGCGCGGAAGCCGCAGCCGGCGCAGTGGGCCGGCATGGGCCCCCGGCCGGCTATGGAGGCGCGCAGGGCGGCGGCGGCCGGGGAGGAGAGGATCTCCGCCAGCGTCTTTTCATGGAGGTCGCCAAAGGCCAGGGCGCCGTCGCAATCTATGCAGCATGGGATTACCCGAAGGTCGGAGAGGACTGCGAAATGATGGCGCAGGCCCAGGCAGCGGCTCTTGCCGGACCCTTTCCCGGAGCCGGGCCAGCCGAAGAGGCCGCCGCCGGCGAAAAAAATGTTCTCCGCCAGCTTAAGGCGGCGCTTGCCCGGGTCCGGGGCATATCCGGGGAAGGCGGCCAGGAGGGCCGACCTGGCGGCCAGTGAAAAGGGGTCGTCGCCGCCGCGCAGGCGGAAAACCACGGTCAGCCCCGGCGGCCGGGAGCGGGCGAAAGCGACCGTTCTTTTCATCGCCTCTTCCCATTCTTCGGGCGGCATGGCCGACAGCGCCTGCAGCGAGGGCGAGACCTGGGCCAGGCACGGTTCGCGGAATATGGCCGGTTCGAACCGGTCCATAAGCGTGCCGTTGGTCACCAGGGTGACTTTCAGCCCCAGTTCCGAGGCCGCCGACAGGATGGCCGGGAATTCCGGGTGCAGCATGGGTTCGCCCAGTACATGCAGGAAGACGCCGGACGACAGGGGCTTCGCCTGGGCGGCGACCGAGCGGAATTCCTCCGGCGTCATGTCGCGCGGCGGGCGGGCCGAGCGCGCGCAGAAAGAGCAGGCGAGGTTGCACCTGTTGGTTATCTCTATGAAGGCCCGCCTGAACTTCGCCATGGAGCACTATTTTATGTTCTTCAGTGACAGCCAGATTGCACCTTTGTAATTGAGTATAAATACCAGCACCAGCAGTATCGCTAGTATCCCGCACCAGAACAGGATATTGCCGATCAGGCGGCCGGCGCACTCCCCGGGGACTGGTTCCGCGCCGGCTTCCGTTTTGGGGAACCGTTTGAGCAGCAGGCGGCCGGCTATCACCGGCATTACGGGGATGGCCGCCAGCAGCAGCACCTCGAGCAGGGCTTTAAGGTCGCTCACGGCCGCACCTCCACCCCGTTGATATAACAGGCCTTGACCCCGGCCACAGGCGGGGGCGTCACTGGCAGCGCTTTCGGCTCGGGGGCGCTGTATTTCAGGGCCTGGCCGCGCGGCGGGGTTATGTCCATCTCCGGCGCTCCGGCTCCGCGCCGGGCGTTATCGTAGAGCTCGGCCAGGTCCTCGAGTCCCATCTCGCCGCCGGAGGGGACGCTGTCGGCGGCCGTCACCGGGGCCGGAGGAGCCTCGCTGCCGGC
>CAZVWK010000148.1:0-3125 GCA_964631475.1 uncultured Elusimicrobiaceae bacterium | reverse complement strand
GGCCCATCAACATGACCGCCCCCGAGGAGTACGAGGCGCTGCTCAGCCGCCATAACTTCATGAACTCGCAGGTAGAGGACCTCAACAAGGCCAAGGCCGACCTGCGCTCGGCCATCGCCAGGATCAACGAGACCACGCGCGAGAACTTTAAGACCACTTTCGACAAAGTGCAGTTGCACTTCAAGCAGATCTACGCGCTGCTCTTCAACGGCGGCGAGGCCAGCCTCATCCTGACGCAGCCCGACAACCTGCTCGAGACCGGCGTCGAGATCGTGGCGCACCCGCCCGGCAAGAAGCTCATCAGCATTTCCCAGCTCTCCGGCGGCGAGCAGGCCCTGACCGCGCTGGCCCTGCTCTTCAGCTTCTTCTGCGTGAACCCCTCTCCTTTCTGCATCATGGACGAGGCCGACGCCCCGCTCGACGACGCCAACGTGGAGCGCTTCGTGCGCCTGATCAAAGAGTTCTCCTCGGGCACGCAGTTCGTGGTGATAACCCACAACAAGCGGACCATGGAGGCCGCCGACGTGCTCTACGGCGTGACCATGGAGGAGGCCGGCATCTCGAAGGTTATCTCGGTGGACCTGCGCAAGGCCGAAGCCCTGGCGGAGAACCCGCCCGGGGAGAAGGAGCCGGCCGCGGCCTGACATGATCTACGGCGTATTCTCCGACGTCCACGGCAATTACGAGGCCCTCCGGGCCGTGCTGTCTTTCTTTAAGAAGAACGGCGCCGGGGGCTATATCTGCTGCGGGGACATTGCCGGCTACGGGGCGCAGGCCTCCGAATGCGTGGACGCCATCACGCCGCTGCCCAACCTGCACTGCGTGATGGGCAATCACGACGCGGCGCTGGTGGGCCGCATGGACCTCAAATGGTTCAACCCCACGGCGACCGCCGCCATACTCTACAACCGGCATTTCCTGCGCGGGGAACAGCTGGAGTTCATAGCCAATCTGCCGGAGCTGGTGGAGCGCGAAGATTTTACCCTGGTGCACGGCTCGCCAAAGAGCCATCTCAAGGAATACCTGCTCAGCGAGTTGCAGTTCATGGACAACCTGCGGTACTGGAAGGTCTCGCCCTGCTTCATCGGCCATTCGCATATGCCCATCTACTTCGCCCTGGAGGGCGACGCCAGGGTCCCCGCCACCGATTTCCTCAAGCCCATGCACACGATGCGCCTGGACCCGGAGGCCCGCTATATAATCAACCCAGGCTCGGTGGGCCAGCCCCGTGACAGCAACCCGCTGGCCGCATGCGGCCTCTACGACTCCTCGGCCCGCACGTTCGAGCTGTTCCGGGTGGAGTATGACGTGGAGAAGGCCAAGCTGGTCATGCGCGAGGCCGGCCTGCCCCCGATGCTGGTGGAGCGGCTCAGCCTGGGGTTCTGAATCTTATGCCCATAAAACTTCTGATAGTGGACGACGACAGGAATTTCATAGAGACATTGGAGGACGGCCTGCGCCTCAAGCAGGTGGACGCCGAGATTACGGTGGCCAAGTCCGCCAGGGAGGGCCTGGACGAGCTTGCTAAGGCGGCGCCCTCGCTCATCATCCTGGACGTGCAGCTGCCCGACATGCACGGCATAGAGTTCATGAAGGTCATAAAAGACTCGGCCCGCCTGAAGAGCGTGCCCATAATCTTCATCTCCGCCAAGTACACCGAGCCCGCGGACCGGGCCGAGGCGGTGCTCGGAGGCGCGGCGGCGTTCTTTTCCAAGCCCATAGACATAGAGGAACTCTGGAAGGAGATACGCTACCTTCTTGACACCACAAAGTAAGTCTTATAAGATTAACATAGCCGGCGGTAAGGAGAATAACATGTCGAACGAGATACAGATCACCGACGCCAATTTCAATCAGGAAGTCGTCCAGAGCGCCGTGCCGGTGCTCGTGGACTTCTGGGCCCCCTGGTGCGGACCGTGCCGTATGATCGGCCCCGTCATAGAGGAGTTGGCCAAAGAGTATGCGGGCAAGGTCAAGGTGGGCAAGCTCAACACCGACGAGAACCCGGAGACCGCCTCCAAGTACCAGATCTCCGCCATCCCCACCATACTCTTCTTCAAGGGCGGCAAGATGGTAAAGGACGCCGTGGGCCTGCAGCCCAAGGAAGAGCTTAAGAAGATAATGGATTCCCTTATCTGACGCGGCCGTAAGGCCCGTGCCCGGCGGGGACGCACTTCCTCGTGGCGTCCCCCGGGCTGGCGGGGGCCTCTCCCTTTCCTTTCTCCTCCCGTTTCCTTCGCTTTTTATCTAGATGCAGAAAAAACAGGCTTACCTGATAGACGCGCACGGCTTTTTGCACAGGAGCTACCACGCGCTGCCAAAGCTCTCCACCTCCAAAGGCGAGGAGGTCGGCGCGCTTTACGGCTTCCTGCGCCTGCTGCTCAAGATAATGCGGGAGCGGAAGCCGGCCGCCGCCTGCGTCTGCTTCGATTCCCCCGTCAAGACGCTGCGGGAAGCCTCCTACCCGCAGTACAAGGCCAACCGGCCGCCTACGGAGCCGGCGCTCAAGGCCCAACTCGTAGTGGCCCGCGACCTGGCGCGGGCGGCGGGCCTGCCCGTACTGCACTCCGACGGATACGAGGCCGACGACCTGCTGGCCGCCGCCGCGGCTAAACTCAAGGCGGCGGGCTATCACTGCGTCCTGGTGACCGCCGACAAGGATGCGGCCCAACTTGTGGGCCCCGACGTCAGCCTCTGGGACGGCTCCTCCGGCTCTTTCAAAGGCCCGGCAGAGGTGGAGGAGAAGTTCGGCGTGCCGCCTGCTCTCATAACGGATTATTTCGCGCTGGTGGGAGACTCTTCCGACAATGTGCCCGGAGCCGCCGGCATCGGTCCCAAGGGAGCCCTGAAGCTCATCTCGGCCTACGGCGGACTGGAGGAGATACTCGCCGCCGCCGCCGACCCGGCGAAGGCGGCGGCCGACAAAACGCTGGCCAAGGCGGCCGCCTCGGCGGACCTGGCCAGGATGTCGAAGAAACTCGTGACGCTGGAGACCGAAGTGCCGGTCGAAATATCGGCCGAAGCGCTTAAAATCTCGCCGCCCGACGCGGCTCTTGCCGCGGAACTGGGCGGGCGCCTGGAATTCAAGGACCTGCTGGCGCTGGCCGCATCAGCGGGGGCCACTA
>CAZVWK010000147.1:941-3206 GCA_964631475.1 uncultured Elusimicrobiaceae bacterium | reverse complement strand
GAAGGTCTTACGGGCTAGGCGCAGGGCCATAGCCCGGAGGCCCGGCTTGTGGTAGCGCTCGGCGGAGAAATGGGTCAGCAGCAGCCGGCGTGCGCCGGCTTCCTCCGCTAGGCGGGCGGCCGTCTCGGGATTGAAATGGGGCCAGCCAGGGTTGGTTTCCCCGGGCAGGTGGGCACATTCGGTTATCAGCGCATCGGCGCCGCGCGCCAGTTCGAGCGCGTTGGGGCAGTAGCCGGTGTCGGTGCAGTAGGTCACGGTCTTCCCCTCCAGCTCCAGCCGGAAGCCCAGCACCGGGTCGGCGTGGACCAGCGGCAGCACCGTCGCGCCGAAAGGCAGGCGTCGCCGCTCCGACGGGAGTTCGACTATTTTCACCGGGTACGGCAGCTTGTCCAGCGGCACGGTGAACGGCCGCCCGACGAATTTCTTCAGCACCGCGCGGGTCCCTTTCTGACCGCAGAGGGTCAGGCCTTTGCTGAACCAGAACTTGACCAGCGTATGCAGGCCGGCGATATGGTCGAGGTGGAAATGGCTGAGGAGTATGAAAACCGGTTTTTTACCGTCGCAATATTGGTCCAGTTTGTAAAGGCCGTTACCCGCGTCTAGGACAATGTCCCACCGGCGCGTCTTTATGAGGGCGCAGACAGTGTTCCCCGTCGCTGAATCGTACCAGCCGTTGGTGCCGAGGAATATTATTTCCATCGCTTCGCGCGCCGCCTTCAGAAGAGCGGCGCCGTCCTGTACTGGCCGAAAGTGCCGAAAGACCTGTCGCGCTGCGAAAGGACCGGCGCGGCGTCCGGCCAGGGAATGCCAGCAGAATTCCAGAGTATGCCCCTGTCGTGGGACGGGGAATGGGGCGCGGTGACCGCGTAGAAGACCGCCGCCCCGTCGCTGCGGGCGTAAAAGCCGTGCGCGCAGCCGCGCGGTATGTATATCATGCCGGCCTTCTCCGGGGAGAGCTCGCAGCAGAAATAAGCGCCGAAAGTCGGGGAGCCATGCCGGAGGTCCAGCACGGCGTCGAAGATCTTCCCGGCCGCGCAGTGGACGACCTTAGCGTGGTCGTAGGGCGGGACCTGGAAATGCAGGCCGCGCAGCACGCCCCGCTTCGAGACGGAATAGAACTCCTCGCTGAAGCCGGTTTCCAGGCCGAGGGAGAGGAACTCGTCCGCGTGGAAAGTCTTAACGAAGGTCCCCCGCTCGTCGGCATGGACCTTGGGGATAAGCTCGAAGCATCCCGCTATGGGCGTCTCTTTCTTTTCGAAATGGTTCATCTGCCGGCGAACTCCAGTATTTTCCCCGCCATATAATCCATCATCCGGCCGGTCATGCCTGGATAGACGCCGACCCAGAAAGTGTCGTTCATGATCCGGTCGGTATTATCCATCCGGCCGACGACGCGGTAGCCCTTGCCCGACTTGCGCATACCGTCGAAGCAGGGATGCTTTATCAGGTTGCCGGCGAAGAGCATCCGGGTCTGCACCCGGTTCTTCTCCAAGTGGGCCACCAGCTGGTCGCGCGTGAAGCCAGCGCCAGGCCGCACGGTTACCAGGAAGCCGAACCAGCTCGGGTCAGAGCCGGGCGTCGGCTCGGGCAGCAGCAGCCGGTCCTTCAGGGGCGCCAGCGCCTTGCGCAGGCGGGCCCAGTTGCGCTTGCGCGCCTCGACGAAGGCCGGGAATTTCTTGAGCTGCGCCGCTCCGACGGCGGCCTGCATCTCCGTGGCCTTGAGGTTGTAGCCGAAATGCGAGTAAACGTACTTATGGTCGTAGCCCAGCGGAAGTTCGCCGTACTTGCGGGTGAAGCGGCAGCCGCAGGTATTATCCTTCCCCGACGCGCACCAGCAGTCGCGGCCCCAGTCGCGGAAGGACTCTATGAGCCGCCGCAGCAGCGGGTCATTGGTATAGACGGCGCCGCCTTCGCCCATCGTCATATGATGAGGCGGGTAGAAGCTGGAGGTGCCGATATGACCGAAACCGCCGGTATAGCCCCACTTGCCGTTCAGCTTATAGCGGGACCCCAGGGCGTCGCAGTTGTCCTCGATGAGCCAGAGGCCGTGGCGGTCGCAGAAACGCTTCACGTTGGCTATGTCGAAGGGATTGCCCAGCGTGTGGGCCAGCATGACCGCCTTGGTACGCCGGGAGCGGGCCTTCTCCAGCATCCGGACATCGATATTATAGGACGGCAGCGCCACGTCGACGAAGACAGGCACCGCGCCATACTGTATGGCGGGCGTCACGGTGGTCGGGAAGCCGGCGGCCACGGTTATCACCT
>CAZVWK010000147.1:0-919 GCA_964631475.1 uncultured Elusimicrobiaceae bacterium | reverse complement strand
CCGCTCGCCCAGCTTGGGCGAGGTCAGGGCCATGAGGGCGAGCAGGTTGGCCGAGGAGCCGGAATTGACCAGCGAGACGTATTTCACGCCGAGATACTCCCCCAGCCGCCGCTCGAACTCCGCGCAGTAGCGGCCCGAGGACAGCCAGAAGTCCAGCGCCGTGTCGGTCAGCGCGACCAGTTCTTTCTCGTCGTAGACGCGGCCGCCGTAATTGACGAAGCTCTCGCCGGGCCTGAAGGCCGGTTTCCCGTGGAAACGGCGGTAATAGGCCGCGACCTTTTTGAATATCTCGCCGCGCGCTCGCGCTTCTTCCTTTTTCATTTGCAGTACTCCGTTATCTGCTCCAGGCAGACCTCGCGCATGTCGGAACCGGACTGGTAGGCGCGGGTCCAGTCGATTATCATGTCTATCGCCCTGCCGACGCGCCAACGGGGCTTCCAGCGCAACAGCCGGCGGGCTTTGGATGAATCCAGGCGCAGGAACTTAGCCTCATGTGGATGCGGGCCCTTGTCTATCTCGTAGCCGGGAGCTTCCGGCCAGCGGGCGAACATCCGCTTCACCAGCCATTCCACGTCCTTCGCGTCGCCTGCGTCGGGCCCGAAGTTCCAGGCCCCGGCGAATTTCGGGCCGCGTGTGTAAAGAGCTTCCGCCAGGTTAAGGTATCCCGACAGCGGCTCCAGCACGTGCTGCCAGGGGCGTACGGCGCGCGGGCTTCGTATACGCACCTTCTCCCCCTTAAGTGCGGCGCGTATGATGTCTGGGATAAGCCGGTCGGCGGCCCAGTCACCGCCGCCTATAACGTTGCCGGCCCGGGCCGAGGCCAGTGCTACGCCGTGCTTCGGAAAATCCTTGGGGTTGAAGAAGGAATTGCGGTATGCCGCCGTCACCAGTTCCGAGCAGGCCTTGCTGCTGGAATAGG
>CAZVWK010000146.1:0-3212 GCA_964631475.1 uncultured Elusimicrobiaceae bacterium | reverse complement strand
ATGATGTGCCAGAACATCGGTTTGCCGCCTATCTCAACCATGGGCTTGGGCCTGAGGTCGGTCTCTTCGCTCAGCCGCGTTCCCATTCCACCCGCAAGTATGACTGTTTTCATGCCATCTCGCCCTGTGGTATTCTAAGTTCAAAGACTCCAATAGGTCATCCCGGCCGCGCGGGCGGCCGCCGGATCATAGGCGGACTTCACGTCCACCAGCACCGGTTTGCCGCCCATCAGGGCGGCCAGACTGGACACCGGCAGGACTTTATAAGCCTGATGGGCCACGGCGACCACCACGGCGTCCGCTGGTTTAAGTTTTTCAAATGGCACGAGTTTCACACCGTACTCTCGCTCGGCCTCGGCCGGGTCAGCCAGCGGGTCGGAGACCTGGACCTTAAGCCTGTAATCCTGAAGTTCGCGGATGATGTCGGCCACTTTGGAGTTGCGCAGGTCGGGGCAGTCCTCCTTGAAGGTCAGACCCAGCACGGTCACGGTGGCACCGCAGGGATTATGCCCGGCGCGAACCATCTCCTTGACCGTCTTCTGGGCGATATACTTGCCCATGCTGTCGTTGATGCGGCGGCCCGCCAGTATCACCTGGGGGATATAGCCGATCTTCTCGGCCTTATGCGTCAGGTAGTAAGGGTCGACGCCTATGCAGTGCCCCCCCACAAGGCCTGGGCGGAATTTCAGGAAATTCCACTTGGTGGCGGCGGCTTCCAGGACCTCCGAGGTGCGGATGCCCATCCGGTCGAAAATGACCGCCAGTTCGTTCATCAGGGCGATGTTTATATCGCGCTGCGTGTTCTCGATGACCTTGGCGGCTTCGGCGACCTTTATAGAAGAAGCCTTGTGGACGCCGGCTTCGAGCACCGAGCCGTAAACCTCGGCCACTATATCCAGAGACTCCTTATCCTGCCCGGAAACTATCTTGATTATCTTGGTGAAAGAGTGTTCCCTGTCGCCCGGGTTGATGCGCTCAGGGCTGTAGCCGACCTTGAAGTCCTTGCCGCATTTAAGACCGGAGGCACGCTCCAGCACCGGCACGCAGTCCTCCTCGGTGGCGCCGGGGTAGACGGTGGACTCGTAAACGACTATATCGCCCTTCTTGAGGGCTTTGCCGACGGTTTCCGAAGCGCGCAGGACCAGCGACATATCCGGCTGATTGGCGGAGTCCACCGGCGTGGGGACGGCGACAATGTGGAAATCCGCGCCTTTGAGGACCTGGACCTCGTCGGTATATACCAGGTCGGCCTCTTTAAGTTCGGCCGCGGAGACCTCTCCCGTGCGATCATTGCCGCCGGCCAGTTCCGCCAGCCTAGACTTATTGATGTCGAAACCTATGACCTGCGATTTTTTGCCGAAAGCCACCGCGACGGGCAGCCCGACATAACCGAGGCCGATGACGGACACTTTTCTTTTCATTTGCTCTTCCTTCCATAAATATCTCCGAAGCGGACTATGTCGTCCTCCCCGGTGTATTCCCCGTTCTGCACCTCTATCATCTCCAGCGGCACGCGGCCTGGATTCTCAAGCCTGTGCGAGGTAGATTTGGGAACATAGGTGCTCTCGTTCTCGTGCACCATGGAGACTTTGTTGCCAATCGTGACCTTCGCCGTGCCCTTAACTATTATCCAGTGTTCGCTGCGGTGGTAATGAAGCTGATGGCTAAGCTTCTGGTTGGGCTTCACCACTATGCGCTTTATTTTATAACGCGGTCCTTCTTCGAGGACGGTGTAAGAGCCCCAGGGGCGATAGGTGGTGGTATGCTCCACGACCTCCTTGCGCTTGCGCTCTTTGAGAGCGTCTACGACTTCCTTGACCCGCTGGGCCTGGCCTTTCTTTATGACCAGCAGGGCGTCCTCGGTGTCTATGATTATCAGGTCCTTCACCCCGACGACTGAGATGAGGCGCTTGCCGCCATATACCGTGGTGTTTTTGGTGTCGAGGTCCAGCACATCGCCGATATTAACATTGCCGGCCGCGTTGGGCTTTATGACCTCGTGAAGCGAGTCCCAGGAGCCGACGTCGGACCAGAGGATGTTCATCGGCAGCACGGCGGCCCGCTTCGACTTCTCCATGACGGCGTAGTCGATGGAGATGGACGGCATCGTTTTAAATTCGGAGACCATCCGGGCGAAAGAAGAGCCCATGCGTCGGTTTATCTCGGGGGCGTAGGCCTTGAATTCGGCGAGCATAGTGCCGATGGTGAACGAGAACATCCCCGAATTCCAGTAATAGTCGCCCGCCTTAAGATATCCCTCGGCGGTCTTCAGGTCCGGCTTCTCGGCGAACCTGGCGACCTTGAACACTCCCCCGCCCTGGGATGAACCCTTGCGGATATAGCCGTAGCCGGTCTCGGGCCTGGAGGGCTTGACGCCGAAGGTCACTATGCCGCCGGCTTTGGCGGCCGTCTCGGCCTGGCGCGCGTAGGCGGCGAATTTTTCAACCGGCTCTATTATGTGGTCGGAAGGGCATATGAATATAACCTCGTCCTTGCCGCATTTGAGCTTCTCCTGGCAGTATTTCATGACCAGCGCGATGGCGGGAGCGGTATTGCGGCCGACCGGTTCGAGTATGACATTCTCGGCTATGGCCGGGGAGACCGAGCGCAGGTCCTCCTGCACATGGAAGCGGTAATCCTCGTTGGTGATGACGAAGATGTCTTTCAGCGGCACCGCCGCGGCCAGCCGCTCCACCGTCTGGCAAAGCAGGGACTTGCCGCCGTTGAGCTTTATGAACTGCTTGGGCAGGCCATAGCGCGAGACCGGCCATAGGCGGGTACCTGAACCGCCAGCGAGTATGACGGCTTTCACTGGCGTTCCGCCTTTTCGCGGCCGACCCGGCGAAGGTCCGCCTCTACCATAAGTCTGACCAACTCTTTAAGCGTAGTCCTGGGCTTCCAGCCCAGGTTTTTAGCAGCCTTAAAGGGACTTCCCAGAAGCAACTCGACCTCGGCCGGCCTGAAGAACTGGGGCGAAACTTCCACCAGGACCTTCCCCGACTTCCTGTCGCGGGCCTTTTCCTTCACGCCCTTTCCGGACCAGTCCAACTTGTAGCCCGCGGCTTCGAAAGCCAGGTTGACGAATTCCCGGACTTTATGGGTCTTGCCGGTGGCCACCACATAATCGTCGGCCTTCTCCTGCTGCAGCATCAGGTGCATGGCCTCGACATATTCCTTTGCGTAGCCCCAGTCGCGCTTTGCGTCCAGGTTTC
>CAZVWK010000145.1:0-3284 GCA_964631475.1 uncultured Elusimicrobiaceae bacterium | reverse complement strand
ACCGCGGCAACGATATCTGGCACGTCAAGCTGATGATAGTGGACGACGCCTACGCCATAGTCGGCGGTATGAACTTCGGCGACGTCTACTCCCACAAGGACCCGAACAACCTGAAATGGCGCGACACCGACGTGATCTACTCCGGCCCCGCCGTGGCCGAGAGCCGCCGCCTCTTCGCCCGCCTCTGGAACTCCAAGGTCCGCGAGCTGAAGCTCAAATTCGCCCCCGTAGCCGAGACAGCGCCGGCCGGCCCCGCGGAAGGCGGCTCCGCTAAAATAAGCGTGATCCTCCAGAATCCCCCGACCGATTCCAATATCCTGGTCAGCATAGTAAAGGCCATGTACGGCGCCACCGAGAGAATCAACATAGAGAACGCCTATTTCGTTTCCCTGCCGGTGGTCAGCAAGGCGGTCCTGGACGCCGTCGCCCGCGGCGTCGAGGTCAACATCATCACCAATTCCAAGGAGAGCATAGACCCGGAGGGCAAGGTCATAGTCGACGCGATGTACAAATGCCTGATGCCGCTGGCCCAGGCCGGCGCCAACATCTACCTCTACCAGGGCTCGGCCACGCTGCACTCCAAGTTCATGACCGTGGACGGCGTCTTCGCGAACATAGGGTCCTATAACCTGCACCCCCGCGGCGAGCGCTACGACACCGAGGTCAATGTCAGCGTGATAGACCCCGTCTCCACCGCCGAACTGGACGCTGCTTTCGCCAGGGACATGGCGATGTCGCGCAGAGTGACTTCCCCGGACCAGCTGGGCGAGAAGCCGGGCTGGCTTTCGAGCTTCGTTTCCGAGTACTTCTACGCGCAGCTGAAGAAGTGACGAGCAGGTTTCGGCCCGCCCCGGCTACGGCCGTGACCCGCGCGCTGCTCAAGAGCCTGGTGGCCCTGAAGGCCGATGACGGTTCGTATAACCTGTACCCGCGCGGCGAGCGCTACGACGCCGAACTCAATGTGAACATACTGGGGCACGCAGCACGGCGGCCAGGAGTCCACGATATTTTCCTCCCATGTGAGACTGCTCCATCACGGCATGGTTGTGCCGGGCCTGCCTTACGCCTTCCAAGGCCGGATGGGCGCGGAAGAGGTCAAGGGCGGGACGGCCCCCTCCAAAAGCCCCGGTCTCCCGGGGCTTTTTCTTTTCCCGGCCGCGACGGTCTAAATTGTATAATTCACCTATGGAAAACGACACGGAGACCCCCGCGGTCAGGACCAATTTCATACACGAGCTGATAGACAGGGACAACGCTTCCGGCAGGTTCCAGGGCCGCGTCCACACGCGCTTTCCGCCGGAGCCCAACGGCTACCTGCACATAGGCCACGCCACCTCCATCATCCTCAACTCCGGCATAGCCAGGCATTACGGCGGCAAGTTCAACCTGCGCTTCGACGACACTAACCCGTCCAAGGAGGAGCAGGAGTACGTCGATTCGATAATCGAGGACGTGCGGTGGCTGGGCGGCGAGTTCGAAGACCGGCTTTTCTTCGCCTCCGACTATTTCCAGAAGATGTGCGACTGGGCCGTCGAGCTGATAAAGAAGGGCAAGGCCTATGTCTGCGACCTGAGCCCCGAAGAGGTGCGCGCGCACCGCGGCGCGCCAGGCGAGCCGGGCAAGGACAGCCCGTACCGGAACCGCTCCGCGGAGGAGAACCTGGACCTTTTCGAGCGCATGCGCAAGGGGGAGTTCCCCGACGGCAGCCGCACTCTGCGCGCGAAGATAGACATGGCGCACCCGAACCTCAACATGCGCGACCCGGTGATGTACCGCATACTGCACGCCGAGCATCACCGCCAGGGAAAAAAGTGGTGCGTGTACCCGATGTACGACTGGGCGCACGGCCTAGAGGACTCCATCGAAGGGATAACCCATTCCATCTGCACGCTGGAGTTCGAGGACCACAGGCCGCTCTACGACTGGTACCTCGACCAGCTCGGGATATATCACCCGCAGCAGATCGAGTTCGCCCGCCGCACCCTGGGCAATACCATTACCAGCAAGCGCAAGCTGCTGGAACTGGTCAGGGACGGGCACGTCGAGGGCTGGGACGACCCCCGGATGCCGACGGTGTCCGGCCTGCGCCGGCGCGGTTACACGGCGTCGTCGCTGCGCGCCTTCTGCGACGAGGTGGGCATCTCCAGGGTTCCCGGCGTCTCGGACATCTGGGTGCTGGAGAACGCGCTGCGCGGCGAGCTCAATAAGACGGCCCCGCGCGCCATGGCCGTCCTGCGGCCGCTGAAGGTCGTGCTGACCAATTACCCGGAGGACAAGGCCGAGGAGATGGAGGCCGTCAATAATCCCGAGGACCCGGCCGCCGGCACGCGCAAGGTCCCTTTCTGCCGCGAGCTTTATATCGAGCGCGACGACTTCATGGAGGTCCCCGCGAAGAAATTCTTCCGCATGACACCGGGCCAGGAAGTCCGCCTGCGCGCCGCCTATATCGTCAAATGCGAGAAAGTCGTAAAAGACGCCGACGGCGCCGTGACCGAGGTGCGCTGCTCCTACGACCCGGCCACCCGCGGCGGAGACACTCCGGACGGCCGCAAGATAAAGGGCACCATCCACTGGGTCTCGGCCAGGCACGCCCTGCCCGCGAAGGTGAGGCTCTACGACGCGCTTTTCACGGTGCGCGAGCCCGAGGCCGTGCCGGAGGGGCAGGATTACAGGGAGAACCTGAACCCTTCTTCGCTGGAGACGCTGGAGCGCGCGATGCTGGAGCCCTCCCTGAAGGACGCCGCTCCCGGTTCTCGCTTCCAGTTCGAGAGGCTTGGCTATTTCTTCGCCGACCCTGAGGATTCGAAGCCCGGCGCGCCCGTGTTCAACCGCACGGTCACGCTCAAGGACGGCTGGGCCAAGCTGGAGAAAAAGAATTAAAGAGGCGGTATGGCTGAAAAGAAACAGGGAGTGAACTGGGACCTCACCTCGTATTTCCCGTCTTTCGACGGGCCCTAGATGCGGACTTTCAAGAAAAAGCTCGCCGCCGCCCTCTCCGTCGACGGGTTCCAGTCCTGGGAGAGCCTCTACGACAAGATCTCGTCCAAGCTGACCTTCGAAATGCGCTGGCCGGACGGGCGCGTCGAGACCCTGCCCACCTCACGCTGGCGCGTTACAGGACGCTGCTGGAGGGCGTAAAAGCCGCGGCCTGACCCGCTTTCGGGCCGCGGTGCGGGCCGGAGAGGAAAACCCTCCCCGCCCCCTTTTTTTTGCGCGGATAATTCTCGGATTGTTGCAAGCAAATAGAAATGTCCGGTAGTAGCGGCATTTAGAAATGTCCGCTT
>CAZVWK010000144.1:0-3293 GCA_964631475.1 uncultured Elusimicrobiaceae bacterium | reverse complement strand
CGCATGTTGCGCGCGCCGACCTGCAGGACGAAGCCGGCGGCGGCCAGCCGCGCGGCGTGGGAGGCGGAGACCGCCTCGGCTACCGGCGGCAGGCCGGCCGCGCGCGCGGCCCTGCTGACCGCAGGCAGGGCGGGCAGGCCCAGCCCCTGGAAAGAGTAAGGAGAGGTGCGCGGCTTGAAGAGCGCCGCCCGCAGGCCGTTGGCGCCGGCGCGGGCCAGGGCGCGGGCCGTGCGCGCGTAGGAGGAGGTCTCCTCGACGGCGCAGGGGCCCGCTATCAGTATGAACCCTTCGCCGAAAGGCAGTTCTGGCGGGGGGGCCTTGGAGACCAGGGGGCAGGCCTCGCCGTCGGAGAGCTCCGCCGAGCGTACGCCGGGAAGGTTCTCTATGAGGGCCAGGCGCTCGGAGAAGATCTCCGGCTCCGGCGAAGAGAGCCGTATTGTCCCGCCGGCAAGGCGTAGCCGCGCGCCGGGCAGCAGGTCCGAGACGGCGGCGGCCAGCCGGGAGGCGGCCGCGCGCGGCAGTTTCTCGTCCAGGAGGATCTTCATTTGCGGCGCTGAAGCAGGGCGGACTGTCTGATTATAGAGGCGTAGGCGGCACGGGCCGCCCCCCGGAAGGCCGGGCGTACCGCGCGCGAAACTTTCCGCAGCACTTCGACTTCCCGCCGCGGGTCGCGGACCCTCTTCTTAAGTCCGGCCAGGCCGGCGGCCAGGGCGAAGCGCCTGTCCAGCAGCCGGGCAATGGCGCGGTCGAGCGCGTCTATCCTTCCGCGGGCTTTCTCCAGGGGGCCTTCCATGAACAGATTCTATTAAATTATGCCGCGGCGGGGATAAAAAAAAGCCCCCTCCGGGAGGAGGGGGGCTTTCGTTGCCGGGAGGCGCTTATTCGAATTCCAGGCCGAAGCGGTCCAGTATGGCGCCGGTGTCGCGCGCCGGGGCTTCCGCCGGAGCCGGCGATGAGGCCGCGGGCACGGCGGTCCTGCCGCTCTTAATCTCCAGCACGGCCAGGATGTCGTCGTTTATCTTGGTGACGCTCTCGCCGCCGCCGCCGTCCTGGGCGACGCGGTTGGACTCTACGCAGGGGGTTTCCTCGGTGCCGCCGGCGCGGAAGTCCTGGTCGCCGCGCACGAGGATGCCCTCTATGATGCCGGTCTTGGCGTTGAAGACCGCCGAGCCGGAGTTGCCGCCGTAAGTGTCGAGGTTGGCCGTGAAGTAGGCCTTGCCCTCGCCTATGTCGCGAACGGTGGCGTCATCGGCCACCTTGAGCGGCAGGCCGACGGGATGCCCGATGACGAACAGGGGGTCCCCGTTCTTGAGCGTCTTGAAGGCGTTGACGGGCAGTGCCTTGCGGCCGGTCACCTTCCTGTCGAGCCTGATTATGGCGAAGTCCAGGTCGCTGATCTTGCCGAGCAGCTGGTCGAGCATCGGGTTCCCGGTCGTGTCGCTGGCCGCCAGCTTCTGCGTCTCTATCTTGGAGCAGGAGTAGACGTCGGACGCTGGCACTTCCGCCGGAGCCTTGCCTCCGCGCGATTTGACCGCGAAGCCGAACACGAACTTGGTATCCTTGCACTTGACCTCGCTGGTGATACAGTGGCCGGCCGTCATAATCAGGTCCTCGCCCACCAGCGAGCCCGAACAGAAGGCGCCGACGGGCTGCTCGCGGAAGGGCTCGGTCGCGCAGAGGGGGGCGCCGGCCTGTTCCTGTATCATGTCGGTGAACTTTGTGGTCTTAAGCCTGAACTTGGAGCCGTTGGCCTCCAGGTCCCCCGCGTCCCACAGGGAGACCACCGAGTTCGCCATGGTCTTCCTATCGGCGGGGGCCTCGAAATAGTCGAGGCGGTTGTCGGCTCCGTAAATTATCTTGTTGTCCGCCGACGCGCCGGCCGGCAGCAGCAGCGTCGCGAGCAGGGCGGTCAGGGTCGAGTTAAGCGTCTTCTTCATAATACCTCCGGTAGCGGTCTTTTAGCCACCATATCGTAGCGGAGTCTTTGACCGATGTCAATCCCCCAAGGGCCCGGCTGCGCCTGGGCCTTTGGTCCTAAAAAAAGCCCCCGCCCGTGGGGGCGGGGGCCGATTAGGCGGGACTGGCTTACTGGAAGTCTAGGTTGAATCTCTCTATTATCTCTTCCGATCTGCCGTCCCCGGGGGCCGCCTCGGGTACGGAGAGCTCCTCCGACTTGGGGGCGGGAGGGGCTATCAGCGCCAGGATGTCGGCGTTTATCTTGGTCACCGATTCGCCGGCCTGGTTCTGGGAGACCCTGTTGGATTCGACGCAGTCCTTCTTCCAGAGCCAGAAGCCGTCGGCCCCGGCCCGGAAGTCCCTGGCCCCGCGCACGAGGATGCCCTCTATCTTGTTGGTACGGGCGTTAAATACGCCCGACCCCGAGTTGCCGCCGTAGGTGTCGAGGTTGGCCAGGAAGTAGAGCTCGCCCGGCTTTGCGTCCTTTACGGTGGCGTCGTCGGCCACCTTGAGGGGGAGGCCTACGGGATGGCCGATGACGAAGATCGGGGCCCCGTTGGCTATGCCGCCGGCGCCGTTGACCGGCAGCGGGCGGCGGCCGGTCACCTTGCGGTCGAGCCTGACGACGGCGTAGTCGCGGTCCATGACGACTCCCAGCTGCGCGCCCTGCCGGGGCGTCAGTTCGGGGCGGACGCTGGACTGGAGCTTGGTGACCTCCACTTTCTTGCAGGAGTAGACGTCGTTGGCCCCCACCTGGGTGACGGCCGCCCCGCCGCGCTGTCTGACAGCGAAGCCGAAGACGAACTTGGTCCTGTCGCACTGCGCCTGGCTGGTCACGCAGTGCCCGGCCGTCATGATCAGGTCCTCGCCTATCAGCGAGCCGGAGCAGAAGGCGCCTACGGGCTGCTCGCGGAAGGGCTCGTTCGCGCACAGCGGGACGCCGGCCGCTTCCTTTATCTGGTCGGTGAACTTGACCGTCTTAAGTTTGAAGCCTGAGCCGGAGGGCGTTACGTCCGCCGCCTGCCAGAGCGATACGACCGAGTCGGCCAGGGCTTTCCTGGCGGCGGTCGTGGCGAAGTAGTCCAGCCTGTTGTCGTCCCCGTAGATTATCTTGTTGTCGGCCGCCGCGCGAAGCGGCAGCAGCGCCGCGCAGACGGCCGCCGCGAGCATCGTCGATATTATTTTCCCTATGTTCCCTCCTGAAGGCCGCTGGAAGCCGGCTTTAAGCCCCTGCCGCCCAGCGGACATAGCGTAGCGGAGCCGCGCGCGAAAGTCAAGGGCTCGCTTCAACTCATCTAAAATGTTCCCCAACTGGGGCTCGTCAACTCATCTAAAAT
>CAZVWK010000143.1:0-3294 GCA_964631475.1 uncultured Elusimicrobiaceae bacterium | reverse complement strand
ACTGGCGATGTGGACGCTGCTGGGCCCGCGCCCGGTGGATATCTTCGGCTGGGAGTCGTTCAGCAAAGGCTGGATCACCGACGCCGTGAAGTATCTCAAGCTCAAGGGCGTCAACGAGTACAAGGCCGACTACGGCAAACTGCCGGACCTCTCCAAGGCCAACCCCGCCAACGACATAGTCTTCACCTGGAACGGCACCACCTCCGGCGTGAAGGTCCCCGACCTGAACTGGATACCCAAGGGGCAGGAAGGCCTGGTCATCTGCGACGCCACCTCGGGCGTCTTCGCGATGGACATAGACTTCACGAAGCTCGACGTTGTGACCTTCTCCTGGCAGAAAGTTCTCGGCGGAGAGGCCGCCCACGGCGTGATCATCCTCTCGCCCAGGGCAGTAAAGCGCATGGAGGAGCAGAACTCCAAGGTCTCCTGGCCGCTGCCCAAGATCTTCCGCCTGGTAGACGAGAAGAAGCTCCTGCCGGGAGAGCTGGAATACAGCACAATCAACACGCCGTCTATGCTCTGCGTCGAGGACGCCATAGACGCGCTCAAGTGGGCCGAGACCGTAGGCGGCCTGCCGGGCCTGGTCAGGCGCTCGACCGCCAACCTGGCCGCCTTCGAGCGCTGGGTGGAGAAATCGTCCTGGATAGATTTCCTGGCCGAGAAGAAAGAGACCCGGTCCAACACCTCGGTCTGCTTCAGGATAAAGGCCGACTGGTTCCAGAAGCTCGGCGACGAGGACAAGGCCGCCGCCGCCAAGAAGCTGACCTCCCTGCTGGGCAAGGAAGGCGTCGCCTACGACATCAACTCCTACGGCAAGGCACCGGCCGGCATCCGCGTCTGGTGCGGCGCCACCGTGGAGACCTCCGACATCGAGGCCCTCATACCCTGGCTCGACTGGGCGTATGAGCAGGTAGCAAAGGAATATTCCAAGGAGGCCGTGAAATGAGCAAGGTACTCATAGCCGACAAAGCCGATCCCCTCTGCGAGAAGACCCTCAAGGACCGCGGCATAGAGGCCGTGGTCAAGACCGGGATGAAGCCCGAGGAGCTCAGGGAGTTCGCCAAGGACTTCGACGGCATCATCGTCCGCTCCGCCAGCAAGATAACCCGCGAGATCATAGAGGCGTCCAAGAACCTCAAGGCCGTCGCCCGCGCCGGCGCCGGCGTGGACAATATCGACATCCCGGCCGCCACCGAGAAGAAGGTGCTGGTCATGAACACGCCGTTCGGCAACACCGTCTCGACCGGCGAGCACGCCATAGCGATGATGTTCGCCCTGGCCCGCCTGATTCCGCAGGCCCACGCCTCCACTCACGCGGGCAAGTGGGAGAAGAACAAGTTCGAGGGCGTCGAGATTACCGGCAAGACGCTGGGCGTAGTGGGCTGCGGCAATATCGGCGGCGTCGTCGCCGACCGCGCGCTGGGCCTCAAGATGCAGGTCCTGGTCTACGACCCGGCCATGACCACCGAACGCGCCCGCGAACTGGGCGTCAAGATGGTCACGCTCGACGAGCTCTACGCCAAGGCCGACTTCATCACCTACCATGTCACCATCAACCCGGCCACCAAGGGGATGATAAACAAGGACGCGATAGCCAAGATGAAGAGGGGCGTGCGCATCATCAACTGCGCCCGCGGCGGCATCATGGTCGAGGCCGACGTGAAGGCCGCGGTAGAGAGCGGCCACATAGCCGGCCTCGCCGTGGACGTCTACGCCGAGGAACCGGCGACGGCGCACATGTTCTTCGGCATGGAGAAGGTGATCTGCACCCCGCATATCGCCGCCTCCACCAAGGACGCGCAGGTCACCGTGGCGCGGCAGGCGGCGGAGCAGATAGCGGACTACCTGCTCTGCGGCAAGCGCACCCACGCGGTCAACGGCGACAAGATATAGTCCCTGGCCGCCGAGGATAAAACAATGCCCAAACTGCCGCTTTTCTCCCCGATCTACGGCATACGCCCCGCGCCCGGCAAGGCGCAGGAGATTATCGCCCCGCCCTACGACGTCTTGGACTCCGAAGAGGCCCGGGAACTCGCCAAGGGCAAGCCCAACAGTTTCCTGCACGTCTCCAAGGCCGAGATAGACCTGCCGCCCGGCACCGACACGCACGACGAGTCGGTTTACAGGAAAGCCGCCGAGAACTTCGAGCGGATGATGAAGGAGGGCCTGCTCATAAGGGAAAAGAAACCCTGCTTCTACGCCTACCGCCTCAAGATGGGCGAGCACGTGCAGACCGGCCTCATGGTCGGAGCCTGCGTGGACGATTACGACGCCGGTCGCATACGCAGGCACGAGTTCACCCGTCCCGTCAAAGAGGACGACCGCGTCAACCAGATAAAGTTCGTAAAAGCCCAGACCGGTCCCGGCATCATCGCCTACAAGCAGATGCCCGGGATAGACGCGGTCATAAAGAAGAACACGGCCAAAGAGCCGCTGTTCTCCGCGACCGGCCCCGGCGGGGTCGTGCACACGCTCTGGCTCATCGACGACGAGGCGGATATCAAGGCCATCTCCGACGCGTCCGAGCAGCAGAAGACCGTCTATATCGCCGACGGCCATCACCGCAGCGCGGCCGCCAGCCGCGTCAAGAAGTTCATGGTGGAGACCCGCGGCGCCGCCCACAGGGGCGACGAGCCCTACAATGTCTACCTGGCCGCCGCTTTCCCGGTGGACGAGATGAAGATCTGGGACTATAACCGGGTGGTGAAGGACCTCAACGGGCTTTCGCCCGAGCAGTTCCTGGAGAAAGTAAGGGAAAGTTTCGAAGTCAAGGAAGCCGCCGGACAGGCCAAGCCGGCCGCCCGCCGCGAGTTCGGTATGTACCTAGCGGGCAAGTGGTACACGCTGCGGCCGACGGCAAAGACCCCGACCGCCGCCGAGGATCCGGTCAGGGCGCTCGACGTCAGCGTCCTCAGCGACCTGGTGCTCGACCGCGTGCTCGGCATCAAGGACCTGCGCAAGTCCGACCGCGTCGACTTCGTCGGCGGGATACGCGGGCTGGGGGAACTCGAGAAGCGGGTCAACTCCGGCGAGATGGCCGCGGCCTTCGCGCTGCACGCCACCTCGCTCGACGAGCTCATCAGCGTGGCGGACGACGGCCAGGTCATGCCGCCCAAGTCCACCTGGTTCGAGCCAAAGCTGGCCGACGGCGTCGTCTCGAACCCGCTGCTCTGATGAAGATACTCGTAACAAACGACGACGGCATCTACGCGGAGGGGATCTACGCCCTAGCGACGGCTCTGGAGAAAGTGGGTGAAGTCACGGTGGTCGCCCCGGACACCCAGCGCAGCGCCG
>CAZVWK010000142.1:0-3324 GCA_964631475.1 uncultured Elusimicrobiaceae bacterium | reverse complement strand
ATTATCTCCGGGGTCAGCTTCACCTTGGTGATATTGAGCGCCGTCGGCAGGCCTTCCTGCTCTATCATTCTCTTTATGACCGCGCCAAGCACGCTGCGGCCGCCGCGGCGCACGTCGAGCACCCAGGCGAAATGGTTGGGGCCGACATAGTCTATCTCGGTGTCTTCCATGCGCGCGCCGATGAGGTCACTGACGCCCTTGTGCATGGTAAGCGAGCCGTTGCAGATGCCGACAGCCCTGATATCGTGTAAGCGCGTCAGCGCCTCGGTGACAATGCCCACGGGGTTGGTAAAATTCACCAGCCAGGGGTCCTTCGCGCCGTGGCGCAGCAGGGCGTCGGCTATCCTGCGAATCTGCGGTATGGTGCGCAGGGCCTTGGAGAAGCCGCCCACGCCAGTAGTTTCCTGGCCGATGATGCCGTACTTGCGGCCCAGTTCCTCGTCGCGCCGGCGGGCGGGCATCATGCCCACGCGGATCTGCGGCACCACTATCTTGGCGCCCTTCACCGCCTCGTTGAGGTTCAGAGTGGCCTTGATGGCCAGTTTCGACTTGGACTTTTCGGCCAGGCGCTGCGTGAAGCCGTACACGGCCTTCAGGCGCCCGACGTCTATGTCCATCAGGCACACTTCGGACACCGCCCGGTCTAACCCCGAATTCAATATCTGGTCGATAAGGAGGGGAGTATAGCTCGATCCCGCCCCCACGATAGCCAATTTCGCCATGGTAAACCTCCCCACCGGAATTCACTCGGGGCGCGGCTGACTGCCGTCGGCGCTAGCCCAACTTTATCAGTTTTAATTTGGATTGTAAATCGATGTCCGTCCGGCCCGGGCAGCCGGCCTGCCCGGATCCGCGGAAGCGAACGTGGGAAGCGAACGCAGCATTTGTTGCAAGCAAAAAGAAATGTTCGGATAATTCTAACGCAGTGCCGCGGCGGGGATTTTAAGTTATAATATACTTGTCGCGCCGATAACGGCGCGGGCATACCGAAAGTGAATTTTGCAGCGAAAGTTCCGGATCAGTTCCTTCCGCACCAAGCCCAAAAATTACAGGTCATGCGAGACGCCGGGCCATGGGGACACCATGCCGCATGGTGTCCCCGATATAACAGGAGAACCATAATTATATGAACAGACATTGGCAGAAAGGCAGCGGCAGCGATGAGCGGCGCGGAGAACAGCGCGGAGGACGCCGCGGTCAGAAAAGCGGTTTCAGGTCCGGCGGGGCGGGCGGGCAGCGGGACCGTCAGGGCGGGCGCGGGGAGCCGCTGGCCGAGGGTACCATACAGCATCACGGCAATTTCGCCTTCCTTCTATCGGAGAAGGAGGGACAGGGCGACGTCTTCCTGCGCGGGCGCACGCTGGACCTGGCGATGGACGGGGACAGGGTACAGGCGCGCACTTTCAAGGAACGCGACGGCCGCCTAGCGGGAGAGATAATCAAGGTCCTCAAGCGGGCGCGAAATTCCATAGTAGGCGTCCTGCAGGCGCAGGGCACCGTCTGGGTGCTCAAGCAGGAGAAAGGCTTCGCGCCGCCCACCCGCGTGGACGGCTTCGCGGCCGGCATCAGGCCGCAGAGCGGCCAGCTGGCCGCGCTCGAGATAAAGCGCTGGCCCGAGGAGGGCCGCGCCGCGTCGGGCGTAGTGACAGAGCTAATCGGCGACCCCGGCGACCTGCGGGCAAGGACCACCGCCATCGTGCGTTCGCTCAATATCAGGGAAACTTTTCCGCCGGAAGCGCTGATGCAGGCCGCCTCCTTCGGCGAGCGGCTGGAGCCGAAGCACTGGAAGAACCGCGAGCGGCTTTTCGGCCTCCCGATCGTCACCATAGACGGCGCCGACGCCAAGGATTTCGACGACGCCGTTTCGCTGGAAGATATCGGCGGGGGGAAAATGCGCCTGGGCGTGCATATCGCCGACGTGGGCAACTACGTCAAGCCCGGCACCGAGCTGGACGCCGAAGCCTACGCCCGGGCCACCAGCGTCTACCTGCCGGGCCGCGTCATACCGATGCTGCCCCACGCGCTTTCCGACAATCTCTGCAGCCTGGTTCCCGACCAGGAACGGCTGACGCTGTCGGTTTTCATGGACGTGGACCAGTCCGGCAACGTGGTGAAGCGCCGCATGGCCGAGACGGTCATCAAGTCCTGCCGCCGGCTCACCTACGAAGAGGCGCAGGAGATACTGGAGGGGAAGAAGATCCCCGCCATCCCGCAGGCCGCCTGCGCCGCCGTCAGGAAGATGGGCGCGCTGGCCGCTAAACTTTACGCCCGGCGCATAAAGCGCGGGGCGCTGGACTTCGACCTGCCCGAGTACAAGGTGGAAACCGACGAGCGGGGCCTGCCGGTAAAGGTGGAGCGCCGCCCGCGGCTGCAGAGCCACCGGCTGGTGGAGGAGTTCATGCTGCTGGCCAACGAATCCATCGCCATGGAGCTCAACCTGGCCAAGTCGCCGTTCCTGCACCGGCGCCACGACGACCCGGACCCGGCCAAGCTGCTCGCCCTGTCGGAAACGCTGGGCAGCCTGGGACTCAGCGCCGGCCATATACGCGGCTCCAACGCCCGGCGGGGTCTGCAGGACATACTGGCCAGGACCGGTACTCACCCGCTCTCGGCCACGATAAACGCGCTGATAGTGCGCAGCATGCGGCAGGCGGTCTACTCGCCCGAGTCGAAGGGCCACTTCGGCATAGCGGCGCGCTACTACGCGCATTTCACCTCGCCGATAAGGCGCTACCCGGACCTGATGGCCCACCGCGCGGTCAAGGCGCTGCTGCACGGCATGAAGCCCAAGCCCGGCCACATCATACGGGCGCTCAACGCCATATCCCCCGGCAAGAAAGAGGCGGCGCAGGTGCCGCTGCTAAGGGCCGGCGAGCACTGCTCGGAGCGCGAGCGCGCGGCCACCGAGGCCGAGCGCAAGGTCTCGGACCTGATGAAGGCCGAGTTGCTGCGGACCATGGTCGGCCAGGTGATGGACGGCGTGGTGACGGCCGCGGCCGGCAGCGGGGCCTTCGTCTCGCTGGCCGAGAGCGGCGCCGACGGACTGCTGCGCGGGGCGACCTGGCTAAAGCCGGGCGACCGCGTGCGCGTCAAGATAGAGTCTATCAATCCCATCGACGGCAAGATAGACCTTTCCGCCGCCGACCACCCCGGCCTCCCGCCCCACTGGACCGTCAAGAAGCGGCAAGGCAGAAGGAGATAGGCAACTGGCCGCCTGAAAGGCCGGGCCGGAGAGACCCGCCCGGCCTTTTTTACGCCCTTGGAGGGGTGAGAATTATCCAACGCAAGATGAGCCTGAAATCGAGCTCCTGTTGCCAAAACGGC
>CAZVWK010000141.1:0-3351 GCA_964631475.1 uncultured Elusimicrobiaceae bacterium | reverse complement strand
AAATCCACCACGTGGCCGTAGGCGATGCGGTCGTAGAGATTGCCCAGCGCCCCGCCCAGCACCAGCGCCGCGCCGGCCTCGGCCGCGGCGCCGTGGGAGGCCAGCCGGCGGCGGAATATCAGCAGGCCGCAGATCAGGAAGGCGGAAAAGACTATGAAGAAGGAATTGTTGCCGCGGAACATGCCGAAAGAGACGCCGGTATTCTCCACGTAGCGCAGGCTGAAGAAAGACAGCACCTGCATGCTGGAGAAGTAGAGTTTCTCCAGCACCAGTTCCTTGGTGAACCTGTCCAGCAGGAACACCGAGAGGACTATCGCCGGGCTCATCAACTTGCGGGCGTTCATCTTTGGCGGTTCAGGCCGCGACCCTCTTAAGGACTCCGGCGCAGCGGCCGCAGACGGCGGCGTGGGCCGCGTCGGAGCCGATGTCCCGGCGCCACTGCCAGCAGCGCGGGCATTTGACGCCTTCGGACTTGAAAGCCTCCACGGAGAGCTCCGCCGGGCCGCCGCGGTCCAGCGAGCATTCGGAAACTATCATGAACGGCGGCAGGACGGGCAGGGCGGATTCTATGAGCCCGGCGAGCGCGGGGTCCGAGGTGCGGAAGACCAGCCTGGCCTCCAGCGAAGAGCCGACCTCTCCCCTCTGGCGCAGCGTCTCTATGGCCTTGAGGGCCGGCTCGCGCAGTTCCATGAGCTTGTCCCACTTGGCGGCCAGGGCCTCGTCCTTCCAGCCGGCGGGCGCCTCCGGTATCGAAGAGAGGAAGACGCTTTCGGGCAGCGAGGGGTCTATCTCGGCGCGGGCCACGCCCCAGGCCTCTTCGGCCGTGAACGAGAGCACCGGCGCGGTCAGCGGCAGGATGGTCACCAGCGCGTCGTAGAGGGCGGTCTGGGCCGAGCGGCGGGACGGGTCGTCCGGGGCCAGCGTGTAAAGCCTGTCCTTGAGCGCGTCCAAGTAGAACGACGAGAGGTCCAGGATGCAGAAGTCGGCGATGGAGCGTATGGCGTGGCGGAACTCGTACTCGTTATACGCCTTGCTGGTCCTCTCCAGCATGAGCGCCAGGCGGTGACGGAAGTAGCGGTCCAGCTCCTGCATATCCTCGTCGGCGACGCGGTGCTCCGCGGGCCTGAAGTCGCTCAGGTTTCCCATCAGGTAGCGCAGGGTGTTGCGGATCTTGCGGTAGGTGTCGATGGGCCCGGCGAGGACCTTCTCGCCGATGCGCACGTCGTCGTAGTAATCGCAGAGGGCGGTCCAGAGGCGCAGCACCTCGGCGCCGTACTTCTTCATGACGTCCTGGGGCGCGACCGCGTTGCCGGCCGACTTGTGCATGGCGCGGCCCTTCTCGTCGAGCACCATGCCGTGCGTGATGACGGCGCGGTACGGCGGCTTGCCGTTGAGCGCCACCGACGGGACCAGCGAGGTCTGGAACCAGCCGCGGTGCTGGTCGGAGCCCTCCAGGTACATGTCGACGGGGTAGTGGTCGCCGCCCGGGATGTGGCCGCTGCGGGCGACCGCGCACCAGGAGACGCCCGAGTCCAGCCAGACGTCGAGGATGTCCTTCTCCTTGCGGAACGCCGCGGCGCCGCAGGAGCATTTGTAGCCCGCGGGGACGAGTTTCTCTACCGGCTCGCTGAACCAGAAATCGCTGCCTTCCTTGAAGACGCGCTCCTCCCAGCCCTTAAGCAGGGCGGAGCCGGTCTGCGGCTTGCCGCAGGCCGTGCAGTAGAGCGCGAGTATCGGAGTGCCCCAGTAGCGCTGGCGCGAGAGGCACCAGTCGGGGCGCTGCTTGAGCATCGAGGTCATGCGCGTCTTCGCGGCCGGGGGATACCAGTCCACGCGGCCGGCGGCTTCCACCAGCTGGTCGCGCAGGCCGCGCTCGTCCACGTGCAGGAACCACTGCTCGGTGGCGCGGAAGATGACAGGCTGATGGCAGCGCCAGCAGTGCGGGTAGCTGTGCGAGATGTCCTTGTGCGCCAGCAGGACTCCGTCGCTCTTCATCGTCTCAACGATGACCTTGTTGGACTCGAAGACCTTTTTTCCCTCGAAAGCGCCGGCCTCTGCGTTGAAGGAGCCGTCCTCTTTGACGGGGCAGAAGATGTCGAGGCCCAGTTTCCTGCCGAGGCGGAAGTCGTCCTCGCCGTGGCCGGGCGCGATATGGACGATGCCCGTGCCGGTGCCCATCTCGACGAAGTCGGCGGCGACGACGGGGCGGCCGAAGCGGCGGCGCTCGGGCAGGTGCGGCGCGAGGCAGTGCGAGTATTCCAGGCCCAGCAGGTCCCCGCCCGCGAGCTCGGCGTGCTTAGAGAGCTTAAGGCCGGATTCAGCCGCGAAGCTCCAGGCCAGTCGGGAGGCGACCACGAGGTACTCTCCGGCTGACTCCATGACGGAATAGGGCTCGTCCTGCGCGACGGCGGCGGCCATGTTGGACGGCAGCGTCCAGGGAGTGGTGGTCCAGGCGACCAGGCTGACGGGCCTGCCCCCCGCCTTGATCGACGGCGGCGGGTTGAGCAGCGTGAACTTGACGAAGACCGACGGGGAGGTCTTGTCCCTGTACTCCACCTCGGCGTCGGCCAGCGCGGTCTCGCAGCTGACGCACCAGCAGACGGCCTTCTTGTCGCGGCGGATATAGCCTTTCTCCAGCAGCTCGCGGAAGGCCCTGATGACCGTGCCCTCGTAGAGGTTGGACATCGTGACGTAGGGGTTGTCCCAGTCGCCCAGCACGCCCAGCCGGCGGAACTCCGCGCGCTGTATGTCGATAAAGCGCTGGGCGAACTCGCGGGCCTTGGCCCGGAAGCCGGCGACGTCGTCGATGTGCCGCTTGCCCATTTTCATCTCTTTGAGCAGTGCCTGCTCGATGGGCAGGCCGTGGCAGTCCCAGCCGGGGATATAGGGGGTATAGCGGCCCATCAGCGACTGGGACTTGACCAGGATGTCCTTGAGCACCTTGTTGAGCGCGTGGCCGAGGTGGATATGGCCGTTGGCGTAGGGCGGCCCGTCGTGGAGGATATAGGGCCTGCAGTTTTTGCGGAGCTCCAGCATCTTCCCGTAGAGGCCGGTTCTGTTCCAGAAATCGAGTATGCCCGGCTCTTTCCTGGGCAGGTCCCCCCTCATGGAGAACGAGGTTTTCGGCAGGAAGACGGTCTGCGAATAGTCGGCGCTCTTATCGGTATTCTCGGTATTCGTGGTACTCATTGGCGATATCCTTTTAAAAACCTATGCCAATTATACAAAGTCGAGGGGAGATGATACTTAACTCCCCCCGAACCCGGGGCATCAGGTCATGGGAATTATGGGGACAGACCCCGCGCCCGCCGCGTGGATGGCCGTCAGACGCTTCAGATTCAGCAGCCAGCC
>CAZVWK010000140.1:0-3358 GCA_964631475.1 uncultured Elusimicrobiaceae bacterium | reverse complement strand
CGTAAGTGTAGCTGGATGCGCCCCACACGGCCAGGAACAAATGGGTATCTGTCGGGAAGACGCCCCAAACCGCCGCCAATAATCGGGCACTATTTGGCCTATTTTCACGAGTCCAAAAATGCCCCCTGAAAACGGCTAATAGCCAGTATCAGGCCTAAAAAGGCTGTCAAACAGCCATATTTAGTTATATACTTCAAACTATGCCCCCATCACTCGCAGAACGCCTCCGGAAAGCCGGCATCCACCACTACGACGAGTTGATCCACGACCAGCCCAAGGAATGGCTGCTCAAGAACTTCAAGGCCGAAGGCGCAACCCCGGCCTACCCCATCAACGTGTCCCGGCTCATGCGCAACCTGGTCTGGCAGATGAAAGAGCGCGTCAGCTCCGGCGAGAAGCCTTTCCACGAGCTGGTCCGCACCTACTGGTACATGTACGTCAAATCCACCCTGGCCCGCGCCGGCGCGCTCTCGGCCGCCACCGACCAGTACAAGCAGCTCACCGAGAACATCACCGCCATGGTGAAGGACTTCCTGCTCATGTCCTACAAGGACATCGGCTTCCGCGACGAGAACGAGGCCAACAAGCGCGTCGGCGTCAACGCCAACATCATCCCCTTCTCGGAGAAGCTCGGCCACTTCAACTACCTGCTCGAACTCAACAAGCAGTACAACGTCTCGGCCATCTCCCTGGGCGGCCAGCCCTCGGTCATGAACGTCGAGTACTTCGTGGACGACATCCGCAAGGCCAAGTCAGCCGCCCCGGAGCTCGCCGACCGGCCGAAGCTCTTCAGCTTCGAACCGCTCGCCGCCGCCGCGAAGTTCAACCTCAAGCGGTCCTTCTACCTCTTCAGCATCGTGGACTTCGACCCCTCCGGCTGGATCATTCGCGACGCCTTCATGGACAACCTCCGCCACTACAAGATCAAGAACACCAAGGTCTACGACCTCATCAACCCGGACATGCTCACGCCCGACGAGATAATGCTGGCCCGCTATCCCATCCGCGCCGGCGCGGACATGGAGGCCAAGAACAAGAAGTGGCTCGCCGACGTGGAAGCCCGGCACTATAAGAACCAGAAGTACCTGGTCGAGGACCTGCCCGGCGGCAAGAAGAAGCTCTACGGCCTCGAGGCCGAAGCCATCGCCACCGCCCGGATCAGCGAGAAGCTGAAAGAAGTCATGGTCCCGGTGATAGGCGGCAACGAGGAAGCACTTAAGATCTACGAGATGAAGAACCTCAACCAGGCCATCAAGGACCTGATCATCTTTAAACTCACCCACCCCGAGACGGAGGCAGCACATGGCCGCTAAAACTGGAATCATCAAAACCACCACGGTAAAAGCCTACTTCACCAAGGCCAAGAAGATGCGCACACAGGCCGCGGCGGTCACCAAGCTTATTGCCGACTTCGAGGCCGTGCTTGAAGCCGTCATAGTCGAAGCGGTCCGCCTGGCCAAGGCTGCCAAGCGCAACACGGTCATGAAGGTGGACGTCGCCGCCGCGCTTGATAAGTTCCTTAAGAAAACGGACCTCACCTGGGACCAGACCGCCGAGCAGGTCATAAAGCAGAACCCAACCGATCTCGGGAAGATCTCCAAGACGATACTTGAATGGATCTCCGCGCACGAGAACCCCACACGGAAACGCAAATGACGCAGAGCCTGCTCGCCCGGGCGATAGCCAAGGAGTTCTTCCTTACCCAGGTGGACGCGGCCGCGATCCTGGACTCGATCCTGGCCAGGATGACCGCCAGCCTGCAGAAAGGCGAGAGGGTCTACTTTAAAGACTTTGGTTCCTTCACCAAGAAGACGCGCCCCGGCCGCCATGTCCGGCACCCCAAGACCGGGCAGCTGATCTGGATACCGCCCCGGCTGGACGTGGACTTCAACCCGGCCAAGGGCTTACTGAAAGCCAAGCGGCGCTGAGCTTCATAATTTAACTGCCCCGTTAAACCGCCGGCGCCGCGGCCTGCGGCCGCTCTGCGGGCGGTTTAACCCCTTCCCCCCTAAAAGCTTTAAAAGCGCGTTTAAGGCCATTTCTGGCGAAATCGCCGTTTTAAAACGCACAAGGATGCCCCTGGACGCGACTTTCCCGACGGGCCGGGGTGATTGTACCCCCCGGTTTTACGTCGAGCTCAACATCTGCGGAAACGGCCCTTGCGGCCGCAGCTCCGCCTTTGCCTGGCGGCAAAGCCGGCCCTGCAGCCTTGGGCCGCTCTTCACGAAGCGGTGGCCGGCCAGACCTGCGCAAACGGCGCAGGCCAGGCCGGCTTCCTTAAACGACCAGGTAACGGCACCGCGCGGCCGGCAGTCCAGCCTTGCGCGCGCGGATGCGCCGTCAGCACTGCCGGCCGTGCGCCCCACCGACGCGGCCTGCGGCCGCGTCGCCCGGCCGCTGCTGCGGCCCGGTTCGTGGGGCCGCGGTGCCGCTCCTTATAACGACGCTCGCTGCCCGACGTTCCCCCAATAACCTCGATGTTACCGCCCTTCCTCCGCGCTACACGACAAGGTAGGCTGCGCCTTATGCGCGCGCCGACGTGCAGGTTCCCCTGCCGGCAAGCGGTAATACGCCGGGGAATCCGCCTTCGGCGGACCGGGCAACACGGGCGGTTACGCCGTGCCCAGCTCCCCACGCGCCGCCCTGCCTGGCCGCGTCCTGCCCGGGCCATGGGCTGCCGGCCCAATGGGGCCGCGGCCCAGCAGGGCGGCGTTCCCTCGCCGGCCGCATAGCGGCCGCCGGCCTCCGCCATAGGCGGAGGCCAGTTCGCTCGGCGTGGGTCGCCGTGCACGGCGTAACCGCCCTTTGCGATAATACTTGTATTATCGCAAGTTGCCCTTTCCCCGGCGTATTGCTCGCCCTTCGGGTTAACATAACAAGTTATGTTAACTTGCCGGCAGGGGAACCTGCGCGGCGTCGCGCGAGCTGAGTTCCTTTCAATTAAGGTGCGCCGGCTTGTAGCGCATTGCGCTTGTTGCCGGCGCGGACATTGGCCTGCGCATGGCGGCCCGGTTCGTGGGGCTCTCCGGGCCGCCGCATTTCTTCCCCTCCCCTGCGCGGCCGCACGCCCCCCGGCCGGCGTTGCCGGCCGGCCCACGCCAACAACCGCGGCCTTGCAAGAAGAAACTGCGCCAGTAATGGAAGAATTCAACAGCGGCGAAACCGCAGATTCGCGCCCTTGCCGCATGTGTCGCGAAAGTTCAAAGGCGCCTTTCCCCCTCTCGTCGTGAAAATCAGGGCCCTGTCCTCCGAGTGTCGCAAAACTACTACTTTTGCGACACTGGGGGGAGGGTAGGGTGGGGGTGAGCATTTTCTAATCCAAGAATGAGCCTGAAATCATCCGACGGTGCTCCGTCGT
>CAZVWK010000139.1:0-3510 GCA_964631475.1 uncultured Elusimicrobiaceae bacterium | reverse complement strand
AAGCGGACATTTCTAAATGCCGCTACTACCGGACATTTCTATTTGCTTGCAACACTCCGACGAGAAATGTTGCAACTGCCGAAACCTTGTGCTATAATACATTTGCGGGGTAGAGCAGCCTGGTAGCTCGCAAGGCCCATAACCTTGAGGTCGTTGGTTCAAATCCAACCCCCGCAACCAGTTTTAAAGGCATTCGAACCTGAGACGAGAAATGTCAGGACCGGCCCCGAGCTAACGCTTGGGGCCTTGTGTTTATGGCGCGCGCGGCCCGCCTTCTTGTACTACAAGCACCATTATGAGCATCGAATCTTCCGAAAAGTGCGTCTCGGCCGAAGAACGCGGTTCCTGGGGCTCGGGCATAGGTTTCATCCTGGCCGCGGCGGGTTCCGCGGTGGGACTGGGCAATATCTGGGGCTTCCCGATGCAGGTTGGCAAGGGCGGCGGCGCCATCTTCGTCCTGCTTTACCTGATATGCGTTTTCGTGATCTGTTTCCCGATACTGATAGCGGAACTGGCCATAGGACGGGCCGCGGCGCGCGGCCCGATAGGCGCTTTCCAGACGCTCAGGCCCCGGACTCCCTGGTGGGTAGTGGGCGCGCTCGGCGTGCTGGCGGGCGTGGGTATACTCTCTTTCTACGCGGTGATAGCCGGCTGGACGCTGGCCTATGCCTGGTACGCCGCTACCGGCGCGGCTGGCTCCAATCCGGGCGGGTTCTTCGGCGCTTTCGTAAAAGACGGCTCAAAAAACGTCTGGCTTTCTTTCGCCGTTCTTGTGGTCACCGCCGGTATAATAATCGGCGGGGTGAGGCAGGGCATCGAGAAGGCTTCTAAAATAATGATGCCTGCGCTTTTCATCATCCTGATGCTGCTGGGGCTCCGCGCTCTTACCCTGCCCGGGGCGGCGGCGGGACTCGCCTACTACCTTAAACCGGATTTCAGCGAGATAAGCAATGTCGCCGTTATAAACGCGGCCCTCGGCCAGGCCTTCTTCTCGCTCAGCCTGGGGATGGGGGCGATGCTCACTTACGGCAGCTATCTGTCTAGGAAGACCGTTGTCGTGAAGTCCGCGGCCTGGGTGGCCGGGCTGGACACTATGGTGGCGCTGTTGGCGGGATTTATCATCTTCCCGGCGGGCTTTTCGCTTGCCGGCTTCAATCCCGCGGAGGGCGGACCGGGGCTAATCTTCGCCGTGCTGCCAGGTCTTTTCGCCTCCATGCCCGGCGGCGCGCTGTTCGGCGCGGCCTTCTTCGTCCTGCTTACGCTGGCGGCGCTTACGAGCGCGATATCGCTGCTGGAAGTGCCCGTCGCCGCCCTCGTCGACCGGGGCTGGTGCCGCCGCAAGTCGGTCATTTTGCTGACCCTTTTCGTCACCGTCCTCGCCGTGCCTTCGGCTCTCTCGCAGGGGGCGTCTCCGTTCCTTTCCAAAATGCCGGTATTCGGCATGGACTTCCTGACGCTGATGGCCGCGGTCTGGAACAACTGGGCGCTGCCGGTTGGAGGGCTGCTTATCGCCATCTTCGCCGGCTGGGTCTGGGGCGCGGACAATGTCATAGCCGAACTTAAGACGGAGGGCAGTCCTTTCCCGTTCGCGCGCGCCTGGTCCTTTCTCATAAAGTACGTCTGCCCCCTGGCCATACTCTTCATCATCATAATGACCGCGCGCGGGATGTTCGGGGGCTGACCCGCCGCAAAGAGCAAGATGGAAAACCTTACATCGACTATAACCGCCATAGACGCCTGGGTCTGGCAGCCCTGGCTGATGCCGCTGGTCCTCCTTATAGTGGGGGGCTGGCTGACTCTGCGCACCGGCTTCATACAGTTCATGGGCTTCCCACGGGCGGTGAAGATGTCGCTGGGCACCGCTTTCAAGAAGGAGGGAAAGGGCGGGACCATCACTTCCTTCCAGGCGCTGTCCACCGCCCTGGCCGCTACGGTCGGCAACGGCAATATAGGCGGCGTGGCCACGGCGATACTGATAGGCGGGCCAGGCGCCATCTTCTGGATGTGGATGTGCGCCACGGTCGGCATGGCCACCAAGTTCGCCGAGGCGACGCTTGGCGTGCACTTCCGGGTGCGCCGCGAATCCGGCGAGCTGGCCAGCGGCCCGATGTACTACATCGAGCGCGGGATCCCGAACAAGACGGCCGCGAAGGCGCTGGCCTGGGCTTTCGCCTTCTTCGGCATGTGCGCGGCCATGCTGGGCACCGGCAATATGGCGCAGTCGAGCACCGTGGCCCGCACTTTCGTCTCGGCGGCGGACCTCATCTTCAAGGTGCAGGTGCCCATGTGGGTGCCCGGCGTCCTGATAACCGCAGTCGTGGGGCTGGTCCTTCTGGGCGGCATCAAGCGCATCGCGCACACCGCCGAGAAGATCGTGCCGCTCATGATAGTGATATACCTAGCCGTCACCGCCGCCTACCTGGTCATAAATTTCGCGGCCATCCCGCATGTCTTCGCTCTTATAATCAGCGACGCCTTCACGGCCTCCGCCGCGGTGGGCGGTTTCGCCGGCGCGTCGGTGGCCAAGGCTATACAGATAGGCGTCAGCCGCGGCGTGCTCTCCAACGAGGCGGGACTGGGTAGTTCGCCGATAGCCCACGGTATAGCGGACGTGGATCATCCCGTAGAGCAGGGCCTGGTGGGCGTTTTCGAGGTGTTTATCGACACCATAATAATCTGCTCGATGACGGCCTTCGTGATACTCAGCTCCGGCATGTGGACCGACCCGGCCTTCCAGGGGGCCAGCGGGGACCTTACCGCCGCCGCGCTGAGCTCTTCCGTTCCGTTCGCCTCGGCTGTGGTAGCGCTGTCGAGCTTCCTGTTCGGCTTCTCTACGCTGATAGGCTGGTGCTATTACGGCGAGAAATGCTTCGAGTACGTGTTCGGCTCCGCCTGGATAAAAGGCTACCGGGCCGTATTCACCGCCTTGATCATGGTTGGGTCCCTGGTCTCGGTCCCGCTGGTCTGGGCGCTGGGCACCCTGCTCAACGGCTTCATGGCGCTGCCCAACCTTATCGGCCTGGCCTTCCTCACGGGCACCGTCGCGAAACTGGCCCGGGATTATTTTTCCGGGCGCAGGGAGTATTCGGTCAAAGTCCGCTGAAAAATGACCAGGGCGCTAATCCCTCTCTCTGTCATCGCCCCTGCCGCGTCTGTACGGGCCCAGCGCCGGGCGGCGCGGCCTCCTGGGATTTCGTCGCCTCCGCGCCCTGCGCGATGATACTTGCCGCGGACCTCTCCGCCATGAAGAAGCGCTACAAGGAGCGTGGCGGGCGCTACACCTATATGGAGGCGGGGCACGCCGCGCAGAACCTCCACCTGCAGGCGGAGGCGCTCGGGCTTGGCAGCGTCGCCGTCGGGGCTTTCTCCGACGCCGTCCTCCACAAAGCGGCCGGAATTGCGAAAGGCGAGATTCCCTCCGTACGTACTCAGCGGAGTTGAAGCGGAGGGAGGGAGGTGTTGCAAGCAAATAGAAATGTCCGGTAGTAGCGGCATTTAGAAATGTCCGCT
>CAZVWK010000138.1:0-3700 GCA_964631475.1 uncultured Elusimicrobiaceae bacterium | reverse complement strand
AACCGGACATTTCTATTTGCCGCAAACAGGACATTTTAAAAAAATCGCTACAGGCTTTAGGCCTGGCATTATCCAGGCCCTTAAATCTGTTACAATTGGACCGTGAGGGGCTCGAGATAATGACACCATAAAGAAGTGCAATCCCGACTGGTACGCCCGGGCGCGCAGGTTAAACGGCAACCCGGTCCTTTACCTTGATGATTTCGATTTTTTCATCCTCGAAGGGGAGAGCGAAAGCTTTACTGATGTCGCCTACCGGTCGGTCGTTTTTACCTGTGATGAAAATTCGGAATTGTATTCTTATTTGCAGAACTCTGACCGCCTGAAACTGGAAGACGGCGTCATCAGGTTTTTCAGCTCCGGTGCGCCGGCGCACACCGTAAAACTAAAGAGTGGCTTTTCAGCCGGCAGGCCGTGTGTTCTGCCTTTTCACGGGCAGTAAAACGCGAAAGGATCCGCCGCGAAAAGCTGTACGGCGTTTCGATGGACGGAGCACGGCTGTAAAGCCCCCGTCCCGGCATGTAAATTCAGCCCTTCGAAGCGCGGTAGCGGCGGATGAGGGCGTTGGTGGAGGAGTCGTGGGCCAGTTCGGGCTCGGCTTTGGCCTCGAGCTCCGGGGCTATGCGGCCGGCCAGGGCCTTGCCCAGTTCCACCCCCCACTGGTCGAAAGGCCCCCCCTGCCAGATGGCGCCCTGGGTGAACACGCAATGCTCGTAGAGCGCCACCAGGCGCCCCAGCGCCGCGGGCGTCAGTTCGTCGAGCAGCATCGTCGTTGACGGCCGGTTGCCCTCGAAGGTCTTGTGCGGTATCAGCCAGTCTTTCACGCCTTCCTTCTTGAGCTCTTCCGCGGTCTTGCCGAAGGCCAGCGCCTCGGCCTGCGCGAAGACATTGGCCATCAGCAGGTCGTGATGGCGGCCCAGCTTGTGGACGGGCTTGGAAAAGGCTATGAAGTCGCAGGGAATCAGTTTGGTGCCCTGGTGTATGAGCTGGTAGAAAGAGTGCTGGCCATTGGTGCCGGGCTCGCCCCAGTAGACCTGGCCGGTCTGGTAGTCCACCGGGCGCCCGTCGAGCGTCACGCCCTTGCCGACGCTCTCCATGGTCAGCTGCTGCAGATAGGCCGGGAAGCGCCGCAGGTACTGCTCATATGGCAGCACCGCTACGCTCTGCGCTCCGAAGAAGTTGTTGTACCACACGCCCAGCATGCCCATCAGCACCGGCATATTGCGGTCGAAGGGCTCGGTGCGGTAATGTTCGTCCATCTCGCGCGCGCCCTCCAGCATAGCGCGGAAGTTCTCCGGGCCTATCGCTATCATCGTAGAGAGACCTATCGCCGAGAACATCGAATAGCGGCCGCCCACCCAGTCCCAGAAGCCGAACGTGTTTTTCGTGTCGATGCCGAACTCTTTCACTTTCGCGGCGTTGGTCGAGACCGCAACGAAGTGCCTGGCGATAGCGGCTTTGTCCTTCAGTCTGGCCAGCGCCCAGTCGCGGGCCGTTTCCGCGTTGGTCATGGTCTCCTGCGTGGTGAAGGTCTTGGAGGCGACGATGAAGAGCGTCTCGGCGGGATCAAGATCTATGACGGCCTCGGCGAAGTCGGTGCCGTCCACGTTGGAGACGAAGCGGAAGGTCAGGCCGCGCCGCGAGTAGCTCCTGAGCGCCTCATAGGCCATGACGGGGCCCAAGTCCGAGCCGCCGATGCCGATATTGACGACGTTCTTTATCTTCCTGCCGGTATGGCCCTTCCATTTGCCGCCGCGCACTTTTGCCGCGAGGGACTCCATCTTTTCGAGCACCTCGTGCGCCTGCGGCACGACGTTCTCGCCGTCCACTGTGACGACCGCGCCTTTAGGCGCGCGCAGGGCGGTGTGCAGCACGGCGCGGGCCTCGGTGATGTTTATTTTCTTCCCGGTGAACATCGCCTCTATGGAGTCGCGCAGGCCTGAAGCGCGGGCCAGAGCGCCCAGCAGCTTTATGGTCTCGACGGTGACGCGGTGCTTGGAATAGTCGAAGTATATGCCGGCGGCCTCGAGCGAGAGGTTCTCCCCCCGCCTGGGGTCGCCGGCGAACAGGTCCCGCAGGTGGACCTTGCTCAGCTTGGCGTAATGCTTCTCCAGGGCCTGCCACTGGGTCAGGCTCTTAAGCGGCGTCTTCTCACCGGTCATAATGTGCTTCCTTTATTTGTTCAGCACCCGCTTGAATTCGCGGGTGATGGCCGGGACTATCTCGCCGACGTCGCCCGTTATCCCGTAGGTGGCTACCTTGAAGATGGGGGCTTCGGGGTCCTTGTTCACGGCCACGATGATCTTCGACGACTGCATCCCGATAAGGTGCTGTATCTGGCCCGAGATGCCGCAGGCGAAGTAGATCTTGGGTACTACGGTCTTGCCGGTCTGGCCCACCTGGTGCGCGTAGGAGATCCAGTCCGCGTCGACGGCGCTGCGGCTGGCGCCCACGGCGCCGCCCAGCGTTTTCGCCAGGTCCTCGAGCAGGGCGAAGCCTTCTTTGCCGCCCATGCCGCGGCCGCCGGCCACGATTATGTCGGCCTCGGAGAGGTTCACGGTCGCGCCGAGCTCCTCGACCATTTCGAGCAGCTTTGTGCGCGAGGCGTAGGCCTCCGCGGGGTAATCTTTCTTTATCACTTCGGCCTTGCGGCCTTTCTCGACGGGGGCTTCCTTCATGACCTTATGGCGCACCGTGGCCATCTGCGGCCGGTGGTTGGGGGCGGTGATGGTGGCCATGATATTGCCGCCGAAGGCGGGGCGGGTCTGAAGCAGGAGCCGCTCCTTAGCGTCTATGTCGAGGGCGGTGCAGTCGGCCGTCAGGCCGGCGGCGGCCTTGATGGCTACGCGCGAGATGAGGCTGCGGCCTATGGTGGTGGCGCCGCAGAGCAGGACTTCGGGTTTGTATTCCTCCACCAGGCGCGCCAGCACCTCGGAATACGGATCGTCCTGGTAGGCTTTGAGCGACGGATGGCTCACGTAATAGACCTTGTCCGCGCCGCGCTCGCCCAGCGACTCGGCGACGGCGTCCAGGCCTTCGCCCAGCAGCACCGCGCAAAGCTTCACGCCCAGTTTATCGGCCAGCCTGCGGCCTTCGCCCAGCAGTTCGTACGAGATGGACTGCACTACGCCTTTCTTCTGCTCGCAGAATACCCAGACGTCCTTGTAGGCGGACAGGTCTTTCTTCGGCCCCCCCGCCTTTTCCGTCTCTATGGCGGAGAAGCGGCAGGCGGCCGCGCAGGAGCCGCAGAGCGTGCAGAGGGCCATGTCGATGACGGCCTTCGGAACAGCGCCTCTGGCGCCACAGGTGTCGGAGGCTATGCCGACGACCTTCTCCGACATGTGTATGGCGCCGAAAGGGCAGGCTTTGACGCAGAGCGTGCAGCCCGTGCATTTCTCGAGGCGGACTTTTATGGAGGCCATCAGACGACCTCCCCTTTGAGCAGTTCCGCTATCTCTTTGGCCACGTCGCCGGCGGAGCCGGAGATTATCTCTCCGCCTTTGCGCGGCTCGGGCGTGAATATCTTGACCACGCGCGTCGGCGAGCCGTCGAGTCCCAGGGCGGCCGGGTCGGCGTCTATGTCGGCGGCCGTCCAGGCCGTTATTTTGGCGGATTTAGCGCGCATCATGCCCTTGATGGACGGCATGCGGGGCGTGTTTATCTCTTTTACGACGGTGAGGAGGCAGGGCAGCGGGGTCTC
>CAZVWK010000137.1:0-3818 GCA_964631475.1 uncultured Elusimicrobiaceae bacterium | reverse complement strand
CCCGTCTCAAAGTTCAAGCCTCCAGCGCCGACATTATTTACGCAGGCCTCAGTAGTTTTCTGGAGAGGTCGGGGCGGCCGACGAGGCGCAGGGCCTCGGCGACGAGAGCCCGGTTCTCGGGCTTGTAGTACTGCAGGAGCGCGCGTTGAAGGCGGCGCTCCTTCTCTTTTTTGGGGACATAGACCGGCTTCATGGTGAACGGGTCGAGGCCGGTGTGATAGACGGCGGTGGAGAGCTCCATCGGGGCCGGGAGGAAATCGTTTATCTGCCGGGGTCTTATGCCGCGTTCTTTGAGCCAGACGGCCAGTTCGGCCATGTCCTCGAGCGTGGAGCCGGGATGGGCCGAGATGAAATAGTGGACCAGGTACTGCTCTTTCCCGGCGGCTCTGGACGCCTTTGTGAAGCCGGCGGTGAAATCCTCCAGCGCCCTGCTGCCCGGCTTGCGCATTATCGCGAGCACACTGTCGGAGATATGTTCCGGCGCCACTTTGAGCTGGCCGCCGGTGTGCTCGCGCGCTATCTCGGCGATATAGTCGGGGCAGAGCAGGGCCAGGTCCATCCGGATGCCGCTGGCGACAAAAGCTTTTTTTAGTCCTTTCACTTTGCGCGCCTCGCGCAGCAGGCCCAGCAGCGCCTTGTGTGAAACGTCGAGGTTGGGGCAGACCGCCGGGTGCAGGCAGGAGCCGCGGGGGCATTTTTTGCACATCTCCGCGTCCTTGCCGCGCATCCCGTACATATTGGCGCTGGGCGCGCCTAGGTCGGATATCCTGCCGCGATGGCCAGGCCGCGAGACCAGCGCCGAGATTTCCGCTGTCACGGAGCCGGGGCTGCGCTCCTGTATGAACTTGCCCTGGTGCAGGCCCAGCGAGCAGAAGGCGCAGCCGCCGAAGCAGCCGCGGTGTATGACGACCGAGTTTCTTACCGTTTCCAGCGCCGGGACCGGCTCCTTATAGGAGGGGTGAGCCCGGCGCTCGTAAGGGAGGGCGTATATCCTGTCCATCTCGGCCGTCGACAGCGGGAGGGCGGGAGGATTCTGCACCACGGCCATCTTGCCCGTCATTTCCAGCAGAGGGCGCGCCGAGAACGGGTTGGTCTCCTCGTGCATGACGCGCGCCGCCGCGGCGAACTTGAACCGGTCGGACGAAACTTCCCCGTAAGAAGGCAGGCGCAGCGCGGCGTCGGGAGGGAAATTTTCCGCCTCGGACGCTCCCAGCGGGTACAGCGTGCCGCGTATATCGCGCAGGGCCGCGGGTTTTTCTCCCGCGTCAAGCCGGCGGGCTATCTCCAGTATCTGTGTCTCGGCCATGCCGTAGACCAGCAGGTCGGCCTTGGCGTCTAGCAGTACGCTGCGCCGCACCTTGTCCGACCAGTAATCGTAATGGGCGAAGCGGCGCATGGACGCTTCTATGCCGCCTATCACCACCGGCACGCCCGGATAGGCCTCGCGGCAGCGCTGGGCGTAGACGGTCGTCGCCCTGTCGGGGCGCAGGCCCGGGCGGCCGCCGGGCGAGAAATCGTCGGACGAGCGGATCTTCCGGTTGTGGGTGTACTTGTTGATCATCGAGTCCATGTTGCCGGAGGAGACGCCGAAGAAGAGCCGGGGTCTGCCGAAGCGGCGGAAGTCGGCCGGGGAGGTCCAGGCCGGCTGGGCCAGTATCGCCACCCTGTAGCCCGCGGCTTCGAGCAGCCGGCCCAGCATGGCCATGCCGAAAGAAGGGTGGTCCACATAGGCGTCGCCCGTGACAAGTACGATATCCGGGGCGTCCCAGCCGGACTTTTTTATCTCTTCCGTGGTTGCCGGCAGGAAAGGCATGCGGAAATGATAGCAAAAGGGGAAAGGAGGGCGGCGCTGCGGGGTCTGTGAGAGGGGAGCGGGCGGCTTGACCGTAGGTCTAAAGACCTATTGCGAGCCAGGTCTTGCGGGCTTGACAAGTCAAGCCAACGCGGCTAGACTATTCATGTACCAGGGTATATATGAAAGGTTTAGGAAAAGACCCCGCTTTCATGCTGACCGTCGCGCTCGGCACTTTCGCCGTGGGCGGTTTCCTGGCGATATCTCGCCTGGGCAAGACCTCCGCCCCGGTGCAGATGAGCGCCGGGTTCTCGTCCCGTTTCGCCCCCGAAAAGGCGCAGGCGTCCGCCGCCGCGCCATCCTCCCATCTTGAGAATTTCAGGCGCGGCGTCGAAGCGCTGAAAGCGCAGGCTTCTTCCGCGGCGTCCGGTTTCGGGTTCAGTTTTGGAGGGCCTTCCCCGGTTTCACGGACCGCGGCAGCCTCCGCCTCGAATGAGAGCTGGCGCGCCGGCTCCTCCTCTTCCCGCGGCGAGTACGCCGACGACGGCCCCCGCGACTGGGCCAGCAGTTATTACAAAGGCCCCAAGGGACTGGGCGCCGGCGGTTCATCTTCCTGGGCGGCCTCCGGCGGAGGGGCCTCAAAAACGGGCGCGGACGCCGCCGGCCCCTGGACCGCCTCCGCGAACGGGTCCGAGGACGGCCAGGCTCCCGAAGGCGAGGAGATGTCGGAAGTCGATGCGGCGGCCGTCGCCCTCTACGCCCGCGCCCAGGCCTCTCCCGGCGCGGCCGGCCAGGCCGCTTCCGCCATGTACGCGTCGCTTCCTTCCCGGGGCGGACCTGATTCCGCTTCGTCCGGCGGCACGCGCCACGCTCAGGGCGGCTCTTATTCCGGCGTTCCTCCGGGGAATACCGGTTCTGTTTCCGGCATGAGGGGCGGCGTCTCGGGCGCCGACCTGGGCGGGGCGGCCGAGTCGCAGCGCGCCGCCGCCATGGACCTCCTTAAGTTCCGGGCCGACGGGGCGACGACGGGAGGGGGTGTAAAGGCGGTCGACGCTTCACAGCTCCGCGTGGTCGAGGGAGGGGGCTCCCAGGCCGGCGGGTCCTCCGCCTCCTCCGGCGGTTCTGGCGACTCTTCCCCGCACGCGCCGGGCGGTTCCGCTTCTTCAGGATCTTCTTCCTCGGGGGACGGTTCTCCTTCGGAGGCCCCTGCCGCCAATAATCCCAGGGCCGCCGGCGGTAACGCTCAGCCGGAAGTTCAGCCCGTGCTTTTGGCTTACGCCCCGAGCACGGACCTGCTTCAGGATATAGCCTCCGAAAAGCTCAACGGCCGCGAGGAAAAGTACCTCCGCGCCGCGGCCACTCGGCTCAAGTCGGCCGCCGCCCCGGCGGAGACTCCGCTCGAGGAACTTCTCCGGCCCCGTACCGTCCACCCGTCCCCCGCCCCCTCCGGTTCAGAGAAGAGCGTCGCGGCAGACCGGCCCGACCCGGAGACCATCGAGGACGTGCGCGGCGCCCGCCGTGAGGCGCTAAAGGCGGAGATGCATATTTTCCTTAACAAGCTGGAGTCGCGCTACGGAAAGATGAGCGACATACAGCGTGTCAGTTGCTCCGCGGACCGTGACAACTGCCGGGCGCACGGCCTCAGGGGGGCCTATATCACGATGGCCACCTCCACCGGCGCGAAACTGGCGCTCGGTCTCAAGCGCGGGGAACCGGGTACGGACGGAAGTTCCGGGGCCGAACGGCGCGGCCCCAGGCGGGCCGAGGCCAGCCCCGCCGAAGCGGCCAAGTGGCGGCTTTACACTATCGATTTTATGGACGGCGATGGGCGCCGGCCCGGTGAGACAGGCGGCGCCCTGGCGACGGAAGGCGGAACTGAGAACGCCGCCGAGGAGGTGGAGGAATAGTCCCCGCAAGGGGTCAGCCGGCAGTCTCGCTCTGTCCCCTACTTTCGGGAGGCCGCTTTCGCGGCCTCGTGTCAACTCATCTAAGAATGTTCCCCAAGCAGTAGCGCGCTGTCCTTTCA
>CAZVWK010000136.1:0-3842 GCA_964631475.1 uncultured Elusimicrobiaceae bacterium | reverse complement strand
CGACGTGAGCTTCAATACCGTCATGGAGAAGGGCTCGATAGCCCTAGCCTGCGGCGCGGACTTCAAGCTGCTCTCGGGCGAGCATACCTATATCAAGTCTGAGAAGCCCGTCGTGGCCGTCTGCGCGGTGCGCACCGGCTGCGGCAAGAGCCAGACCACGCGCGCCATCGCCGGCATGCTCAAGAAGATGGGGAAGAAGGTGGTGGCCATACGCCATCCCATGCCCTACGGCGACCTAGTGGCCCAGACCTGCCAGCGCTTCGCTTCGCTGGAGGACCTCAAGAAGCACAAGTGCACTATCGAGGAGATGGAGGAGTACGAGCCGCACATCGCGGCGGGCGTAATCGTCTATGCCGGGGTGGATTACGGCGTAATCCTGGCGGAGGCCGAGAAGGAGGCCGACGTGATACTCTGGGACGGAGGCAACAACGACCTGCCGTTCTACACCCCGGACCTGCACGTGGTGGTGACCGATCCGCTGCGGGCCGGCCACGAGGCCACCTTCCATCCCGGCGCGGTCAACCTGCGCCAGGCCGACGCGGTCATTATCAACAAGGTGGACACCGCCGAGCCCGACGCCGTCGAGGACGTCAAGGACAATATAAAACTGATGAACCCGAAGGCCAGGATCATCGAGGCCGAGAGCCCCGTCGGGGTGGTCGGCGGCGAGAAGATCAAGAACAAGAAGGTCCTGGTGGTCGAGGACGGGCCGACGCTGACCCACGGCGACATGGACTACGGCGCGGGCTACGTTGCCGCCAAGCAGTACGGGGCCAAGGAGATAGTGGACCCCCGCGCCTACGCGGTGGGGACAATCAAGAAGGTCTACGAGAACTTCAGGCAGCTGGAGGATATCCTGCCGGCGATGGGCTACGGCGACGAGCAGATGGCCGAGCTCAAGGACAGCATCAACGCCGTCCCCGCCGACCTAGTGGTGGTGGGCACGCCGATAGACCTGGCGGCGCACCTGAAGTTCAACAAGCCGTCCGTGCGCGTGACCTATTCCCTCAGGGAGAGGACCACGCCGGGCCTGCAGTCCCTGCTGGAGAAGCTGCTTAAGTAGCGAACGGTTGCCGGCGCCCGCCGCGCGCGGGCGCCGGATATTTTCAGGACAGGAGCGATATATGACGACGACGGTGCTTAAACTGGCTAAGGTCCAGGATCTGGATCTCAAGAACAAGGCCGTGCTGATGCGTGTGGATTACAATGTCCCGATAAAAGAGGGCGTCATAAAGGACGATACCCGCATGCGCGAGACGCTGCGCACGCTCAAGCTCCTGCTCGACAACAACTGCAAGGTCGTACTTATGGCACATATGGGCCGCCCCAAGGGGAAAGTGGACCCCAAGTACACGCTGGCGCCGGTGGCGCCCGCCCTGGAGAAGCTGGCCGGGGTCAAGGTGTATTTCGCCTCCGACTGCGTTGGGCCCGAGGCCGAAAAGGTGGTCAAGGCGGCCAGGAACGGCGAGATAGTGCTGCTCGAGAACCTCCGCTACCACCCCGAGGAGGAGAAGAACGACGAGGCCTTCGCCAGGATGCTCTCCGCCCACGGCGAGTTCTTCGTGCAGGAGGCCTTCGGAGCGGTGCACCGCGCGCACGCTTCGACTTCGGCGGTGACAAAATTCCTGCCCGGCGCCATCGGCCTGCTGGTGCAGAAAGAGCTGGAGTACCTCGATAAGGCTATGTCCAATCCCGCCCGGCCCTTCGTGGCCATCATCGGCGGGGCCAAGGTCTCGGACAAGCTGCCGGTGCTCTACAGCCTCATAGAGAAGGTGGACACGCTGATAATCGGCGGCGGCATGGCGTACACCTTCCTAGCCGCGCAGAACACCAATATCGGCAAGTCGCTGCTGGAGGCGGACAAGGTGGAGGAGGCCAGGCAGATCATCCTCAAGGCCTTCAAGAACAACGTGGAGCTGCTGCTGCCGGCGGACCATATCGTGGTGAAAGAGATAAACCCCGAGGCGGCCAGGGAAGTCACGCAGTCCATGGCCATCGGCGACGAGTGGATAGGAGTGGATATCGGCCCCAGGACGGAGCTGTTGTTCGCCGAGAAGGTCAAAGGTGCCAAGACCGTTTTCTGGAACGGCCCGGTGGGCATTTTCGAGATGGCTCCCTTCTCCAGCGGCAGCGTCTCGCTGGCCAACGCGATGGCCGAGGCCACCAAGGCCGGCGCGACCACCATCCTGGGCGGCGGGGACACCCTCTCCGTGCTCAAGACGGCCAAGGTGCCGGGCGAGAAGATGTCGCATTGCTCCACGGGCGGCGGGGCGTCGCTGGAATTCGTGGAGGGGAAGGCGCTGCCCGGGCTGGTGGCGCTGTCGAAGTGATTTAAGGTCAATTCAGGAGAGATAAATGTACACACTGGTTACTATACTGCACGTGCTGATAGCGTTCCTGCTGATAATCATCATAGTGGTGTTCCAGAGTAGCAAGGGCTCGGCGCTGGCCATGTTCGGCGGCGGCGGCGACGCGCTGTTCTCTTCGGGCAGCGGGACGACTTTCATCAAGAAATTCACGATGTGGCTGGCGCTGGGCTTCGCGGCCACCTCGATCATGCTGACGGTGTTCTCCAACGCCGAGCGGCGGCGCTCGGTGGTGTTCGAGAACCCGATGGGGCAGCCCCAGCAGGCGGCGCCGGCGGCTCCCGCGCCCGCGGCCCCGGCCCAGGCGCCCGCCGGCAAGTAACTGGCGGCAAGTAACTGGCGGGACCGGCCCCGGATTTTATAGAATTAAGGGGTCGTCTGTTCTTTTTATGCGCGGGTGGTGGAACTGGTAGACACGCACGTTTGAGGGGCGTGTGCTTAACGGCTTGCGGGTTCGAGTCCCGCCCCGCGCAGTTGTTTTCCTGAGAGGGAGGGTTTTAACGGCCCTCCCTCTTTTTTTAAATAGGGAGACAGGAAGGAGAACTATCCCGGAGGCATGTCGAGGCGCCAGCACGCAAAACACGCGGTCTCGCGCATAGCGCTCGCCGATCTTCCCTCGCCGCTCACGCTTACGATGTTCGCGGCTCCGGGGCGGTTTTGCTAAGCTGGCGCCCCGCCTCCTCCGGCTGTCTCCTTACAGAACAAAACAAAGATGCTGGATAAATTTCCTCTTAAGACTCTGGAAGAGATCGCCGCGCGTGTCGGGACGCCGGTGTACGTCTATTCGGCGGAGGTGCTGCTGAGGCAGGCGCGGGAGTATAAGAGGGCTTTCCCGGGGGCGCTGATCTGCTACGCGATGAAAGCCAATCCTTCGGGCGGCTTGTGCCGCCTGCTGGCCCGCGAGGGGCTGGGAGCCGACGTGGTGTCCGGGGGGGAACTATTCAGGGCGCTGAGGGCGGGGTTCCGGGCGGACAGGATAATTTTTTCGGGGGTTGGGAAGACCCGGGAGGAACTGGATTACTCGCTGGGCGCGAAAGTGCTCCTGATCAACGTGGAGTCGGCGCAGGAACTTGACGCGCTGGAGGGAGTGGCCCGCAGGCGCGGCGTGATGGCCAGGGTGTCCGTGCGGATAAACCCGGACATAGACCCCCGCACCCATAAGTTCATCAGCACGGGCAAGTCCGGCTCCAAGTTCGGCGTGTCCTTTTCCGAGGCGGAGGGCCTTTTCCGGCGCGCGGCGGCTTCGCGGTGGCTGTTCCCTTCGGGCGCCCATATACACCTGGGCTCCCAGATACATTCGTCCGGTCCTTACCGGCAGGCGGCGCGCGCGATGGCGGCCTTCGTCCGCCGGCTGGACGCCGCAGGGATAAAGCTTTCTTACGTGGACATGGGCGGCGGCTGGGGCGCGCGCGAGGGGGCGGAGATGGCGCCGCCGGCGGCGCTCAACTGCCGCACGGTGCGGTTGCCGTCGGCCAG
>CAZVWK010000135.1:0-3959 GCA_964631475.1 uncultured Elusimicrobiaceae bacterium | reverse complement strand
GGGCCGCGCTGGCCCTGGTCGGCCGCAGCCCGCTGCCGGCCGCCGAGGAACCCTGGCTCGCCGCCTGCGCCTCCGAGGCCGGCATTAAAAAAGCCCTTATTTCCCGCAACCACGGCATGACGCCGAAAGAAGCCGGTGAGCGCTGCGCGAAAATAACGGCCGCCCGCGAAATACGCGCGCAGCTCAACCGCTTCGAGGCGGCCGGCTCGCGCGCCGCTTATTATTCGACGCCGCCGCGGTGAAGGAGACCGTCGCCCGGATAAAGAAGGAGCTGGGCCCCGTGCGCGCGCTGGTGCACGGCGCCGGGGTACTGGCCGACAAGTTCATACTCGACAAGACCGACGCCCAGTTCGACTCGGTCTTCGACACCAAGGTGGCCGGGCTTCGCAACCTGCTCGGCGCGCTGGACCGCGCCGCGCTGAAGGCCGTGGCGCTCTACTCCTCGTCCACCGCGCGCTTCGGACGCACCGGCCAGTGCGATTACGCGATGGCCAACGAAGTCCTCAACAAGACCGCCAGCCTGCTGGCCAGGCGCCTGCCCGGCTGCCGGGTGGCCTCTTTCAACTGGGGGCCCTGGGACGGCGGCATGGTCAACGACGGACTCAAGGCTCTCTTCGCCAAAGAGGGAGTGGGCGTGATAGGGCTGGAAGAAGGCGGGAAGTTCCTCGCCGACGAGCTGGCCGCCGCCGACGGACCGGCCGAGGTCGTGGCGGTCTCGAGGCCGAAAAAGACCGGGCCCGATATATCGGAAACGCCCCCCGCCAAGGGCAGCAAGGACCTGTCGCGCGCCTTCGAGCTGAAACTTTCCGTGGCCGACTGCCCGTTCCTGCGCTCCCATGTCATAAACGGGCGAGCCGTGGTGCCGACGGCGATCATGGCCGAATGGCTGGCGCACGCCGCCCTGCACGGCAATCCCGGCCTGCTCTTCCACGGCTTCGACGGCCTCAAGGTCTACAAGGGCATACTGCTGCCCGGCGGGGAGTACAGGCTCTCCGCCTTCGCCGGCAGGTCCGCGAAGAAGGACGGCCTGTTCCGCGTGCCGGCCGAACTGCGGGGGCCCGGCGGCGAGCTGCACGCCGGCGCCGAGATAGTATTGGCCGCCTCGCTGCCGGCCGCGCCGGCCGCCGCGCCGGATTTCCCCGTAAAAGCCTACGGCCGCACACCGGAGAAGGCCTACGACGGGATACTTTTCCACGGCGAGGACATGCGCTTCATAACTTCGGTGGCCGGCATCTCGGAGCAGGGCATAATCGCCGACGCCGCGGCTTCGCTGCCGCCGGCTTCGTGGATGCGCGGCGCGCCGCGCGACCGCTGGCTGGCCGACCCGGCGGCGCTGGACGCCGCTTTCCAGGCGCTGATACTCTGGACCTTCGATAATTCGGGCGCCTGCTCGCTGCCCAACTCCGCGGCGTCCTACAGGCAGTACGCGGCCTTCCCGGCCGGCGGCGCCCGCCTGGCCGCGCGCGTAACCCGCTCGGCGGAGCACGCCTGCGCGGCGGACATAGATTTCACCGACGGCGAAGGCAGACTTATAGCGAGGATGACGGGCTATGAGTCCACGGTGGACCCGGCCCTCAATTCCGCTTTCGCCAGGAAGGAGCTCAGCAAGGCTTGAAGCAGGAACCCGTAGCCATAGTCGGCGCCGGCGGCATCTTCCCAGGCGCCCCGGACCTCCGCGCGTTCTGGAATAACGTGGCGGGAGGCGTCTGCTCGTCCCGCGAAACGCCGGCTGGCCGCTGGGCAGTTCCCCCGGACGAAGCCTTCGACCCGCGCAAGGGCGAGCCCGACAAGGTCTATTCGAAGAAGGCCTGCTTCATAGAAGGCTTCACTTTCGACCCGGCCGGCCTGGACCTGCGCCCCGGCTTCCTAGAGCGGCTCGACCCGGTCTTCCACCTGGCGCTGCACGCGGCGCGGCAGGCGCTGCTCGACGCCGGCGAGAAGCGGGTGGACCGCTCGCGCACCGGGGTCATAATAGGCAACCTAGTCCTTCCCACCGATACGGTCTCGGCGCTGGCCGTCGAAACCCTGCTGCCCGTATTCGGCGAGACCGTGCTCGGCAAAAAGCTCCCGCCTCCCGGCGCGACGGACCCGCTCAATTACAGACCGGCCGGCCTGCCCGGCGCCGTCATAGCCCGCGCCCTGGGGCTCTCCGGCGGCAGCTTCACTCTCGACGCGGCCTGCGCCTCATCCCTCTACGCGCTGAAACTAGCCGTGGACGCCCTGCGCGAGGGCCGGGCCGACGCGATGCTGACCGGCGGCGTTTCCCGGCCGTCCTCCCTCTACACGCAGATGGGCTTCTCGCAACTGCGCGCGCTCTCCCCCTCCGGCCGCCCCGCGCCTTTCGACGCCGCGGCCGACGGGCTGGTGGTCGGAGAAGGCGCGGGCATTTTCGTGCTCAAGCGGCTCGACGACGCCGTGCGCGCAGGCGACAGGATATACGGCGTCATTACCGGCATAGGCCTCTCCAACGACGTGGGCGGCAGCCTGCTGGCCCCCAATACGCAGGGCCAACTGCGCGCGATGCGCGCCGCCTACCGCCAGGCCGGCCTCGCTCCCTCGCAGGTGGACCATATCGAATGCCACGCCACCGGCACGCCCACCGGCGACCCTGTGGAGGTCGAGAGCCTGCGCGCCCTGTGGGGCGAGCGCGGCTGGAGCGAAGGGCAATGCGCCCTCGGCTCGGTCAAGTCCAATATCGGGCACCTGCTCACCGGCGCCGGCGCCGCTGGCCTGATGAAGACGCTGCTGGCTTTCGAGAACAGGACCATCCCTCCGACGGCTAATTTCACCAGACCCGGTCCGAAGGTGCGGCTGGACGGCTCGCCCTTCCGCGTCCTCTCCTCGGGGGAGGCCTGGCCGCAGCGAGACGGCCGCGCGCCGCGCAGGGCCGCCGTCAGCGCCTTCGGCTTCGGCGGCATCAACGCCCACGTCCTGGTCGAGGAATATCAGCCGGCCTCGGCCCCGTCTTTCAGGAAGCCGCGCCAGTCCCCGGCCGTGCCGGTGGCCATAGTCGGCCTGGCCGCCCGCTTCGGGGAACTGGGCGATATACGCGAATTCCAGGAGGCGGCGCTCGGCCTGCCGCGCACCGGCCCGGCGGGACTTCCGGCGGAGCGCCGGCGCGGCCTGCCGGCGGGCCCGAAAGGGCATTACCTCAGGGAGGTCGGCGTCCCCTCCGACGCCTACCGGATACCGCCCAAAGAGATGGAGGAGATGCTGCCGCAGCAGCTGCTGATGCTCGACACCGCGGCGCGGTCCATCGCCGACGCGGGAGGGAAAGGCCTCGAGAACGCCGGGGTTTTCGTCGGCCTCGAGCTCGACCAGAACACCACGAATTTCCATTTCAGGTGGTCGCTGGCCTCCCTGGCGAAGGACTTCGCCTCGGAAAAAGGCTGGCGGCTGACGGAGGAACAGGAACGCTCCCTGACCGCCGCCCTGCGCGAAAAAGCCGGGCCCGCGCTCTCCGCCAACCGCACGATGGGCGCGCTGGGCGGCATAGTGGCCAGCCGCATCGCCCGCGAATTCCACGTCGGGGGTCCCGGCTTCACCATCTCCTCGGGCGAGACCTCGGGCCTGCGCGCCCTCGAGGCCGCGGTGCGCGCGCTGCGCGCCGGCGAGCTCGACACCGCGCTGGCCGGGGCTGTCTCCCTCGACGGCGATCCCCGCGCGCTGGCCGCGGCCTCGGCCCTGAGGCCTTTCTCCGGGGACCCGAAACCTTTCGACGCGGCCGCCGCAGGCTCGCCGGCCGGCGAGGGCGCCGTCGCCATGGTGCTCAAGCGGCTGGACGACGCCCTGCGCGACGGGGACCGGGTCTACGCGGTAATAAAGGGCCTGGGCTTCGCCTCTGGCGGCGGGGTCGACTCCCCGGCGCCGGCGCCGCGCGCCTGCGCCGCCGCGATGCGGCAGGCTTACGCCGAGGCGCAGGCCGACCCCTCCACCGTCGGGTATCTCGAGACCTCGGG
>CAZVWK010000134.1:0-4087 GCA_964631475.1 uncultured Elusimicrobiaceae bacterium | reverse complement strand
AAGCGGACATTTCTAAATGCCGCTACTACCGGACATTTCTATTTGCTTGCAACATAAGGCGGGCCGGCCGGGCCGGGGTCAGAGGCGGGAGAGGGGAAGGGTGGTCTCCCCGTATCTGCCCGGGTTCTGTGGGGCCTTGAACCGGGACTTCGTGTTTTTAAGCACCCTGACCGGGGTTATGTCCAACTGGCGGGCCAAGGCCACCTGCTCGTCCGAAACCGCGAAATAGAGCGTGTATTCTTTTTTCCTGAGCAGGTCCGCCCTCTCCCCTTCCGCTATGAAGTGTATCTCGGCGGCGGGGGGGATGCGCCGCGCCGCAAGGGCCTCCGAGCCTTCGCGGCCCCGCTCGGCTATAAGTTCCACCCTGAACCCGGCCAGGCGCAGGGCCCAGGAAGCCAGCCACGGTGCCGGCTTGGTCCTTTCGGGGCCGTCGGAGCGGTTGACCAGGTTCCAGTAGTCGGCCGAGCCGCGCGGTAGTCCCTGGGCTTCGGCTTTGGCGAACACGGGAGAGGTCCAGGCGTAGCCGTCGTCGTACTCGAAGGCCGCCGAGGCGCCGATAACCGTGGCGGTGGCGAAGAACACCGCCCAGGTGGCGGCGAAGAAGACGAAGGTCCTGAACCAGAAAAGACCGCTCATGAACAGAGCTATCAGCCAGGCCTGCATGTCAGAACTCCATCCCCGCCATAGCGGGCCTCGCCGGCTGGCGGCGGCCCAGGCACCAGCGCATTGTGTCGCGGACCGGATGCCTGGAGTTTGCGAATTCCATGGCGGTTGAGAGTATGGCGTAATCGGTCTCGCTTACCATGGAATCCGGTATCGCTACACGGTAAAGCCGCCCCGGCTGTATCGGCTGGCCGTCGGCCTCGCCGGCGCCTTTCTCCGGGTCGTAGGCGACTCCGGCGTAGGAGAGGCGCCTGCCGGACGAATCGCGCAGGAACTCAAGCAGTTCTTGTCCCCGTATCTTGACGAAAACCACGTTGTTCTCGCCCGGCAGGGCCCTGTAGAGGTCGCCCAGCCTGACTTCTCCCCGCGGCAGGCCGGCTCGGATGTCGGAGGGGTCGAAGATGGCCGCGTCGCCGCGCGCCCAGCGCTTCAGGCAGGCGGCGGCCCAGGCGCCCGCGGTGGAAGGGCCGGACTTGCCGGGTTCGAGCGGGTAAGGCAATGTGCCGATCACCCGGTCTAGGGCGGCCTGGGCTCCGCTGCGGTGCGAGTCCAGCATAGCCTCCACGACCGGGTCCGTGCCATGCCTGGCCGCGTCCAGTCGGATGGTCCTGTGCGAGGCGTCGGAGATGCCGCCTTTCGGGGAGAGCCACAGTTCCACCCTGTTGAGCCCGTCCAGAACGGGCACTACCAGGGTCCCCTTGTAAGCGAAAGTTTTCGTGATATCCGCGGATTTCACAAACGCCAGGTTCAGGCGGCCGTTGAAGTGGCCCAGAAAATGCTTAAGGAAATCCATGGCGCCTTCGCCTTCGCCTATCTCGAGCAGGACGGCCTTTATTCCCGCACCGGACGCGGCCATCTCCTTGAGCGCCAGTTCCGTCTCGTAAGTTTCTTTTTCGAACTTATAGCGGCTGCCGTATTTCGGCCAGACCATCCTGTCCGGCCTGAGGGCGGTGAGGACAGCCAGTCCTAGGGAAGTTCCCCCGACGGGCGCGGTTACGGAGCGCCCGGCGAAAGGAGCCCTGTTGCCGTTCTTGAGATAGAGGTTGGACCCCAGAAGCGGAAGCGGGGACCCCTTGAGGGCCTTTTCGACGCGGGCCGGGTCCAGTTCCAGGTCTTCGCCGAGCAACCCCGCCGCGGCGTAGGGCATGCCCGACATGCATTCCGCCGCCGCCTTCGCCCGCTGGGGCAGGCTCTCCTGCGGGCCTGCGAGCCATGGCCCGGCGTGTAAGAGCAGGAAGGGGCGTTCTTCGCCCTCCAGGACCTTTTTCAGTACGGGGAATCCGGCCGGGGCCGGGCCCTCGTCCTCCGGTGAGCGCATGACCCAGCCGGTGGCGTCTGAGGTCAGGTAAACCACTACCGAATCCCGCCAGGCGCAGGAGGCGAGCAGCAGGGGAGAGGCAATGAGGAGCGCTCTGAGCGACTGTCTTGTCATTCCAGCCTGACTATCCTCCCGGAGTCCGCCGGCGCAACCACGGTGCCCGCTTTCCTGACGTGTTCGATGAGCGCCTCGCGCACCGGGATCATGGTGTCGGTCAGTTTCTCTCCCTCGGTGAAGGCCTTGCCGCCGGTCCCGCCCGTAGTCAGGTAATTATTGGTAACGACGAGAAATTTGTCGCCGGGCTTCACGGCGCGGCCGTTGCGCTCTAGGAGCATCCTGCCGGACCTGCCCGGGCTGAAAGAGACTTTCAGCCCGGAGACCTGGAGCCTTGCCTTGCCGCTGGAGAGGTTCTCCCGCAGGAGCTTTTCCAACTGCGCCCCGGTCATCCTCACGGTCACCAGCGTGTTCTCGAAAGGCATGACTTGGTAGATCTCGCGCATGCGCACCGGGCCCTTCTTGATCTCGGAGCGTATCCCGGCGGTGTTCTGGAAGGCGATGTCCGCGCCCGCGTGTTCGCGCATGACGTCCGTCATCCAGTTGCCTACGGCTGAATCCAGGCCCTCGGCGCTGTAGCCCAGGTCCGAGGCCGCTTCTCCCAATTTCTTCTCCATCTCTCTGTCCACCTCGGCCGAGAAAGCAGTTATGATTTCTTTGACGGTCCCGTCCTCCCCGGTCACATCCGTCCAGAGCGGCAGGAGTTCGGCCCGCGCCCCTTTCAGCTTCCCCGTCTTGTCGTCGAAATCCAGGTCCACGCGTGTGACGTCGGTCAGGCCGTAGAAGCTTTCGCCCAGCAGCGTGGAGCTCTGCTTGTCGTAATAGCCGCGCAGGAGGCCGGTATGATTATGGGAGCCGAGCACCACGTCTATGCCCTCGGCGGCCCTAGCCACGGCCAGCGTGCCGCCTCCTCCGCAACGGGCGCGCAGATCCGAATAGGTCCAAGTGGAGATGTCCACTTTCTGGGAGTTGAAGCGGCCGCAGATCCCGAAATGGGCCAGGACGACAACCGCGTCCGGTTTCAGCCCGCGTATCTCCTTCATCCACCGGGCGGCCTCGCCGGACTCGTCCCGGAACTCAAGGTGCTTTACGTTGAGCGGCAGCGTGGAGGTGGTGGTGTGTTCGCCCGCCAGGCCGAGCACGGCGATCTTTTTTCCCGCTTTTTCCAGGAGGACATAAGGCTTGAGATAATCCGGCCTTTCGCCGGTTCCCTTCAGGTAGACGTTCGCTCCCAGCAGGGTGAAAGAGGCGCTGGAGGCCATGGCCCTGAGGCTGGCCTCGGTGTAATCGTACTCGTGGTTGCCGACCGTGGCGGCGGAGTAGCCGAGCTTGTTCATGAGTTCCACGGTGGCCATCCCGCGGGTCAGATTGCCCTCGGGGGTGCCCTGGAACATGTCGCCGGAGTCCAGGAGTATGTAGGGGTTTTTCTCCGACTTAAGCAGCGCCGCGAGGGCTGGGAAGCCGCCGATCATTCGGGAGGGGTTCTCCTTGTCCCACTTGGCGGGGCGGGCGCTGTACCAGCCGTGCACGTCGCCGGTGTGGTATATCGAGACGATGCCGGCCTGGCCCGCCTGGGCCAGAAAAAGCGCGAGGGCCGATATTATCATTATTTTCACGGTTTTCTCCTGTTGCCGGCGGGTCCGGCCTTGGTCCGGGCTGGTTAGGCCCGGGGCAGGCGCCCGGCTTCTTCTTCGGCCCGGAAAAAGCAGTTTTCCAGGTCCGAACATATGTTACTAAATTTGAGATTTTCGACGAATCCCGCCGGGTCGCTTTCAGCGGCCCGGCGGGCCAGTCGGAGTTCCCGGGCTTCATATGCCGCGAGCGCGCTGATCTGCCCGGCTGCTCCGTCCCCGGCCTTGCGCCCCGCCAGGTCTGAGAGGAGGCGCAGGGCGCGCCCCAGACCGTCCAGGGCCTGCGGCAGCGGTTCGGGGAGCGGGGGGGGCGGCAGCAGCGGGGCTGTGCGGGCGAGCACGGCCAGCAGGGTCTCGAGCGGCTCCAGGAGGTCCGGAGCCGAGGGGTCGGCGCCGACGGCCCCGCCGGCGGCCGCGGAGG
>CAZVWK010000133.1:0-4171 GCA_964631475.1 uncultured Elusimicrobiaceae bacterium | reverse complement strand
CTTGGAGGGATTCCCTCTCCCGGAGGATTTCGATTACGCCGGCCTGCGCGGGCTGCTGACGGAATCCCGCCAGAAACTCACCGCCGTGCGCCCGCTCACGCTGGGCCAGGCTTCGCGCATCCCGGGCGTCACGCCGGCCGACGTGCAACTGCTCTGGGCCGCCGCGGAAAAACTCAGGAGGTCCCAGCGTGGACGCTGAATTCCCGGCCCCGCCGGCGGAATGGGGACTCAGCCTCTCGCCTGAACAGACGGGCAGGCTGGCCCTCTACGCCGCCGGCCTGCGCGAGATGAGCGGCAGGCTCAACCTGGTCTCGCCCGCCGACCTAGCGGCCATAGAAACGCGCCACATAACCGATTCCCTGCCTGGCGCCGTCCTCCTGCGCCGCCTCGTGCCGGGCGGAGGGACGGTGCTGGACGCCGGTTCTGGCGCCGGCTTTCCGGGCGTGCCGCTGGCCATAGCCCTCCCGGAACTGGATTTCACTTTCTGCGACTCGAGCCTGCGCCGCTTCCAGTTCCTGACCTGGATAATTTCCAGGCTGGGGCTCCGCAACGCGCGGGCCCTTCACGCGAGGCTGGGGCAATGGAAAGGCCCTCTCTATTCCGCCGTGGTGCAGCGCGCCATGGGCCAACTTGAAAACATACTGCCTCAATGCTTAAATATAGCGGCGCCGGGGGGACATTTCCTCGCATGGCAGACCGCGGCGCAGGTGGCGGCCGACCGGCCGGCGGTAGCCGCGGCGCTGGCGGCGGCCGGCGGCGTGGAGGCGGAGGATGCGCGCTACTCCCTACCAGGCGAAAAAGAGGAGAGGCACATTCTGGTCTTCGCAAGAAAAGGATAAGTTCCCTTTATGCATATACTCAATCATTTCTTCATACCGTTCGCGCTGACACTTATCGGCTTCGCGATCTACTTCTCCGAGCCGGAGACTACCGTAACACGGATATCCTTCGCCGTCCTGCTGGCCGCCTTCGCGCTCAACTTCCTGATAAACCGGAACACCTACCGTTTCGTGCGGTGGATACGGGCCCTGCGGGTGGGAATGGTCTGGCTGAACCTGCTTACCGCGGCCGCCCTCTTCTATCTGCTGGGCGGCTACTGGGCCCCCATGTGGCTGCTCTTCACGATGCCTTCGGCGGCCGGAGCGATGTTCATGACCAGGGCCGGGGCCGCGCTAACCGCCGGCGCGGCCGCCGCGCTCATGCTGACCATCTACCTTTTCCGCGGCGCGCGATTCGCCCTGCTGGCGGACCCCGAGGTGACGACTTACGCCGACGCGCTGCGCCAGGTGCTGGTTGCCGGCCAGGTCTGGGGCCAGGCGGCCATACACGCTCTTTTTATAATCGTTTTCGCGATCTTCGTTCAGACCATGTCGGAGATGGTAGTAAAGATGAGGGATTCGATGCGCTGAGCCCGGGCGGACAGGGCGGGGTCCGGCCTTCCGTTCTCCAAGATGGACATATTAGCGAGATTAAGGCTGCTGTTCTGGTCACTGGTGCTCGTCATCTGGGGCCTGTTCATGTACCAGTACATGAACGAGGACATGTCGGCCCTGCCGCAGATGCGCCTCGCCAGGAACCCCTTCAGCAAGCCCTCCGCCCCCTATAAGATAGCCAGGCATACTTCGCGGCCCGGGGTCTATGTCCCTCCCGCCGCGCCGGCGATGAATACAGTGGATCGCTCCACCCGGCCCGCCGCCGGCACCCAGTCGCTGGTGGTGGGGAACCTGCCCGCCGCTCCCGACATGATACCGGGCCACGCGCACGAAGAGAAGGCCGCCATACACCAGGCGGTCAGAGACGCCGAAAAGGCCGCGTATCCGCCGCTGCCCGAAGGCTTCTCGGCCGCGGAGACCAGGCACTTCGTCGTCTACGAGGAAGGGGCCTCGGTCTCGGAGGAACTCACCTCGCAGTTGGAGAACCTGCACGGCAACATAATGCTCGACCTGGTCGCCTTCTCTCCCTGGACGCGAGAGAAAAAGGTCTTCATCTATTATTGCCGCCAGCAGTCCACCTACCAGCGCCTCACCGGGCGCCCCGCCTGGTCGGGGGGAGCCGCGAGCCTGAGCGAGCGCAAGATCTACCTCTACCACAGCTCGGAGGCTTTCGGCATACTCGCCCACGAACTGACTCATATCTATTTCGACAGTTTCTTCACGGCCGAGAGGCCCAGCCCCCTCTGGCTGAGCGAAGGGGTCGCGACCTTCATACAATCCGAGCGGGGCCTTTCCACGCCGCGCTGGCTCTCGGAGAACCTGCGCATACTTTCCGGCGGGGGCGGCTTCAAGCTCGAGGACCTCGTGCGCATAGACGACATGACCGACGCCGACGAGGACAGCGTGCGGCTCTGGTACGCCCAGTCCTACAGCGTAGTTCGTTTCCTGATGCGCGCCAAGGCGGGCGACGCGTTCTACATGTTCTGCCGGAACCTGCGTGACGGGCAGCCGGTGGCCCAGGCCATGTACCGGGCCTACGGCATGCCCTACAATAAAATGTCCTCGCTCGAGTACGCCTGGCGCTACGACCTCAAGACCGGCAAGATCTCCGGCATACAATAGCGCCGCTCATTTCTTCCTCATTTCAGCCTCATTTCTTCCTTATATATACAGTCCCGGATTGATAAGCATCAATCAGGGCCGTTTTTACCGGCATGTATTTTTATCAAAAAGTGATTGTTAAGTAAAGATTTTTACTCACATCTATTGACAATAACAGGTTCATTGTCTATACTTTTGGTCCGGTGGTGAGAAGTGGAGCAAAGTGTTTTAATTGTGGGTTAAAAGGGTTCACAGTAGAGTATAAATAAAATGGGCGCCCTGTACGGAGAATACGACCACGCAATAGATCCGAAAAGCCGGATCTTCATCCCGTCGCGTTTCCGACAGGAACTGCAGAAGGAAGACAAGTCCCACTTCATGCTCACCGTCGGTTTCGACCGCTCGCTCAGCCTGTTCCTCCCTTCGAAATGGGACGAACTGATTTCCAACAACATGGAGCTATTCAAGTACGAGAACAAGGAAGAGGAGCGGGCTTTCAAAAGGTACTTCTTCGGCAACGCGGTGGACGCCGCGCTGGACGAGCAGGGCAGGATACTGCTGCCGGCCAAACTCAAGTCTTTCGCGGGGCTGAAGAAAGAGATTGTCATCAGGGGCGTGGGCAACAAGGCGGAAATATGGGATGCGCAGTGCTGGCTCGATTACAAAAAACTGAAGGTAGACCCCTCGCTGGAGAAATTCAGCAAGATCTTCGACTTATGAGCGAATGCTACGGGCACGAGCCCGTCATGGCCGCGCAGACGGCCGAGTTCCTGGTCACGGACAGGGAGGGGATATACCTGGACGCGACCCTCGGCATGGGCGGGCACGCCCGGGCCGTGCTGGAGCGCCTGGGCCCCAAAGGGCGCCTGGTCGGCCTGGACTGGGACCCCGAAATGGCCGCGCACGCCCGCCGCAACCTAGCGGACTTCGGCTCCCGCGTGACCGTCATAGAATCCAATTTCGCCAATCTCGACGAGGCCCTCAAGCGCGAGGGGATAGAGTCGGTCGCCGGCGCGCTGTTCGACCTGGGGATTTCCTCGCTTCATTTCGACAAGCCGTCCCGCGGCTTCAGCATCCGCCACGACGGGCCCCTCGACATGCGCATCAATCCCTCCAATCCCCTGACGGCCGCCGCGATAATCAACCAGTGGCCGTACGAGCAGATTGAGCACCTGATACGCGTGGTAGGCGAACGCTGGTCGACCAGGATCAGCCGCGCGATAGTCCAGAAGCGCGAGAAGAAGCCGATAGAGACCACCGGTGAACTGGCCCGCATAATCGAGAACGCCGTTCCCGTGCGCGGCCTCAAGACGCACCCGGCGACCAGGACCTTCCTAGCGGTGCGCGTTGCCGTGAACTACGAGTTCGACAACCTGACCCGGGGCATGCAGAAGGTCTCCTCTTTCGTAAAGCCCGGCGGCAGGATGGGCGTCATCACTTTCCACTCCCTTGAGGACCGCATCGTAAAAGAGACCTTCCGGCTGAAGATAAAGCTGGGGGACTGGAACCCGGTAACGCGCAAGCCCGCCGTGCCCGCGGAAGAGGAAACGGCGGCGAACAGGCGCGCCCGGAGCGCGAAGCTGAGGGTGATAGAAAAAGTAGAGGAGGGAAATGAACCCCAAGAACATGTTCAGGGC
>CAZVWK010000132.1:0-4396 GCA_964631475.1 uncultured Elusimicrobiaceae bacterium | reverse complement strand
CAGACCCTGAAATAATAGACGGGGCCGGCCTCCTGCAACTGGGCGGTATGGTCTATGCGCACCGGCAGGCCCTTGATCTCCACCAGCTGGTTATGGCCGGCTCCGACTACGGCGTTGCTGGAGATATTCCCGGCGGCGTTCGGGTTCCAGGCGGCGGCCGTGAAAGTCGAGTACTGTATCCTGTAGTCGAAGTTACCGGCATTTTCAAAGATCCAGTTGAGGTTCACCGAGCCGGTCATATAGCCGGGGCCGGCGAAAAGGTCCTGCGGCGCGCCGAATTGTTCCGGGTAGACCTGCGCTATGCCGTAATTGCTGTCGAAAGCGCCGCCTACATAGACCATCCGGCTGCTGACCTCCACGTCATAGCCTGCGTCGTGGCTGGAATGCAGGCTGACCTCGGAGAGCAGGGCCCCGGCGGGCGAGTATTTGCCCAGCCAGAGGTTGGTCGCCTGGTTGAAATTATACGCGTCCATCTTGCCGGTGACATAGACGTTCCCGAAATTATCCAAGGTCAGGCCGAAACCCTGGTCCCAGCCGTTGGAGGGGCTGTTCTTGGTCCTCGCGAAAAGGAGGTTGCCGCTGTGGTCGTATTTGCCGAGCCATATGTCTTGGCCGGAGTTGTAGTCGTAACGGGAGCCCGCCGCGTAAACATTGTTGTTGGCGTCTATCTTGACGGCCCGGGCCTCGTCGGAGCCCATGACCGAGGTATAGGTGCTGGCCCAGACCTGGGAGAGTATGGCGCCGGTGGAATACCTTGCCACCCAGATCTCGTTGTTCCAGTTGACCTCGTCGTAGATGGATCCGGCCACCGCCAGGACATTGTCCCGTATGTCGATGGAATAGGCGACATTATAGGAAGTGCCGCCGTCGAAAGAGGTGGGCAGCGGGGCTCCTCCGCCGGCCGGGAACCGGATGACGGCTATGTCGTTCGCCTTGGTGCCGGCGACATAGGCGAAGGAGGCGTCGGCGACTATGTCGTAGGCGTTGTCGCTGTAGTCGCCGGAGTCGTAGGCCCGGTAGGTGCCGGTCCACAGCTCGGCGCCGGTGGCGGCGGCGTACTTGGCCACGACCACGTCCTGCGTGCCCAGCTGCATGACGCCCAGGGCGTAAACGACGGCCCCGTCGGGGCTGAGCGTCACGCCGCGGCCGTAGTCGTTGGACCCGGGGCTGGAGGGGTTGGCGATGGTGCTGGTCCAGACCTCCGCCCCGGCCGGGTTGATCTTGCGGACGAAAATCTTGGAGGAACTGGTGCTATTGTCCCAGAAAGTGCCCGCCACATAGAGTTCCCCGGTTACGGTGCTGCGGGCTATGTTGTTCTCCATGCTCCATTCGTCCGCCTGCCACATACCCGTGTTCATCATGAAGGGCGTGGACCCGTTGGCCAGCGGCGGGGTCACGGTGACCGTGCCCAGCTGAGCCGCCGCGGCGGCGGGCCACAGCGAGGCCGCCAGCAGGGATATGAAGATGGTTTTTGCTTTACGCATAATGTTCTCCGTGCGGCCGGGCCGCTAGATGACTCTGCTCAGAACTCCCACTCCACGCCGAACAGGTAGGTGCTGGCCCTGTAGTTGTACCTGTAATTATCCTCGTAGCGCATGTTGGAGTCCGAAAGCTGGTAGTTGAAGGCCCCGCGGGCGTAGAGGCGCGGCAGGACGGGGTAGCGCGCCGAAACGGAAGAGAGCCAGTAGGTCTGGTCTATCTCCGAAGCGGCGTAGGAGCCGTCCGTCCCCTGGGCGAGGCGGCCGAGGTAGAAGACCTTGCGCCACTCCAGGCCGAAACGGAACTGTGAGCCGTTCTTCAGCGCCAGCGTCATGGCCGGGTTCAGCGAGAAGTCCACGTAGCTGTAATAGTCGTCCATGTACTTTTTTTCCGTATTGTCGTACGAGCCCTGGTTGGAGCTCAGCCAGCCCGCGCGGGCGGCGGCGCTGAGATAGACCGGCTTGAGCGCCCGGCTGGCGCTCACGGTGAAGTTCTGGACGAAATCGGAACGCTTGTCGCTGCTGAAAGGCGGGAGGCCGGTTGCATTTTGGTTATTTATGATCGCCTGTTCGGCGTAATGGCGCCAGGAGAAATCATAGCCGGCCCTCATGACGACGGGCTCGGGGAACCAGGTATAGGAAAAGGCCAGCCGGTGGCTGACATTGTCCATCGGCTTCTCGCCGGCGTTGGTGGAAAGCTGATTAAAAGTGTCCGTATCCTTGAAAATGGACTGCGAGTCGCTGAGCAGCGTGGCGTAATTGCCGTAGTTCACGCTGAAGAAGTCGTAGGAACCGGTGAAGGTGCCGTGCGGCCGCTCCCTCTCCGCCTCGAAGCCCACTGAGAAAGTGTCGTAGTCGAAGAGGCCGTCGCCCCAGCTCTCGTCCTTGGTCTCGCGGACCAAGGCCCTGGAATAGGCGACGCGGGGCTTATACTTGTCGAAATCGCGGGTGTAGACGTACTTGAGCGAAAGCGAGTGGTTCTGGCGCTGGCGGGTGAGCACGCCGCCGCCGGCCAGTTCCTGCACGTCCTGTGTGCCGGAATAGTTCCCCGAGTAAACGGGCAGCAGTTCGTGCCGCTCCCCCAGCCTTATAGCCGGGGAGAAGTAGGCGTCGGCGCGGCCCTCGAAGGAGGCGGCGTCGGAGTCCAGGAAGTATTTGCCGCCCAGCAAATTGATACTGGCGACCGGGGTTATCTTCATCTCGGCCGCGAGGGGCGCCGCGGCCATGGCCAGAACGGTAAGCAGGACGGCTTGTTTTTTCATATCTCTTTATTATCCTTACTCGAACCTGATCATGCCGATGTCCTTGAGCAGCTTGGCCGAGTAGACCAGGTCTATGGTGCGGCCTTCGAACAGCGAGCTGGTGTAGACCCGCTCGAAATTAAGCCGGTCGGTGATCTGGTCCACGGTCCCGCCGCCGGCGAGCCCCCCGCCAAAGTCGCCGGCGGAGAGCTTGCTGCCGTCGTCGAAAATAACGAAGTCCTCGGCCGCTATCCAGGTGTTGTCGCTGTACGTATTCTTCCCCCAGGAGTGGAAGACGTCCGAGCCCGAAGGGCTGGACCCCTCGCTCGTTATCGCCGTCGGGCTGCCCAGCCAGGAGGTGGCGAGCGTGCCGGTGAGCGCGCCGTTGGAATCGATGGAGCCGCCGTCCCAGCTGTTCCTCTTGATATTGTAATTGGTCCTGGTCCAGAGCCATTTGCCCAGGCCGCCGTTGTCGTTGGCCTCGGCCGGGCCGGCGGCGTAGAAGGAGTAGTCGGCGAAGACCAGGTTGTAGGCGGGGCTGGAGAGACTGCCGTTGGACTGCATGGTCCCGCCCAGCGCGTCCTCCGTCACCTTGTCCTGCGTATTGCTCATTACGCTGTTCATCTCGGTCAGCCAGACCGAGGGCGCCGTCGAGCCGGCCGAGGTGATCATATTGGCGGTGACGGCCGAAAGGTCGGCGGGAAGCGTCGTATTGAAAGTAAAGAGTATCTTGCCGAAGTCGAAGCGCTCGCCGCGGGTATTGAGCACCACATACTTGAACTGATTGTCGGCCGGGCGTATGGTGTACTCCTCCATGCGCACGCGGCGGCCGAAGGCGTCGACCGCCGTCTTGCGGTTCTGGTACTCCGAGGACTGCATCTCGGCCTGGGCCTGCGCCACGACGGCGTCCCTGGAGATCTCCGTGTAGATCTCCCTGCGGGCCAGTTCGCGGGCGCCGCCCAGGGAGGCGTCGTCGCCGGAAGGGGGGTCCGGGTTGACCTGCGGCTGCTGCACGCCGCCGCCCAGCTCGACCCGGGTCATCTCGCCCTCGCGCACCAGGACGGTGCGGCCGGCGGCGTCGCCGACCAGGACGCTGCCCGAGTTAACCTCGACCTTCGTCCCGTCGGCGTCGGCCGTGGTGGTATAGTCGGTGCCGCGCACGGCGCAGACCGCGGAAGGAGTGCGCACCTCGAATCTGCGGGATAATTTCTTCACCCAGGAACGCATACGGCCGGAAGCCAGGCCGAACACGGTTTTCTCTTTATCCTCGTCCGAGAGCGTGAAATTGGAGAGCGGGGCGACCTTTACTCGCGAGCCGTCGGCCATGTGTATCTCGGCCATGGAAGCGCGCGCGGTGCGCAGTCGCATTCCGGGCTTTATTTCGAACTTCCCGCCGGAGGGGACTCTCGCCCAGGCGTCCTTGTCCGTATTGCGGTACTCCACCAGGCCTTTGTGGTCGTAGATATGGGCCGCGCCGCACCAGCCGGCCGAGGCCAATAAAACAACTAAGGATGCGAGATATCGCATATTACCGCTCCTTGGAATATTGCCGTTAAAATCCGTATGTTTCCCCCGCCGGTCCGGCGGACCCCATTGTTCCCCTGCCCTGAGTATAGCATAAGACCGCCGGCCTGCAACATTAGGCGCTTCAACTCATCTAAAATGTTCCCCAACTGG
>CAZVWK010000131.1:0-4530 GCA_964631475.1 uncultured Elusimicrobiaceae bacterium | reverse complement strand
CTGCCGATCATAAAGCCCTACGCCGTGGTCGGCCTGGACCGCACCACCGTGGAGGCGCAGGCGCTCACCGGCCTTAACGCGACGGTCAACGGCGCGGACGCGACGGTCACCAAGCCCCGCTATACGCTGGGCGTGAAACTCTCGCCCCTGCCGCTGGTCTATATCTACGGCGCCTACAATATGCTCCACGGCGAGGGCGGCTATACCGCCGGCCTCGGCGTGAGGTTCTGATAAACGACAAGGAGCTTTAAGAATGGACTTTAAAATGGAAACCAACCAGACCAACACCGAAAGCCACAGGCTCATAGAGGTCGCCGAGAAGTACGGCGCCAACAACTACCACCCGCTCCCGATAGTCATCTCCCAGGGCAAGGGCGTCTGGGTCAGGGACCCGGAGGGGAAGAAGTATATGGATATGCTCAGCGCTTATTCCGCGCTGAACCACGGCCACAGGCATCCCGGCGTGCTCAAGGCGCTGACGGACCAGGCGAAGAAGTGCACTCTGACCTCGCGCGCCTTCAACAATGACCAACTCGGCCCCTTCCTCAAGGAGATCTGCGAGTTCACCGGTTACGAGATGGCCCTCCCCATGAACACCGGCGCGGAGGCCGTCGAGACCGCGCTGAAGGCCGTGCGCAAGTGGGGCTACAAGGTCAAGGGCGTGCCGGAAGGCAAGGCCGAGATAATCGGCGTCAGCAACAACTTCCACGGCCGCACGATAAGCATAGTGTCCTGGTCCACGGAGCACCAGTATAAGGACGGCTTCGGCCCGTTCACGCCGGGATTCACCATAGTGCCCTACGGCGACATCGACGCGCTCAAGGCCGCCATTACGCCCAATACCGTCGCCTTCATGGTGGAGCCCATACAGGGCGAGGCCGGTATAATTGTCCCGCCGGCCGGCTACCTCAAGGCCGCCTACGAACTCTGCAAGGCCAACCGGGTCATGTTCGTCGCCGACGAGATACAGACCGGCTTCGGCCGCACGGGGAAAAAATTCGCCTGCGACTACGACGGAGTCAAGCCCGACATGCTGGTCATGGGCAAGGCGCTGGGCGGCGGCGTGCTGCCGATCTCGGCCGTAGTGGCCGCGAAGGAACTGCTGGGCGTGTTCAATCCCGGCGACCACGGCAGCACATTCGGCGGCAACCCGCTGGCCTGCGCCGTCGCGCGCGCCGCCATGAGGGCGATCAACGAGGAGGGTCTCGTCGAGAACTCCCGCAAGATGGGCGAGTACTTCATGGAGAAACTGCGCTCGATAAAGAGCCCTTATATCAGGGAAGTCCGGGGTAAGGGCCTGCTCATCGGAGTCGAACTGAACACCAAGGCGCGCCCCTTCTGCGAAGAGCTGATGGGTCTGGGCCTGCTCTGCAAGGAGACGCACGACCTGGTCATACGCTTCGCGCCGCCGCTCGTGGTCACCCAGAAGGAGATAGACTGGGCCTTCAAGCGGGTCAAGAAAGCGCTCTCAAAGAAACGGGCGGCCTGAGCCTTACCGGGAGGGGTCGCCGTGCCGAATGGCGTCCCCCGGGCGCCGGGGTCTGTGAAAAGCCCGGCGCCCTCTCATTGGGCCGTCTTTTTTTAACTCTGCCATGCGCTTCTCCAAAGGCTCTCTCTATTTCCAAGTCAGTTTCGCCACCATAGTCTGGGGCGCGGCTTACCCGCTGACCAAGCACCTCCTGACGCAGGTCTCGCCGATAAGCGTGGTCTTCCTGCGCGCGCTTATAGGCGCCCTGATCCTGGTCCTGATGACCGGGTCGCGCTTCAAGGCCGCCGACTTCCGCCTGCCTAACCTGTGGCGCCTGCTGGTCCTCTCCGTGGTAGGCGTAACCCTGCAGCATTACCTGCAAGGCTACGCGCTGATGTATACCACGGCGGGCAACGCGGGCTGGCTGATAGCCACCGCGCCTATCATGGTCGCCTTCCTGATGATAACAGTCGGGGAGGTCCTGACGGCGTCCAAGTCCCTCGCTTTCTCCCTGGGTTTCGCCGGCACCATGACGGTAATCTTTGCCAAGGGGGGCGCCGGAGGGATTTTCGCCCTGCCTTCCACCTCCGGCGATTTTATTTTCCTGGCGTCCTGCGCCTCCTGGGCCTTCTACGTTCTTTTCACGAAGCGGTGGCTGACCGGCTGGACCCAGGCCAAGGTGACTACGGCGACTATGGTGGTGGCGCTGTTCAGCGTCCTCCCGGTGTGGCTGTACGCAGGCGGACCCGCCGAGATGTCCCGCCTCGACGCCACCGGCGCCGCTTACGCGCTGTTCCTGGGGGTAGTGGCTTCGGGCTTCTGCTACTATTTCTGGAACAATTCGGTAGAGGGCATCGGGGCCGTAAAATCGTCATATTTCATCTACCTGGAACCTTTCGCCACGCTGGCCTCCGCCTATTATTTCATAGGCGAGCGGGTCACCTGGGCCGCCGTGCCCGGCGGACTGGCCATACTGGCGGGAGTGTATTTCATCAACGCCGGTGAGCAGTCGCTGGACCGTTTCCGGTCCGGGCTGTCTTCGGCGCTTGGTTTGAGGAAAAATGGCGGACTGGCTTGAGAAACTGAGGGAGGCGGCCCCCTGCCCGTTGCTGGCCGGGGAGCCTTCCTCCTCAAGGGCCTCTTACAGGGCGGGGGGAGCCTCGAGGCGCTGGCGCTGCCTTCCTCGGCGGAGGAACTGTCGCGGCTTATGGCGGCCGCTTTCACGACCGGGGTCCCGGTCACGGTGCTAGGCGGCATGACTAACGTACTCGTTGGTGATAAGGGCCTGCCGGGGCTCACTATCTGCACGGTGAAGTTCCGGGGAATGTCGATCGACGGGACTTCGCTGCGCGCTTCGGCGGGAGAGCCCTTGGACTCGGCCGTGCTGGCCGCCTGCGCGGCCGGCCTGGGAGGCCTCGAGAAAACCTCGGGCATCCCGGGCACCGTGGGAGGGGCGGCCCGGATGAACGCGGGCGCCCACGGCCAGGAAACTTTCGACACGCTTTCGGAGATAGAGGCCGTCGACCGGAGGGGAGAGCGCCGCCTTCTGCAGCGGACGGACCTGAGATGGTCCTACCGCACCGTAGAGGGTCTGGAAGGGCTGGCCGTGACTGCGGCCGTCTTTGCGCTGAAACGGGGCAGCCCGGCGGCGCTGGAAGCGGAGCGGGAGCGGATACTTGCGGCCCGCGCGGCGAAACAGCCGCTGGACCTGCCGTCGGCCGGCAGCGTCTTCCGCAGGCCGCCCGGCGATTACGCCTCGCGCCTTATCGACGACTGCGGGCTCAAAGGGCTCTCGCGCGGCGGGGCCGCGGTCTCCGAGAAGCACGCCGGCTTCATCGTCAATACCGGCGGCGCCACCGCGGCGGATATAAAAGGCCTGATGGACGAGGTAAGGGCGCGGGTGAAGGAGCGGACGGGAGTGGAACTGCGGCTGGAGCAGGTGCTGCTGGGTGATTTCTAGCGGCCGCGGAAGGTCTTCACGTTGAGCCTTCCCGCGCCTACCCTGATGCCGGTGAACAGCAGCGCGGCGCCGGCCAGCATGAGGGGCACGCCGATCAGGGCCCCTATGAGGCTGGCGCTCAGGATGAAGCCGGGCACCAGCAGGAGCAGCCCCGCCATTACCAGCGCGGCCGATGCCAGGAAACGCATCCTGGCCAGGAGGCCAGGCCCCGACCCGACGGACTCGGACGGCCCCCGGCGGCGGGAGAACCCGTCGAAGACAATCTCCGGTTCCACGACTTCCTCGTGACCGCTTTTTCGAGGCGTTCCGGCGGGCCTCAGGCTCTTGTTCATCCAACCATTATACACCCAAAGCCCCGCACCCGCAATATTTCCGCAAAATATTATTATTACAATATCAAGGTATGATAAAGGCCTCGGTCCTGCTTTCGCTTGCCCTCGCTTTGCTTAGCGCACCGTGCCCGGCCGCTTCCCCGCAGCAGGCGCTGGTCATCCTGTCCGCCGGCTCTTCCGAATCCAGGCTGCGGTCCGTCCTGAAGGAAGAGGGCGGGCGAGTGCTGCGCGCCTTCCCGCCCTCGGCTTTCATATGCGAGCTGCCCGGTCCCGGGGGCCTGTCCGCGCTGCTTGGCGCCGCGGTATACTCCGGCCCGGCCCCGGCTCCGGACCCGGCCTGCGGAGAGCCCTGCGTGCTTGCGTCCGCTTTCTGGAACTCCAGGTTCCCCGCGCCCGACGCCGCGCCCGCGGCGCGGGTTGGCAGGCAGGCCGGGCGGCGGCGCGGAGCCGCGGTCCTCTCGTGGGAACCTTCCGCGCGCGCCGGCCAGTACGATATCGAGAGCTCCTCCTCCGCTGATTTCTCCTCCAAAGCCTTCTCGTCGAGGACCGGGCACGCGCGCTACGCGGTGCCGCCCGGCTCTCTCCCGCCCGGGCTTTACTACTGGCGGGTAGCGCCGGCAGCCGGAGGGTTGACGCCGGTTTGGTCGGTCGCCGAAGAGCTGGAGATCCCGGCATACGCCGCGCCCCGCCGCCGGGGCCGGGCCCCCGCTCCCGCCGCCGGCCGCATGAAGGGCCGCTCGCCGCTGGCGGTGGCTCCGGCGCCGGGCGCC
>CAZVWK010000130.1:0-4605 GCA_964631475.1 uncultured Elusimicrobiaceae bacterium | reverse complement strand
GGCCAGCGCGGCCCCGCAGGCCTTCGCCAGCGCGGCAGCGGCTTCGGCGGTGACGCCGCGGGCGCCGCCGGTGATTAGGACCACGTCGCCCTTGACCAGCGGGAATTCTCCCGGCGCGGAGCGCTCGGAGGCGCTGAGCAGCACTACCTTGCCGCCGGTCTCCGAAAGACCGAGCTCGGCGGGGCCCTTATGGAAAAGCTCGTCGGCGACGGCGCTGGCGACCGAGACCGTATGGTCCCAGCCCGAGGCGGCGTCGATGGCGCGGCAGGCGACCTCGGGCCATTCATGTCCCGCGGTCTTGGCTAGGCCGGCCAGGCCGCCGAATACCGGGTCCTGCTCGGCCTTGAGCCCGGCGAGGCCGAAGGCTCCGTCCAGGCGCGAGACGGTCAGCAGGCAGGCGCCGCCTTTTTTGCCGGCGGCGCGCAGCGCGGGGCCGGCGGCGCGGACCAGCCTGAAGGCTTTTTTAAGGAAATCCTCGGAGGAGGAGGTCCAGAAGTCCCCGCGGCCGAGCTTGGCGGCCGGCGCCAGGACTACCAGCGCGGCCAGGGCGGGCGGAACGGCGCGGCCTTCGAGCGGAACTTTTTCCGCCTTATATCCGCGGCCGGCGAGGTCCTTAACTATCGCGCCGGACAGCGGCGAGCCGTCGTCGGTCACCCACACCGGCAGCGACTTGTCCAGGTCCAGCTTCGCGCCGCGGGCGGAGGGATCGAGGTCCGCCAGGCGCAGCACTTCGCGCGTCAGCTCGGTCTCCGCGGCGGGACTGGATGATACTGGGACACCATGCCGAATAGTGTCCCCCGCCGATGCCGCGCCGGCGTTGAGGTGGGCCGCCACCTGGCGCAGGGTACGTATGGTGCCGAGCTGCTCGGGCGTTATGCGCGGGGCCTGGGGGAGTTTCTCCTGGAGCTCCGAGAGTATGGCGACGCGCTTGATGGAGTCTATGCCGAGGTCGGACTCCATGTCCATGTCGGGGTTGAGCGATTCCACGGGATAGCCGGTCTGCGACGAGACTATCCCAAGCAGGACTTTCGACGCGTCGGGGCCGGCGGGTACGGGGACACCATGCCGAATGGTGTCCCCTGCTGATGCGGGCATGCCGGCGGCGAGGTAGTCGCCGACCTGGCGCAGGGTACGTATGGTGCCGAGCTGCTCGGGCGTTATGCGCGGGGCCTGGGGGAGTTTCTCCTGGAGCTCCGAGAGTATGGCGACGCGCTTGATGGAGTCTATGCCGAGGTCGGACTCCATGTCCATGTCGGGGTTGAGCGATTCCACTGGATAGCCGGTCTGCGACGAGACTATCCCGAGCAGGACCCCGGAGACATCCGGTCCGGCCGACAGGGCCGGAGCCGGCGCGCCGGCGGGCGCCGGGGCCTGAACGGCGGGCAGCGGCGCGGGGATGGCTGGAGCCGCGAAAGTCTGCGCCGGCAGCGGCGCTCCGCCCAGCAGCGCGCGCTGCTGGTCGATGAGGGCCTGGAAGGAGCGCTGGGCGGCCTCCTGCCCCTCTAAGAAACGGGCGTGGATGAGGGCGGTCTGCTCCTGCAGGCGCTGCAGCGCGGCCATGCTCTCCTGCGTGACGCGCATGGCTTCGGAGGCGTAAGTGAACGCTACGGGGACACCAGGCCGAATGGTGTCCCCTGCTGATGCGGCACCCAGCTGTTTTTTAGGCGCGGCGGATGGCTTGCGCGGCGAGCGGTAGCCCGCACCGGTGACTTTCACGGCGAGACCGGAGATTTTTTTCTCCAGCGCGTCCTTCGCGCCGGCCTCGCCCCCTTCCCAGGCGTTAAGGTCGACCGCGCAGCCGAGGACGGCCAGGCGGGCCAGGGCGCGGCCGAGTTCGGCCACGCCGTGTTTCTTTCCCGAAGAGGCGTCGATGGCGAAAGCGCTGTGTTCCTTGCCCGGGAGTATCGCGGAGACCATCCCGGTCAGGCGGGCGCCGGGGCCGACCTCGACGAAAGCGCGGATCCCGTCCGCGTACATCTTCTCGACGAGGGCGGTGAATTCCACCGGGGAGGCCAGCTGCGAGGCCAGCGTCTCCCGGGCCTTGTCGGCGGCCTCGGGGTAGGCGGCGGCGGTCTTATTGGCGTAGACGCGCGCCTGAGGCTTGTTGAACTTCACCCTGGCGAGGGCGGCGGCGAACTCCTTCTGCGCGCCGGCCACGAGCGGGCTGTGGAAGGCGGTCGACACCTGCAGCACGGTGCATTTCAGGCCGCGGGCAGGCAGGCGTTCCGCGGCGCGCTTTATCTCCGGCGTGGCGCCGGACAGAACGAACTGCGCCGGGGTGTTCTTATTGGCGACTATGAGGTCGAGCTTCTCTTCTTTCACGGCTTTCTCGACTTCGGAGAGAGGGGCCTGCACGGCGATCATGCCGCCGCGGTCGCCGCTTCCCTGAGCCATGAGCTGGCCGCGGTCGCCGGAGCCGGCGGCCATCAGCGCGCCGCGCAGCTTCGAAAGAGCGAAGAGGTCGGCTTCGCCTATGACGCCGGCGGCGCAGAGGGCGGGCAGCTCGCCGTAGCTGTGGCCGGCGAAAGCCGCCGGCTTGACGCCGAAGGCGGCCAGCGCGCGCCACGCGCCGAGTTCGGCCGCGCCGAGGGCGGGCTGGGCCACGCGGGTGTCTTTCAGTTCCTCGGCCTGGCGCTGCCTCGCTTCGGGGGTGAAGGCCGGGCGCGGGTAGAGGTAATCCGAGAGCGGTTTTTCACCGCCGAAAGCGGCGTCGGCCGCCTCCAGCGCCGAGAGCGCCTCCGGGAAGCGGCAGGCTATGTCGCGCTGCATGCCGGGGTACTGCGCGCCCTGGCCGGGGAACAGCACGGCCAGCTTCGCTGGCGCGGCCGAGGAGAAATATACGCCTTCGGGCGTGGTCCACGCCGCCGCTTTCTGCGAGTCCAAGGCCGTGATGGCGGACTCCACGGTCTTGCGCCAGTCTGAGCCGCGCTCCAGGACGAAGCCGAGGCGGGCGGGGGCGGAAGACTTGAAGGCGGCGCGGGCCTTGTATGCCGCCGCGCGCACGCCGTCCCAGTCCAGTCCTTTCCAGGCGGAGACTTGGTTCTTTATCTCGCCGGCGTCCGTTCCCGAGAAGACGGCTACCTGGTGGTCGCCGTCCCAGTCGGGGCTCTTCTTGTCGGGGGTATGCTCCTCGAGCACGGCGTGGAAATTGGAGCCGCCGAAGCCCAGCGCGCTGACCACGGCGCGGCGCGGGTGGGCCTTCCTCACCCACGGCCGGGGCTCCGTGTTCAGGTAGAAAGGAGTGGTCCCCTCCGCCAGTTTCTTGAGAGGCGCGTTCACTTTTATGGTGGGGGGAAGGGTCTTGTTGTAGAGGGCGAGCGAGGCCTTTATCAGGCCGGCCGAACCCGCGGCGGCCTTGGTGTGGCCTATCATCGACTTCACCGAGCCGAGGGCGCACCAGGCGCCGTCAGGCTTGTTCTCGCGGTAGACTTCGGTAAGGGCGTCCAGTTCGACGCCGTCGCCGACCGTGGTGCCGGTGCCGTGCGCTTCGGCCAGCTCGACGGTGCGCGGTTCCACGCCGGAGGCGGCGTAGGCGCGGCGCAGCGCCCTGGCCTGTCCTTCGGCGCTGGGCGCATAGATGGATTTGCCCTTGCCGTCGGAGGAGGAGCCGACGCCCCTGAGCACCGAGTAGATCCGGTCGCCGTCTCGCACGGCGTCGTCTAGGCGCTTCATGACCAGCATGCCCAGGCCCTCGCCCAATGCGGTGCCGTCGGCCGAGGCGTCGAAGGGCTTGGCGTTGCCGTCCGGCGAGAGCGCGGGCGTCTTGCTGAAGCACATGTACATGAAGACGTCGTTGAAGCAGTCCACGCCGCCGGTGACGACCATGTCGGACCGGCCGGCCTGAAGCTCGAGCGCGGCCATGTGCACGGCGCCCAGCGAACTGCCGCAGGCGGCGTCCACCACGCAGTTGGTGCCGCCCAGGTTGAAGCGGTTGGCTATCCGGCCGGCCACCACGTTGCCGAGCAGGCCCGGGAAAGAGCTTTCCTGCCACGGTACATAATCCTCCTGCATGCGGGAGATTATCGCGTCGGCGTCGCCGCCGGTTATGCCGAACTCGGCCAGCGCCTTGCGCCATTTCGGATGGCCCAGCCGGGCGCCCAGCGGTATGACCAGTTCCAGGGCGCCGGTGACGCCCATGATGACGCTGACCGCGCTGCGGTCGAACTCGCGGCCGGGGCCGTAGCCGGCGTCCTCGAGTGCCATCTTCGCGGCGATGAGGCCCAGCAACTGCGCGCTGTCGGTGGCTTCCAGCGCGTTGGGCGCCAGGCCGAACTCGGACGGGTCGAAATCGACGGGCAGCAGGAAGCCGCCCTTGCGGGCGTAGGTCATGTCCGGCTTCTTGGGGTCCTTGTGGTAATGATCTTCCGGGAGCCAGTGGGAAGCCGGGATGTCGGTGATGGAGTCCACGCCGTTCTTGATATTGGCCCAGAAGCGGCGGGCGTTATCGGCCTGCGGAAAAAGGCAGCCTATCCCGACTATGGCTATCGGCGAAGATGTGTTCTCCGGTTTAACGCTCATGTTGTCCCCTGTGCGGCGCCGCTGCGCGGCGCCATGTATGATGCCGCCCCTCGGGCGGTCAGCTGAAAAAAGAGACCAGCTCTTCCG
>CAZVWK010000129.1:0-4614 GCA_964631475.1 uncultured Elusimicrobiaceae bacterium | reverse complement strand
GTTTTGGCAACAGGAGCTCGATTTCAGGCTCATCTTGCGTTGGATAATTCTCCGGCAGCATTACCGGGCCTTAAATTTTGTAAAATATCATTGGGACAACGTTATCAGGGAGGACGCCTCATGCTGCCACAGGACAAACCCTATCTCACCGGAAGGACTTTTTTATTCAGCATCCACAAGGGGGAGGACCTCCTGCTGGCCGTCCAGCATTTCTGCCAGCACCACCAGATAAGGTGCGGCACCATCAGCGCCATCGGCGCCGTGGAGCGCGCCACTTTCGGCGTCTACGACCAGAAGACCAAGAAGTACAACAAGATAAACCTGGAGCGGGAGCTGGAGATCCTCTCGCTCAACGGCAATGTCAGCATCTTCGACGACAAGCCGATGATCCACGTCCATATCATGTTCTCCGACAGCGAAGGCAAGGCCTGGGGCGGCCACCTGATGGCCGGCACCCGCGTCTTCAGCTGCGAAGTCTCCATACAGGAGCTCAGCGGCGAGCCCAAGGTCCGCAAGACCGAGAAGGTCACCCAGCTGCCTCTCTGGGCCAACCCCATCTGCATCAAGTAGGATCGGTGGAAAAGGGCAGCGGTCCCGCGGGGTTCAAGGCCGGCTTCGTCGCCATAGCCGGCCTGCCCAACGCGGGCAAATCGACGCTGCTCAACACGCTCTGCGGCTTCCGCCTTTCTATCGTCTCCCCACGCCCCCAGACCACCCGCGACAGCGTGCTGGGCATCCTGAACGGCAAGGGCTTCCAGGCCGTCTTCATAGACACGCCCGGCATGCTCTCCCCCCGCAATCTCTTCGAGAAGGGGATGGCCTCCGACATTTCCCGCGCGCTTAACGAGGACGCCGACCTGGCTCTCCTCATAACCGAGCCGCGCGTCCCCCCGCCCGAGAAGCGGGAGCACCTGGAACGCCTGGCCGGGTTGAAGATACCGCTTTACCTGCTGGTTAACAAGATTGACCAGGTGAAGGACACGGCCGCGGTCGCTGCGGTCATCGATTTTCACAAGGGCCTTCTTCCCTCTATCTCGCAGGTCTTTCCCGTCTCGGCCCTCAACGGCGACGGGCTGCGCGAGCTGCGCAGGACCATGCTGGCCGCGCTCCCGGAGCACCCGCCGTATTACCCGACCGACCAGTCCACCGACCGCTGGGAGCGCTTCTACGCCGGCGAAATAATCCGGGAAGAGCTTTTCCTGCTGTTCTCCGACGAGATACCTTACTGCTGCGCCGTGGAAGTGGACCATTTCAGGGAGGAAGCGGGCCGCCCGGATTTCGTCCACGCCGTGGTGCATGTCAGCCGGCCTTCGCTCAAACCGATACTGATGGGAGCCGGCGGCCGCGCCATCCGCAAACTGCGCGAGAATTCCCGGGCGAAGCTGGAAAAGCTGCTGGGCCGTCCCGCGGACCTGGAACTGACGATAAAAGTCACGAAAGGATGGGAGAACGATCGGTCTTTCTTAAAGGCCAGGAGGGAAAGTGCGGGCGGCTGAAAGGGCTTTCGCCTCCTCTCTGGCCTACGCCGCCGTTTCCGCGCTGCTCCTCCTGGCGCAGGTGGTCCTGGCGGGCCTCCTCCTGCTGGCGTTGCCGCCGGCGCTGCGGCTTTTCTGCTCCGGAGACGGCTGCCCCGGGGCGCTCCTGCTGGATTCGGCGGCCTTCGCCTTCATTTCGGCCGCGACCGCTCTTTCTCAGTACTACCTGGCTTCTCTCTTCCGGCACTCCCAGCGGAGCCGCTCTCTCACGATCGTCACGGTCCTGACGGCTCTTTTCGTGAGTCTTTTTATCTTCGCCCCCCTGGCGGCCCGGAGCCGCTTCGAGGCTTACTGGCTGGCCTGGCTTCCGCTGGCCGCCGCTTTCCTGCTGGGAGCCCTGCCGGCCGTATTTCAGAAGGAAACCGACAACCCCTGGAAGGACTCCGGGGCCGACATCTTCAGGTTTTAACCCGCCAGAAACCCGCTATCCCCGTCCCGCACTCCGCGCATTTCCCGGCGCCGGAAACCTTGCAGCCCAGCACTTCATACCCGTCGCGCGTGATGAGCTTCGTCCCGCACGCAGGGCACAGCGTGTCCTGCCGACCCCCGGGAAGATTGCCGGTGTAAACGTATCTGAGCCCGGCGGCCAGGCCAGCCTCGCAGGCTTTCTCCAGCGCCGCCGCCGAAGTCCGGGGGCGGTCCGTCATAAGGTGAGACGGGCGGAAAGCGGTTATATGCCAGGGCATGTCCTTAGACAGCGAAGCCAGGAAAGCCGCCATCTCCGACACTTCTTCTCCGGAATCGTTCAGGCCGGGGATGAGCAGAGTGACTATCTCCACCCAGAACCCCTTTTCAAGCATCAGCCTTATGGCGGTCTTTACCGGTTCCAGCCGGGCGCCGGCTATCTTCGCGCAGGTCTCCTCGCGGAAGAATTTGAGGTCCACCTTGAAGCAATCCACCGACGGGCGCAGGAAGTCCAGCGCTTCGGGGGTCGCGTAGCCGTTGGAGACGAAGGCGCCGGACAGGCCGGCCTTTTTGCCTTCCGCGAGGACCGCAGCGCCCCATTCCGAGGTTATCAGGGGCTCATTGTAGGTGGAGACCAGCATCCGCGCCCCCAGGCGGCGCGCCTCCGCCGTTATCCGGGCGGGTGAGACCGGCTCGGCGTAGGGCGGTCTGGCGGCCGCGGCGGGGTCGGCGAGCTCGTGGTTCTGGCAAAAGGTGCAGCGGAAATTGCAGCCGTACATGCCGAAGGAAAGAGTCAGGGCGCCGGGCAGCGCGTGAAAGAAAGGCTTCTTCTCGACCGGGTCGGCCGAGAGGGCGGCGGTCCAGCCGTAAGGACTCAGCAGGCGGCCGCCGGCGTTCACCCTGGCGCCGCATATACCGCGTTTCCCGTCGGAAATTCGGCAGCGGTGCGCGCAGGCTAGGCACACTACGTCGCCGCCCCGGGCCGGGCGGTAAAGCGAGGCTTCCGCAGTTGAAGGCGTATCGGACATTCTCCCCCCCTGGGTCCTCCCGCTCGCGGGATCAGGGCGCCAGGACCGAAAGCGAAGCGGGCAGCAGCGAGATGCGTATGATCCCCGCTGATTCAAAATCCTCTCCGTCCAGGTGGTACGGGGTCCCCGGCGCGCAGTGTATTTCCAGCGCCCGCGCGGTGAAGCTCTGTACCAGGTCGGGCCTGGAATCGATTCGGCCGCCGAAAAACGCGGGCAGGGCCGACATCGTGGCGAAGAAGCCCGCCTTTTTGACCGTAACGAAGTTAAGCAGGCCGTCGTCTATATAGGCGCCCGGGGCCAGCAGCGCGCCGCCCCCGTACTGCCGGCCGTTCATGGCCGCCGCCACGAGAGGCGCGGTTTCCAGGCGTTTTCCGGCGGTCGTTATGACCAGGGTCTCGGGTTTATAGCTAAGGAACTCGGACAGCGCGTGGGCGACGTAAGGAAAGATGCCCCTGGCTCCGCCCGGAGAATTGAAGCGGCGGGCGACGCGCGCGTCGAGCCCCACCCCGGCGGCGCAGAAGAAAGGTTTGCCGTCGGCCAGGCCTGTGTCTATGCGGCGCGGCTTCCAGGAGAGAAGGCCGCGAAGGGCCCCGGCCGGATCCAGAGGTATATGGAGGTTGCGGGCAAGGCCGTTGCCGGAGCCGCAGGGAATTATACCCAGCGTCCTCTCCCTGCCGATGAGGGGTTCCGCGGTTTCCCGGATGGTCCCGTCGCCCCCCACCGCCACGAGGGTGTCGAAACCGGCGACTATGGCCTCCCGGGCCAGTTCCCGGCCATGGCCCGGGCGCTCGGTGAAGAAGATCCGGTAATCCAGCCGGCGGCCGGACATTTCGCCGGCTATCATCTCGGCGGCCGCGGCTCCGCGGGTGCCCGCGTTGGGATTTACGATGAAAGCGAAGGCCATGCGGTTACTCAACGGCGCTTATGCCGGTGGCCCAGGATGCTTTGCCGCCGGTGGCCTTGGCGAAGACCAGCCTGTTCCCGGCTGAAAGTTCGCCCTTCTGGCAGTTGAACCGGACAAGGTAAAGATAGCCGATGCGCAGGTCGGGCGAATCCCCTAGGATTCTGTCGTCGTCGATGTAGATATAGTCCAGCTGGCGGCCGGTCCCCGAGTGGAGGAAGTTGAGGCGCCAGCTTCCCGCTAGGCGTTTTGCGGTTATCATCTGCAGCTCTAGCTCCAGCTCCGCCCCGGCGAAGGCTGACGGGTCGCGGAAAAAGGCGGCTGCCTTGCCGCGCACGACGAAATCCTCTTCGTCCGTCAAGGCGGCGGATTGTGCAGGGAGGCCATGGCGCATGCTGTTGCCGGCCGATTCCCCATGCCGCACGGCGTCCCCGGCTGAAGCGGTTTCCTCCCCCTGCAGTTCCAGCTCGTAATCCCCGTCGGCTTCGCCGGCCGGGGCAGGTCCGGCGCCTTTGACCGCGGCCGGATGGTCCGGACTGAAGATCTCGTCCGCCGGCTGCCTGGCGGCCCTTATCGCCGGGGCTTCGGGCATGGAAGGCGCCCCCGAGCCGCGGCTGAGGAGATAGCCGAGAGCCGCGCCCAGCAGCAGGAAAAGGAAAGTGTTGAGGACCCGGAGTTTGAAGAAATCCATCAGCATTTTCTAATCCAAGAATGAGCCTGAAATCATCCGACGGTGCTCCGTCGT
>CAZVWK010000128.1:0-4616 GCA_964631475.1 uncultured Elusimicrobiaceae bacterium | reverse complement strand
CCGATCTATCGGCAAATTTCGGCGTGGCGGCGGCTAAACTCAGGGTGGTACACAACGGCGTGGACACCGCGGCGGCCCGATTCCGGTCGAAGGAACCGCTCGAGGAAGGCCTGCGGGAATTCTTTTCAAGGCCGGTTATAGCCGCCTGCGGGAGGCTGACGCCGGCCAAGGCCTACGACGGCCTGCTGCGCGCCTTCGCGCGTCTGAAGGTACGCCGGCCGGGAGCGGCGCTGTTCATATCGGGCGACGGCGAACTCAGGAAGGACCTTTTCAGGCTCTGCGCCTCGCTGGGCCTGGCCGCCGCCTGGCGCGACCCGCGCAGGTCCGAGGGCGCGGACGTATTCTTCGCCGGGGATACGGCGAACCCCCACAAATATGCGGCGCGCGCCGCCGTTTTCGTACTCTCGTCGCGCTGGGAAGGCTTCCCCAATTCGCTCCTCGAGGCTCTGGCCGTGGGCGCGCCCTGCGCCGCGGCCGACTGCGCCTCCGGCCCGCGAGAGATACTCTCGCCCGGCTCCTCCCCCTCCGGCTCGTGGCCGGAGAAGGGGCCTCACGGCGTCCTCCTGCCGCTCATGGACGGTCCCTCCGCCGAAGCGGCCTGGGCCTCGGGACTTGACTCGCTGCTGGCCGACGTGGAACTGCGCCGGGCGCTGGCCGCCGCCGGACCGGACCGCGCGGCAGACTTTACGCCGGACAAAGCCAAAGCCGCCTGGCTCAACGCACTGGAATAATCGATCAGGTCAAAAGTAAAGACCTGACCCCATCACCAAAGCAGGAAGATCTCGTCCTTCTGGTCCTTTTTGGGGGCCGGCCTGGGGGCCTCTTTCCCGGAAGACCGCGCCGGCGGCCGGGAAGGCTCCCCCCGGGCCGGGCGGGCGTATGAGGGTTTCTCCGCCGCCTTAAAGGCGGGGAACCGGTAGGAGACGGAGACCCGGTGGGCGCTGCCAAAGGCGCCCAGCGGCGTCAGCGCGTAATCAAGGCGCAGGCCGCTCAAAGCCACCCCTCCGCCGGCGCTGAAACCGGAACCCGCCTGTTCCGCGTCCGAGAACCGGTATCCGGCCCGGAAAGAAACCTCCTCGGAAGGCGAAAGTTTCAGCGGGAGTTCGGCCCCGGCCGCTGCGTACCAGCCGCTGTCGGCGAAAACACCCGCCTCGCAGGCGGCGGCGAGCCCGAAACTCCACCGCCACGCTCCCGCGGCGGCGTAATTGGCCGGGAGTGGAAAGGCTTCCCTGTAAAGCCTGAAGTCGGGACCGAGGTTGCGGGCCGCGGCCGCCAGGCGCAGCGGTCCGTAGGCGTAGAGCAGGCCGATATCTCCCGACAGGCCGAAGGCGGACTCCGCTCCTGCCGACTGGTAGAGCGGTTTCAGCGCGGCTCCCGCGTAAAGCCTGCCGGACAGGGACCGTGCCGCGGAAAGCACGAAGGCCGATTCGGAATAATCGAAACTTTCCGCGGCCTGGCCCAGCGGGCCGTAGGCGTCCAGCCCCCCGCCCAGCAGTATATTGGCCCCCGCACCGAAGCCCCATGGCCCCCTGCGCAGAGTTATCGCCGCGGTCTCCTGGCCCAATCCCTCGGCCCAGGCGTTATGGGCCAGGGAAACTTCGGAGAACGGCGCGGCGGCAGCCGCCGCGGGATTCGCGAAGACCGAGAAAGCGTCGTCCAGCATCCCCGCAGAGGCCCCGGCCAGCGCGGCCGACCTGGGCCCGGCCGGCAGTTTCAGGAAGGCGAAGGAGGATGAACCCGCGGCGCAATGCCCCCAGGCCGGGAACAGCCCGGCCAGGAAGGCGAGCCCCAGCAGCCGCGCCTCCCTCACCATAGGATCACCACCCGGCCCGTCTCCGAGCCGTAATTGTCGGTCCGGGCCTCGTAGAGATAAAGGCCGCTGGCGCATTTTTCACCGCTCTCGTTGCGTCCGTCCCAGGTACCGACATTTCCCGAGTCTATCCCGGAGCCGCGCCGCAGCCGGCGCACCCTCTCGCCGGCGGCGTTGTAGATGGATATCTCGGGGCCCGCAGAGTCCAGCGGGAAACCGGAGAAGGTAACGTCCCCCTCGCGCATGCGTCGCGGGTTAGGATAGGCCTTCAGCCCGGAAAGACCGGAGGCGGCCGGATCCGTGGAGCGTATGGAATAGACCGAGAAATGCGGGACCGGGGCCTGGAAATAATTCCCCGTAAAGTCGGCGGAAGCGTCGGCCACCCGCGTCCACCTGTTCAGGGCCGGGTCCAGGTAGTAGAGCCACAGGCGGCTCTCGGGGTGATAGTCGCCGTCGAGCCTCCCGTCATTGTCCGAGTCGGGATAGGGTATGCGTATGGTCACCGGGGAGAGAAAATTGGTCACGGGGCTCCAGTCCCCGTCGAAAGCCGAGAACTCCCGGCTCAGGTTATGCCCCAGAACCGGCACGGAGTCGGTGGTATTGTAATCGGCAGAAGAGAGCAGCGCCGCCGAGGGGGTTGAGATCCTGAGATAGAGATTCCCCGCCCAGGCGCCCGCCGGCACGGTCACCGAGGTAGAGTCGCTGTTGGCGGCGTAGCCCCCGGATGCTCCGGAAACCGCGCTGTTGATGAGGAACGAGGAGCCGGCGGTTATTACGCTTCCGAGGTTCCCGGCGCCGTCGTACACTGAAAAGAGGAAGGGAGTCGTTCCGGTGGACATCCAGGTCTCTATCCAGCCCGAGGCCGCCCAGGTCGAGAGCGTCACGTAGGAAAGGTCAAGGGGCAGGGCGCTGCCGCCGCCGCCGGGCCGCATGGAGAGCTGCGGGGCGCCTGCCAGGAAATTAGCCTCGTCCACCACCAGTTTGAGAGACAGAAGCCCGGACCGGGCGGGCAGCGGGCTGGTTATCAGCACCCTGGCCGTAGGGCTGGTCGTATCGACCACCTGCCCGTCCGAAACCGTCACCCCGGACTCGCCCCCTCCCACGCTCTGGGCTTTGACGGCGAAATAGTAAGTCGCGTTCTCGGTCAGCGAAAGTCCGGAACGCGTGACCGACAGGTTCGTGGAATTGTCCACCCAGCCGCCGGTCACCCCGGTCCCGCCGGGCGAAGTCCCTATGGCGTAATAATAGCGCGCTATGCCGCTGGGATGGCTGGAAGCGCCCCAGTTGGCCGAAAGCCTGGTCGTCGAAGGGACATAATCTATGTCGCCGCCGCTGCCGTCGTGGACATAGGGGATGTCGGCCGGGTTACCCAGGTTTATGGTCAGGGTATCCGAGGGATTAACCGCGTTGTAGTTGCCGAAATCATCCCGGGCCCTGGCGTAGAAGGTGTAGGTCCCGTCGTCCAGCGCGGCGGCGGTGAAAGTGAAGCTGTCTATGGACTGGTCGAAGGCCGAATCCCGGGGAGAGGCGGCCTGCCAGGCCCCGGCGCCTATGCGGTAATCCACGGCCGCTATCTTGAGGACGCTCACGCCCGGCGCGGGCTGGGGCGGCGTCAGGTAAGTGTTCCAGTGGTTGGGGTTCGTGTTGGCGTAAGCCCTGGTGGAATGGGCGACGCCGTAATAGGTCGGTGTATTGTCGGAGGTCGGGTCCGGCGAATAGGGCGTCAGGGCGGCCGTCGGCGGCAGGTCCGCGACGTCGAGGATATTGTCCAGATCGGAATCCCTCCAGCCCAGCTGCTCCCGCGTATGGGAGCAGACGTGGCCGAAAGTGTAGGGGTCTATCTGGCCGCGCATGATGCAGGGCTGCGAGCCGCCGCCGTTCTGGCAGTTGTCGTTGGTCTTGTTGAGATAGCCCCCCCTGTCCGAAGTGGAACAGGACGAGGAGGCGTATTCGTCGAGGGCTCCGAAGATATGCCCGGTCTCGTGGGCGGCCACCGCGTCCATGTCGGACGGCCCGTACCCGTTGTTGTCGTAGGTCATGACGGAGAAAGGGCCGCCCAGGTAGGCGTAGGCGAAGTATCCGTCCGTGAACTCGCCGTCGGCGTCGTTATTGCTGTCCACCACGAAGAAGGTGAAGGCCCAGTCGGCCCCGGCGGCTTCGCGGCTGGCGGCGTTGTAGCGGAACACCCCGTCGAAATAGTCGGCGTCGGAGTACCCCTTCTTGCCCATTACCTGGGCTATCCAGAGGTTTTCGTCGTTGCTGCTCCTGTTTATCGGCTCGTACCCGGTCGTTATTGTCTCCGCCGTGTAGGTGAAAGAGAGGGCGGCCCGCGGCTCGCGGGCGGCCCACCAGTTCATAGCCGCGGTAATCTCGTTCTGCACCTGGGTCTTGCGGCCTGCGTCCCAGTTCTCGGTCTGCGCGTCTATGCTCCCGTCGCTCTCCACGAATATGACGTTGACGTGCACGCTGCCTATCATGTATTCGGAGGTGGAATAGAACCCGGCGCCGTAGGGGGCCGCCTCTGCGCTCACGTGCAGCGAGGTCAGCAGCGCCAGCGGCAGGCGCAGCAGTTTATTCACGCCGCCCCCCTCTCGGGCGGCGCATATCCCCGGCCGGCGGCTCAGGCTGGTCAATGAAAAGCTCCGCCGCCTCGGACCACTCCCACTCTTCTCCCGAAGCGTAGGCGGCGGTCCTGGCGTAATAGGTGCCCCCCGCGGCCAGCGGCGCCGCCGACAGTTTGAAACGGGGCTCTTCGGAAGACTGGTCGAATAGCGCGACTGAGAAGTCCGGAGAGGAGGAGATCTGC
>CAZVWK010000127.1:0-4668 GCA_964631475.1 uncultured Elusimicrobiaceae bacterium | reverse complement strand
CTCGGCCGCCGGCCCCGTGGGCGGCGGCGTCGGCTTCGGCGTGACCGCGAGGCACTTCTCCTCCAATATAGCCGGCCGCGCGGCCTCGGCCTTCTCGGCGGACACGGGCGTTACGGCCAAAGTCCCCTCGGCGCCGGTCAGGCTGGGCCTGGCGGTGCGCAATATCGGCGGAGGCCTGGACTACGGCTACGGCAATAACCGCCTGCCCCTGTCGGTCAGCCTGGGCGCCGCGGTGAATGTCCTGCCCGGCATGGCCCTGGCCGCCGACGTCAAGCGCCTGGTCTACGACAAGGAGACCCCCGTCAGCGTGGGCACGGAATACGCGCTGGGCGGCGCGCTGACGATGCGCGGCGGCTATGCGGCGCGGATGGGCGGCGCCGACGCGCTGGGCGGTTTCTCCGGCGGCCTGGGCATAAAGATGTCCAACCTGAGGCTGGACTATTCCTTCACCCCCTTCGCGAGCTTCGGCTCCTCCAGGCGGATCTCGATGGGCCTGGCGTTCTGAGCGCGGCGAAGGGCACCCCCCCTCCTCCGGAGGGGTTTTTTATTTCCCGCACGCTCTCCAATTTGCTACTTTCATTACTAATGGAAGACAGGGCATATTATCCCGAAGACAGGATCCCCCTCCGCAGACTTATCCCGCTGGGCATGCAGCACGTGGTGGCGATGTCCGGCGCCACGGTGCTCTCCCCGGTGCTCATGGGCTTCGACCCTCAGACGGCCGTGTTCTTCTCCGGCGGCGGCACGCTGATATTCATAGCGATAAAGCGCTTCAAGGTACCGAGCTACCTGGGCTCCTCCTTCGCCTTCATCGGCACCGTCCTGGCCGTGGTCCTGAACCTGCTGCTGTCGCTCGGCGGCGCGGACGACCCGCAGGACAGGCGAGCCTGCGAAACCGGCGCATAAAGGAACCTCATGCTCGATAAACTCCTCTCGATTTACAGGCCCGCCAAATTCACTACCCCTCTTCCGAAAGAGAAGATAGACCCGGAGTACAGGAAGCTCCGCTGGCAGGTGATGCTGACCATCTTCTTCGGCTACGCCGGGTACTACCTTGTCCAGAAGAACTTCTCGCTGGCCAAGCCCTACCTGATAAGCGAGTTCGGCTTCTCCAAGGGCGACGTCGGCCTGATAGCGGCGGCGCTGTCGGTGGCCTACGGCATCAGCAAGTTCGTGATGGGCAATGTCTCGGACCGCTCCAACCCGCGCTACTTCATGGCCACCGGCCTGATACTCTCGGGCGCCATCAACCTGGTCTTTCCCTCACTGACCTCGGCGCTCTGGGCGCTGACCGCGCTGTGGTTCGTAAACGGCTGGGTGCAGGGCATGGGCTGGCCGCCCTGCGCGCGCACGCTGACGCACTGGTTCTCCGACGGCGAGCGCGGCACCAAGTTCGCCGTCTGGAATCTCTCGCATAATGTGGGCGGCGGCATAGTGGGGCCGATAATCAACTGGGCGATGGCCATAGCCGCGGCGCTCTCGCTGGGCGCCCTGCTGGGCGACCGCCCCCCCTTCTACCTTATATTCTATGTGCCGGCGCTGATGTCTATAGGCATGGGCCTGCTGATAGCCGTCTTCCTGCGCGACACGCCGCAGAGCTGCGGCCAGCCGTCCATCGAGGACCATACCGGCGACCGGCCCGACACCTGCGTGGACGACCCTGAGCGCGAGCTTCACGGGACTTTTCGGCTACATGGGCGGCGCAGTCATAGCGGAACTGGGCATGGGCCGCGTGGTGGACCGGTGGGGCTGGGACGGCGGCTTCTGGATGCTGCTGGCCTCCTGCGCGCTGGCCATAATACTGCTGGCTTTCACCTGGCGGACGCATCACCAGGACTGCAAACTAAAATAGAAAGGGGATACTCGATGAAGAACATCTCTCTCGTTCTGCTGGCCTTGTTCTTGGCCGGCCCGGCCTGCGCCGAAGGCGTGCGCGGGGTCTGGGTGGAGGGACACCGCGGTTCGCGCGGCACCCACCCCGAGAACACGCTGCCGGCTTTCGACGAGGCCCTGCGGGCCGGGGCGGAAGTGCTGGAGCTGGACATGGGCGTCACCAGGGACAACATCGTCGTAGTGACTCACGACCCGCAGCTTAACCCGCTCATCTGCCTGGGACCGGAAGGAAAAAAGCTCGAAGCCCCGGTGCCGATACGCTCGCTGACACTGGCCGAGCTGAAAGCCTACGACTGCGGTTCGCTCAGGAACCAGCGCTTCCCCGAACAGGTCCCCGTCCCCGGGACCCGTATCCCGACGCTGGAAGAGGTTTTCTCGCACGTCAAAGCCTCGACGCACCCCGCGGCGGCCAGGGTGAGGTTCAACATAGAGACCAAGATCTTCCCCGGCGAACCGCTGGCCGCTCCGCCGCCGGAAGAATTCGCGCGCCTGGCCGCCGCCGCCCTCAGGAAGCACGGGATGGAGAAGAGGACCGTCCTGCAGTCCTTCGACTACCGCACGCTGGCCGAGATAAAGAAGCTCGCCCCCTCCGTGAAGACGGCGCAGCTGACCTCGGACAACCTCCTAGAGCCGGATTCCCTGGTGAGAGGGGCCGGGGCCGACATCTGGAGCCCTCATTTCAAGTGGATAAACGCCGATATCGTGAAGAAGGCCCAGAAGTCCGGCATCCCGGTGGTCCCCTGGACGCTCAACTCCGAAGAGGAATGGGAGCGGGCCGTCGCCTTCTTCGTCGCCTTCGGCGTGGACGGGATAATCACCGACTATCCCGCGAAGCTCGTAGAATACCTGAAAAAACGGAAGCTGCGCTGAAGCGCGGCTTCCGTTATCGCTCTCCGGGCCGGGACCAACCCGCCCACGGGAGGCCTCTTATACTCCCCTGAAAGAATCCGCCAGCCGCCTGAACACCGGCAGGTACTTACCGTAATCAGCCTTGGGCGCCGAGAAGTGGAGCACGTGGAAGCCGCCTTTCGCGGCGGCCGGCGCCACGTACATCAGTTCCCGCACCACCACGCTCTCCTCCGACTTACCCTCCGGGTGCAGGAAGCGCCTGCGCTCCCTGGCCAGGGAAAAGCCCTTCACTTTCGACTTGCCCACCTCGGCCTTCTTCACCGGCCCGTAGGTCTCGGAGGGGCTTCTCGTCTCTCCCAGGGAGTTCTTCGAGTTGCGGGCCAGGAAGTCGTCGTGGCCCCTGAAATCGGCGTTGTCGGGGGCGTAGTAAGTCACGAATATGAGCACCGGGGCCTTGCCGGACTTGGGGGCCGTAAGCTCTATGCCGAATATGCCGTCCTCCTCCTCGTAGGCCGTGTCGCGGGTGAGCTTCCAGTCGGCCGGGATCACGCAGGAGAAGCGGTCGTCGTCCATGGTGTAAACCTTGGAATCGGGGGGCTTGACGGCGTCCTTGGCCGTCAGCGCGGCCGTCAGGCAGAAGAACAGGGCGGCGGCCAGTCGGATCATTTCCCTATCCCCCGCCCGGCACCGGCACGGCGACGCCCTTGCCGGAGGGCCTGGAGGCGGTCCGTACCGAGCGGCCCCACTCGGTCTCCGACCGGTAATGGGACGTGTAGCTGCTCAGGTCCACCAAGTCGGCGCGGATCTCTATCAGGGCGCCGGTCTTTATGTCGCGCACCGAGCCGGCCAGCTCGTCGGCCTGCATCTGCAGAGCGTCGGCCAGCGGCAGCCCAAGTTCGTCGAGCTCGGCCCGCTCCGGAGCGGAGAGGCCGGCGCGGCGGGTCAGTTCGTTGTTGACGGCCGAAAGCACCTGGGAGGAGGCGGCCACCAGCGACGGGGTGGAGGCGTAGTACATCTGTCGCATAACGCTGGCGAACTTGCGCGAGCCGTTCTCGCTGAAAGTGGTGGAGATGTCCAGGCGCTTCTGCGCGTAGGCCGACGAGCCGCGCAGGTCCGTGAAAAGGGTCTTGAAGGCGCCGTCGGAGTTCAGCTTCTCCAGCGTGTAGGTGGCCTCCAGCGTGGAGGCCTCTATCTCCGCCTCCTGCGTGTTGGGGAGGTAGAGGCCCTGCTGGGCGGCCCAGTGGGCCTGCATGTGGTGAGAGGACTCGCGCACGATCACGGGAGAGAGGTAGCGCGTCAGCTCGACCAACTGGGCCTGGTCGCGCAGGAGCGACTCGGCGCTGTAGCCGCGCAGGCGCAGGAACTGCTGGACGGTCTCGGAGTCCATTATTATGGAGCCGGTGGCGGCGTCGAAGCGGGCGTCGCAGCCGTCGCAGGGCGCGACGACTATGTTTAGCCGGGCTTTCTTGGAGTAGAACTCCGAGACCCGGTCGCCGGCTGCCGTACCCTTGACCTCGCGCAGGACGGAGGTCTGAAGCATGCCCCCCAGGAGAGCGCGCTGCTCGCTGGTCAGGACCTCCGTGGGAAGCGAGGCCCTGGCGGAATTTATCCTGGCCCTTATGTCGGCGGGGACATTGGCCCCCCCGTCGAAGAAGCTGCCCAGCAGGTAGGCCTGTTCCTGGAGGCTCTTGCCGTCTAGGGCGGACAGCTGCTCCGGGGTGAGCGCCCCGGAATCCCGGGCCGCGTCCACGGCGTTCTGCAGGTCCTGCATCTCGCGGCGGCTGACCTGCATCTGGTCGCTGAAACCCCCGAAGCCCGGGGCGCGGGAGATGCGGTCCATTACGGCGTTGCGCTCGCGCAGGGTCCAGCCGCGCCAGGAGTCGCGGTCGAGGCCGACCCGCCTGTCGCCGGTGGCCTGGCCCCAGT
>CAZVWK010000126.1:0-4873 GCA_964631475.1 uncultured Elusimicrobiaceae bacterium | reverse complement strand
AATGAAAGGACAGCGCGCTACTGCTTGGGGAACATTCTTAGATGAGTTGACACGTGCTTGCCGGGGGCCAACATGCCGGGGGCCGACAGGCGGAGCAAAATTTGTTATGATAAAAACTCGACGGCTGCCGTCCGGCGTGAACGGCGGCGGGCCAAGGAGAACGAGCGATGAAACCCGCAGCGATGCAGACCAACAGGATAGCCGCTTTCCTCAATAAACGGCCCGAAGAGTTCACGAAAAAGGACCTAATCCGCTACATCAGGACCAACGGCGTAAAACTGGTCAATTTCCGCTACGCCGCCGGGGACGGACGGTTGAAGACACTCAATTTCATAATCAACGACGAGCGGTACCTCGACCGGGTCCTTTCGGCCGGGGAGCGCGTGGACGGCTCGAGCCTTTTCAAGGGACTGATCGACGCCGGCTCCAGCGACCTCTACGTGGTGCCGCGCTACCGCACGGCTTTCGTCAACCCTTTCTCGCAAATCCCGGCGCTGGACATAATGTGCTCGTTCTATACGGCCGACGGAAAGCCCTTCGCCGGCGCTCCGGCGGAGGTCCTGCGCAGGGCCGAGGCTGAGTTCACCGGGGCCACGGGTTATGCTTTCCACGCCCTCGGCGAACTGGAGTATTACGTCATAGCGCCAAAGGACCCGCTCTACCCCGCCGCGGCGCAGAAGGGCTACCACGAGGCGCACCCGTTCGCCAAGTGGGAAGCCCTGCGAACCGAGGCCATGGCGGCCATAGCCGAGGCCGGCGGCCGCATCAAGTACGGCCACTCCGAAGTGGGCCTGATACGCGGCGCCGACGTCGAGATGGCCCAGCAAGAGATAGAGTTCCTTCCCATGCCGGCGTCCGAGGCCGCGGACCAGCTGGCGATGGCCAAGTGGATGCTCTCCGCCATCGGTCACAAGTACGGCGTCACTATCTCTTTCGCCCCGAAAATATCCATCGGCCACGCCGGCTCCGGGATGCACGTACACACCTGCCTGCTGAAGAACGGCAGGAACGTGATGCAGGAGAAGGGCTCATTATCTCCCCAGGCCCGGAAGCTGATAGCCGGCTTCATGGAACTGGCCGCGCCCATTACCGCCTTCGGCAACACCGTGCCGACCTCGTACCTCAGGCTGGTCCCGCACCAGGAGGCCCCGACCACCGTCTGCTGGGCGTACCGCAACCGCTCCGCACTGGTGCGCATCCCGCTTGGCTGGAGCGACGCCGGCGGCATGATAAAGGACGCCAATCCGGGGGCCGAGACCTCCCGGCTGGACCCCGCGCAGACCGTGGAATTCCGTTCGGCTGACGGTTCGGCCAACGTGCATTTCCTCATGGCCGCCCTCTGCGTCGCGGCGCGCCGCGGCTTCGAGCGCAAGGACGCGCTCGAATACGCCGAAGGGTTCTTCGTGGACAAGAATATCCACGACAAGGCCCACGCCTCCCTGATGGAGAGGCTGCCCAAGCTCCCGGCCTCCTGCGCGGAGTCCGCCGAGAGCCTGGAGAAGGCCCGCGCGGCTTTCGAGGCCCGCGGCGTCTTCACGTCGCAGACCATGGACGGCATAGCGGCGCGCCTGAAGGCCTTCGACGACCGCAATCTCAGCGAGCGACTCTACGGCAAGGAAGAGGAGATAAGGAAACTCGTAGAGGAGTACCTCTACTGCTGATGAGGGACGACGGGCGTGAATCCGGTGAGGCTGGGGCCCGGCGTTTCGCCTGGCCTCGTCCCGCCGTCTTGTACGCGGCCGGCGCGGCGCTGCTGCTCACGGCGGGACTTTTCCTGGCCGGCCGCGGCCGCGTTTTTTTTCCCTCCGCTCCAGATTTCGTGATTTCCAGCGGGCCGGTTATCGGAATCCTTTCGGCCCATCTTGCCGACGCCGGGCTTTCGGTCGACGAGGCGGGCGGCGTCGCCGCCGCCCTGCGGAAGAGTCTTAACCTCCGCCGCCTTTCCCCCTCCGACGAGTACGGCGTGATCCTCTCGACCTCCGGGGCGCTGGTCAACGCCTATGTGCTCAAAGGCGTTTCCCGCTACCTGGTCCGCCCTTCGGAAGGAGGGTATTCTCTGGAAGTCTCTTCCCTGGCCGTCAGGGAGGAGACGCTGCGCGTCAAAGGGACAATTTCCTCTTCCCTTTGGGAATCGATGTCGGCTTCAGGAGTGCCGGCCGAGACGATACTCGATTTCGCCGACGTCTTCTCCTGGTCCGTGGACTTCCTGACCGAAGTGCGGGAGGGAGACTCCTACGAAGTGGTCTACGAGCAGCGGACCGCCGAGAACGGCCGCAGCGCGGGCAGGAAGATCCTGGCGGGCGTTTACGACGGCAGGGAGAGCGGGCGAAAGCTCGCTTTCCGCCACGGCGACGGCTATTACGATGAAAATGGCGAGTCCATGCGCAGCCTTTTCCTGCGCGCCCCGCTGCAGTACCGCCGCATCTCCTCCTATTTCTCCAAAGCCCGGCGCCACCCGGTGCTTAAGATCGTCCGCCCCCACCTGGGCATAGATTACGCCGCGCCCGCCGGCACACCCGTGTCCTCGGTCGCCGACGGGACGGTGACTTTCGCGGGCTGGAAAGGCGGTTACGGCCATTACGTCGAGATACGCCACTCCCTCGGTTATGTCACGACTTACGGGCATCTGAGCCGCTACGCCTCTGGAGTCCGCGCCGGCAGGCGCGTGAGGCAGGGCGATCTCATCGCCTATGTGGGATCCACCGGCCTGTCCAGCGGGCCGCATCTGGACTTCAGGGTCAGGCACAACGGCAAATACGTTAATTTCCTCTCGCTGAAGCACCGCTCCGGCGGGGGGCCGCCGGTGCGCGACAAGAAAGCCTTCCTGGCCGAGGCCAGGCGGCTGCTTCCCTCCGAATTCGATTGATCCGCCGATCCCTCAGCTTTTCTTGAGGACTTCCTCGATCGACGACCTGATTTCCTTGTCGAAGGACCGGTCGTAGCCGGCCCAGAGATTGTGGACCTTGTGTTCCCTGTCGAGCAGGAACAGGTAAGGCACGCCGCGGGTCTGGTAGGTGCGCGCGACAGGGGAGGCGTCGTAGGCTACCGGGAAACTTATTCCAAAATCCTTAACGAAGCGGGCGGCTGGGGAGGCCTCCCTCTCGTGCGCCGCAGCCATTACCGAGAGCCCCTTACCGCCGTATTCGGCGTTAACTGACTGAACGAAGGGAGCGGCCTTGCGGCAGTAGTGACAGGACTCGGTGAAGAACATCAGCAAGACCGGCTTGCCGGCGTGGGCCGCCAGGTCGAGCCTGCCCCCCTTGTGTTCCGGGAGGTTGAAATAAGTGGGGCCCTTGACGTAGCCGGAAGCTGTAACCGCGGGACTGGCTTCCACCTCTGTCTCGGCGGCTTTTTCCATCTCGGCGCCCGGTTCCTGGGCCTTGTTGCAGCCGGCGGCCAGGATGGCGGCGGAAACCAGGATGGCGGTGAGCGTGTACTTCATTTTATTCTCCTTGGATTCTTCATTCGGCGAAAGCCGGTCTATTCTATTATTTTTCCGAGCAGGTCAAAAAGCCGGTTGGCGGAAGACAGGCGTATGAATTCGCGCGTACCGCGGAAAGAGGCTTTGTGCGAACTGGCGCCGCGCGGGCCGCATATCCCGAAAAAAACCGTTCCGACGGGCTTCTCGCCCGTCCCTCCGTCGGGGCCGGCGATGCCTGTCACCGCGCCCGCGTAGTCGGAGCCGAAAGCGCGCCGCGCGCCCCGGGCCATCGCGGCGGCGCATTCGGCGGAGACCGCCCCGTGGCGTTCGAGCAGCGCACGCGGCACCCCTAGCAGCCTGGTCTTGGAGGCGTTGGAGTAAGAGACTATCCCGCCCATGAAAAGATCGGAACTGCCGGCTTCGTCCGTCATCAGCTTGGAGGCGAGCCCCCCCGTGCAGGATTCGGCCAGCGCCAGAGTCTTTCCCCCGGCCCTCAGAAGGCGGCCCAGCGCCTGATGCCTGCCTTCGCCGGTTTCGGAATAGACGGCGCCGCCCAGCGCCCGGCGCGCGGCTTTTTTGACGGCGGCGAGCCTGCGCGCCGCCAGCGCGGGCGTGCGGCCGCGCACCGTGAAGCCGAACTCGATCTCGTCGGCGCCGGCCAGTATGGTGAAATCTTCTCCGGGGAAAGCTCGCAGGACCGGACGCAGCAGGCGCTCCGCCTGCACTTCTTTAAGTCCGGCCGCCTTCAGCCTGGCCGAAAGGACGGTGCCGGTTTTAAGGCCGAAGAAGGCGCTTATCTCCTCCGCAAGCCCGTCGGCGAACATCGGTTGCCATTCGCGCAGGGGGCCCGGCAGGAGGACGAGCATCCGCCGGCCGCGCCTGACCACCTGACCGAATGCCGTGCCGTTGCGGTTGTTTATCGTCCGGGCCCCTTCCAGGACGACCGCCTGGTCCGCTATGTCCGGCGTCAGTTTGTCCTGGGAGTAGCGGCGGCGCAGTTCGACCGCGCATTCCGCCGAGGGGCGCAAGCGAAGCCCGAGGGCCCGCGCCGCGGCCCGTCTCGTGAGGTCGTCGAAAGTCGGGCCCAGGCCGCCGCAGACGATGACCAGCGGGCAGGAAGCCATGGCCTCCCGGATGGAGCGGGTTATCAGCGGCAGGTCGTCGCGCAGCGACCTCTCGCCGCGCAGCGCGACGCCGAGTTCGCGCAGCCTGGCCGCGAACAGAGGGGAGTAGAGGTTCACTTTTGCGGAGACCAGCTCCGATCCGGTGCAGAGCAGTTCGGCTTCGGCCCTCATATTATCGGCTCCCGCCCCGGCGGGTCGTTCCCGCGCGCTCCGGCCGGCCGGTCTCCCGTGAGCGCGAGAGGATTTTTTTCAGAAGCGCCGCCGCGGCCTCCGGACAGGGGACGCGGTGAGAAGCGGCTGTCTTCTTTCCGGCCGGTCCGCCCAAGAC
>CAZVWK010000125.1:0-4882 GCA_964631475.1 uncultured Elusimicrobiaceae bacterium | reverse complement strand
TTTGACGTAAAATCAGGCAGTAACTTTAGAAAACGAAGGGTTTTTCAGCAGACTGTTAATCTGTAAACTGCTGGATTGGAAGCGCATAAAGACCCTGAGAGGATTTAAAATGGCCAATGCCAAGGGTAAGGTTTTCATAACCGGCGGGGCCGGCTATATCGGTTCTGTAATGGTCCCGGCTCTGCTGCGGGCGGGCTGGAAAGTGACCGTGCTGGATAACCTGATGTTCGGGCAGACTTCGCTGCTGGACTGCTGCGGCGAGCCCGGTTTCGAGATGCTGCGGGGCGACGCCTGCGACGAGCGCCTTGTGAAGGAGGGGATGAAGGGCGCGGACTACGTAATCCCGCTGGCCTGCCTCACCGGCGCTCCGCTCTGCGACAAGAACCCGGCCGAGGCTAGGCGCGTCATAATCGACGCGATCGATACCATCCTGAAGTTCCGCTCCCCGGAGCAGCGGCTGATGTACCCGACTACGAACAGCGGTTACGGCGTGGGAGAGAAAGGGAAGTTCTGCACCGAGGAGACCCCGCTGCGCCCCGTTTCCCTGTACGGTCGCCTGAAGAACGACGCAGAGGCCAAGATCCTGGGCGCCGGCAACTCGATGACCTTCCGGCTGGCCACGGCTTTCGGCGTCAGCCCGCGCATGCGCCTGGACCTGCTGGTCAACGACTTCACCTACCGCGCCGTCAATGACCGGTTCATAGTGCTGTTCGAGGCGCATTTCAAGCGCAACTTCATCCACGTGCGCGACGTGGCCAAGGCCTTCATGCACGGCATGGATAACTTCGGGAAAATGCGGGGCACGATGTACAACCTCGGACTGAGCGGCGCCAACCTGAGCAAGATGGAGCTCTGCGAGGTCATCAAGAGGCAGGTGCCGGGCTTCTACGTCACCGAGGCCTCTGTCGGCGAGGACCCGGACAAGCGCGACTATATAGTCAGCAACGAGAAGATAGAGAAGACCGGCTACAGGCCGGACGTGGGGCTGGATGCCGGGGTGACCGAGCTCCTTAAGGCCTTCCGCATCATCAAGAGGAACGAGTACGCCAATGTCTGAAAACAAAAGAGAGTGCGCGCCGGCCGACCTGGAAGTCCTGGCGCGGTGGGTAAGGCGCGAGACGCTGCGCCTGCACAAGCTGGCGCCGGAGACCCGCCTCGCGTCTTCCTTGTCCGACGTGGAGATATTCGTCGCGCTGTACTACGGAGGGCTGCTGAACTTCGATCCGAAAGATCCCAAGTCCGAATCCCGCGACCGCGTGATAGTCAGCAAAGGCCACGGCGGCATCTCGCTGTACCCGATCCTCGCCGCCCTCGGCTTCTTCCCGAAGGACCAGCTGGACAAGATCGGCACCCCCGACTCGATACTCTGCGGCATCCCAGACGCGGTGCCCGGCTTCGAGACCATCAACGGCTCGCTGGGCCACGGCCTCGGCGTGGGCTCCGGCTCGGCGCTGGCGCTTTACCGCAAAGGTTCCTCGGCCAACGTGGTGGTGGTGATGGGCGACGGCGAGCTCTTCGAAGGCTCGGTCTGGGAGGCCGCCATGTTCGCCGGCCAGCATAAACTGGACAATCTGACCCTGATAGTGGACCGCAATAAAAAGTCGATGCTGGGCCTGACGCGCGAGATCATCGATCTCGATCCGCTGGACGAGAAGTTCCGCGCTTTCGGCTGGGAGACGGTAGTCGCCGACGGCCATAGCGCCGCCGGCGTGCGCGAAACCCTGGCGAAGCTGATTCCGGCCCGCAACGGCAAGCCGAAGATCTTCGTCGCCGAGACGGTGAAGGGAAAGGGAGTGCCGCAGTTGGAGGCAGACCCCCTGTGCCATATCAGGAACTTAACCCCCGAACAGGTGGACGGCCTTATGGAGGAGCACAAATGAGCAGCGCCGCCCCGGTCAAGAAAGCGATGCGTGACGCCTTCATAGGCAAGACGCTGGAGGCCATGGCCTCCGAAAAGAACCTGTACTTCCTGTCGGCCGATTTCGGAGCGCCGCTGCTGGACCGCATCCGCAGGGAGCACCCCTGCAACTTCCTGAACGTGGGCATAGCCGAGCAGAACCTGGTCAGCGTGGCGGCCGGCCTCGCCTTCGAGGGTATGACCGTGCACGCCTATGCCATCTCCTCCTTCCTGGCTACCCGGGCTTTCGAGCAGGTGAAGATAAACCTCTCGCTCCATTCCCACGTCCGCCCCGTCAACGTTAACCTGGTGGCCGTCGGGGCGGGCCTCAGCTACGACATCTCCGGGCCTACCCACCACGGGCTGGAGGATATTTCGGTGGTGAACTCGCTGCCGAACGTGACGCTCTTCTCCCCGAGCGACTGGGTGCTGGCCGAGAAGTTCCACTCCTACGCCCTTGCGCACAAGGTCCCGAAGTACCTGCGCCTAGAGGGCAAGCCCGTGCCGGCAATCTACGACACCCGGCCTGAGGTGAAGATAGAGGACTGTTTCTGCGAACTGCGGAAGGGCGAAGAGGTCTGCGTGGTCTCCACCGGCTTTATGACGCACGTGGCCCTGGAGGCGCTGCGGCTGGCGGGGGAGAAAGGGCTGAACCCCGGCCTGGTGGACCTATTCCTCCTGAAGCCCCTCGACGGCGAACGCCTGAGGAAGACGCTCGGACGCTATAAAAAGATTGTAACGATAGAGGAGGGCTTCATCGGCGCCGGCGGCATGGACGCTATAGTGTCCGCGCTGGTCAACTCCTACGGCTCCGGTCTAAGGGTGAGGGCCCTCGGCTTCCGCGATAAGTTCGTCTTTGAGCACGGGCCCCGCGAGTACCTGCATTCTCTCTACGGTCTGGACGCACGGAGCCTGGCCGCGCTGCTCGAAAAGGACTGCCGCGCCTGATGCCAAAACTGGACCTCCTGATAGTTAAGCCGGGCAGCGCCCGGAAGCAGTACAGCGTGTTCAAGGACACTCTGGCGGCGATAGAGCCCCCGCTTTGGGGCCTGCTGCTTGCCGCGTACGCGAGGGAGCGCGGCTGCACCGTGGCCGTGCTGGACGCCGAGGCGGAGAATCTCACCCCAGAGGAGGCGGCGGAGAAAATAAGCGTATTGGACCCGCTGCTTTGCGGAGTGATCGCCGCCGGCTCGAACCTCTCGGCTTCAACGCCGGCTATGCCGGGGGCCGGCCAGCTTCTTCGCCTCATTAAAAAAAGCCTTCCCGCTCTCAAGACTTTCCTGTGGGGACTGCACCCTTCGGCGCTGCCCGAGCGCACGCTGAAGGAAGAGGCGGCGGATTTCGTGATGCAGGGAGAGGGTTTCTCGGCAACCATGGAACTGCTGGAACAGCTGAAGGCCGGCCGTTCCGAGTGCGATACCCCCGGCGTCTGGTACCTTAAGGACGGGGCTCCGGTGCGCAACCAGCGCGAGCCGCTCGTAGCGGACCTGGGAACCCTGCCTATGCCAGCCTGGGACCTGGTGCCGATGGGGAAATACCGCGCGCATAACTGGCACTGCTTCGACGACCTGGGACGCCGCAATCCCTACGCGGTGCTCTACACCAGCCTGGGCTGTCCCTTCGACTGCCATTTCTGCGCGCTGAAGGCGCTGTTCGGCAAGCCGCAGGTGCGTTACCGTCCGCCCCAGAAGGTCATGGAGGAGATAGACCTCCTCGTGCGGAAGTATGGCGTGCGCAACATCAAGGTTCTGGATGAATGCTTCATCCTCAACCGGTCGCACGTGGAGAAGATCTGCGATCTGATCATAGAGCGCGGCTATGACCTGAACATCTGGGCCTACGCCCGCGTGGACACCATAGCCCCCGCGCTGCTGGCCAAGCTTAAGAAGGCCGGGGTGAACTGGCTGGCACTGGGCATAGAGTCCGGCAGCGAGAAAGTGCGAGGAGCAGAGAAGACCCGCAACTACACGCAGGACAGGATCCGCGAGACCGTCGACCGCATCCACGCCGCGGACATCGCGATAGTCGCCAACTTCATATTCGGCCTGCCGGAGGACGACCTGCAGAGCATGCGGGAGACTCTGGAGATGGCCAAGTCGCTCAACTGCGCCTACACCAACTTTTACACCGCGATGGCTTACCCGGGTTCCGCGCTATACGAGGACGCGGTCAGGGACGGGGTGAGGCTTCCCGATACCTGGCTGGGCTACGCGCAGTTCAGCGAGGAAACGCTGCCGCTGCCGACCAGGAATCTCTCCAGCGGCGAGGTGCTGGCTTTCCGTGACGCGGCTTTCGAAGAGTTCCACTCTATGCCGGCCTATCTGGCGATGATGGAGCAGAAATTCGGGCCTGAGACCGTGGAGCATATCAGGGAAATGCTCAAGCTGAAGATAAAGCGGAAATACGCCGCGGGGGCTGGAAAATGATAATCAGCAAAACTCCGTACAGGATATCCTTTTTCGGGGGCGGGACCGACTATCCTTCCTGGTACAATGAGAACAGGGGCCAGGTGCTAAGTACGACGATAGACAAGTACTGCTACATCACCTGCCGCTGGCTGCCGCCGTTCCACGAGCACAAGCACCGGGTCGTCTATTCGAAGATCGAGAACGTGACGCGCGTGAAAGATATCGTTCACCCTTCCGTGCGCGCCTGCCTGCAGTTCATGCGGATAAAGGACGGCGTCGAGATACACCACGACGGCGACCTGCCGGCGCGCTCGGGCATAGGGTCGAGCTCCTCTTTCACCGTCGGGCTGCTGAAAGCCCTCTCCGCGCTCAAAGGCCGGATGATGCCCGCCGACCGGCTGGCCGCCGACGCGATACACATCGAGCAGGAAGTCCTGAAAGAGAACGTGGGCGCGCAGGACCAGGTGGCGGCCGCCTACGGGGGCTGCAATGTCATAAGCTTCGGGCCGAAGCGGCACCTGCAGGTCTGCCCGCTGACCGCCTCCCCGGAGCGCATGAAGGAGTTCCAGGACCGGCT
>CAZVWK010000124.1:0-5179 GCA_964631475.1 uncultured Elusimicrobiaceae bacterium | reverse complement strand
TCGCGTCTTGCCCACCCCGATTATTCCTTCCATCCGGCTCGAACGCTTCTTCTGCTGGGCGCGGGAAATAGAAAACAAACTCGCAGCTTTTGCGCGGCAGGGGGCAAATCGGTTTGGCCTCAATTACCTGGGACGTGGCAGGTTTGAACCGGTGAAACGGTTCTATAAGCCTGTGTTGACGTCGGAGAGTCTGCGGTCGCTGGAAGTCCGGCCGATAGCCTGCAAAAATTGAAAAATATCGGTTCGAACTTGATTATAGGCGGGAAGAAAATAAATTTAAAATTTAATTTTCCGGCGGAGAAACTGCGGAAACTGCGGGAACTAGCGGGGTTTTCAAGTGCCAAATTTTCCGAGAAGAAATTTGGCGGGGTCGACGGGATTCGAACCCGCGGTCTTCGCCTTGACAGGGCGACGTGTTAAACCAGGCTACACCACGACCCCACGGGAACGGAGAAATGATATCAAAACCGCGGCCCGCGTGGCAAATGCTCTGCGCTGCTCTGCGAGAATTATCCTGCGGCCGCTAGCGGCCGATAACGACCCTCTCCCGGGAGATGACTTCGGTCACCAGGTCCCTGGCGTCGGTCAGCGCTATGGTGACGCCCATCAAGGACTCGCCGGCTATGATGCCGGAGCTGACCGGGACGATGTATTTGTCGGCGACGGGCTTGTGCCAATGCCTCCGAGCGGCAGCGGCTACTGAGGCCTGCGTAAATAATGTCAGCGCTGGAGGCTTGAACTTTGAGACGGGTGCGAGGCGCGACGAGCGAGCATGCCCATAGGCCTGTGAGCGAGGAGCAACGAAGCAGACGCTCAAAAGGCAAGCCTCCCTTTCCCTGCGGGAAAGGGCCGGGCGATTTTAGGCTGCGACTGCGTCGCTCGTTCGCTTGCGTAGCGCTGCTACGCCACGTTCCGGGCTCCTTGTTTCGCTCTAAAATCGGCCCGGCCAACACGGACATTATTTACGCAGGCCTCAGTAGGCCATTTTCCAGCCGATGCTGGTGCCGGCCGCCACCAGCATGGCGCTTATTTCGAAGGAGAAGGTCCATTTCTCCGGCGGCTGGCCCTTCAGGCGCCCCCTTGAAGGGGATGGGGCCGGGGATGGAGAGGTCCAGGCCGAAGACGTCCTTGTGAGAGAAGCGTATGCCCTTGTCGCGCAGCAGCACCAGACCGGCGCCGAAAAATTCGCGCGACGCCTAGGCCCCAGCCGGTCTTGAGGCCGATATAGAGGTTGGAGAGCGACATGAAGCCGCCGAGGAAGCCATCTATGCCGACGGTGCGCAGCGTGAGCTGCTTCACGTTGTCGCCCTGGTAGGCCTCTTTGAACCACTTGAGGGCTATCTGCTCGGGGTCCCTGACGTCCTCGGGGCCTTTCGCGGTCTCGTCGATAAGCTCGTTCTCGTCCTCGGCCGGCATCTCTTCTTCGGGAGGTCGTCGCGCTTTTCGTCGGCCATTTTACGGGGCCCCTTGAGGGAGTGTGGTGGTGGGCAGTACAGGATTCGAACCTGTGACCCATCGCGTGTAAGGCGATTGCTCTACCGCTGAGCTAACTGCCCCCTGTGTGACCCGTGTAATTTTATCACTTTTGTGTATAATCGGGGTATGGACGAGAAGGAAGAGGCCCTCATCGGCAAGGCGAAGGACGGCGACATCGCCAGCTTCGAGGAACTGATAAAGTTGCATAAGGAACGCATCTACGGTCTGGCGCATTATGTCTGCAGCGGCCTGCCGTCGGAGGCGGAGGACGTCTACCAGGAGACGATGCTGACCGCCTTCACAAAGATAAAGGATTTCAGGGGCAGGTCCGGCTTCAGCACTTGGCTTTACCGCATCGCGGCCAACAACTGCTGGATGAAGTTCCGCCGGAAGAAGCGCGAGAAACTCGTCAGCCTCGAGGACATCAAGGACGTCAGGGACGCCGTCGCCCACGAGGAATCCATAAAGAAAGATCTTTCCGAGAGCGTAGCGAAAGCGCTGTCCGCCCTGCCGGTCGACTACAGAATGGCGATAACCCTGGTGGATATACAGGAGATGTCGCTGGAAGCGGCCGCGAAAGTGCTCAAGATAACCGTCGGCGCGCTAAAATCCCGCCTGCTGCGCGGCCGGCTCAGGCTCCGCGAAGAATTCAATAAAAAATAGTCAGGAGACCAGCACCAGGCCGGCCAGGATCAGGAACTGGCTGTCGATGAGGGTTTCCGCCAGCGTCTTCTCCGGCATCCTCCGGAAGTAGAAGAAGATTGTCAGCCCCAGGTAGTAGAACATCCCCGCTATCATCGCGTTGACCAGCGGCTCCTTCCACGCCATGTTCTTGAGGGCTATCAGCACACCTTCCATGAAGATGAAGATGGACAGAACGGCCGCGTAAGTGGCCTTTGGACCGGCCGCCTTGTAGAAGTTCTCGTTGCCCACTATCATGTCGCTGTGCACATGGCTGATGCCGAACATGACCGAACGCGCGAAGACCAGCGTGAAGGCGAAGACGATGGCGAGCTGGGAGGACTTATAAGCGAGCGAGCCGTACGATAGCGCGGGCAGCGCGGCGCAGACGAAGGTCCAGCCCAGCGCCGTCATGATGTCCTTGGACCCCGGGAACTTTGCCAGGGAGTCCAGTCCCAGCGGCATCTTGTGGGGATAGAGCATGCCTATGCCCCAGAAGAAGGCGGTCAGCACCAGGGCCAGCGTCCCCGTGGTGCCGGCGGCCAGGGCTATGGCCGCCACGCCGGCCAGCAGGGCTACGGCCCGCGTGGCCCGTCCGAAGCGGACGAAGAGCAGGAACTTTGCCCTGTCGGGCACGGCGGTGCCTTTCTCGGCGGCGCGGTTGGTCAGGTGCAGGCTGAAGACGAAGAGCCCGGCGAGGGCGAGCATCTCCTGGCTTATCGGCAGGCCCTGGAGCCGCATGGAGGCGTAGGAGAGCGCGACTGCCGCGGCGGCGGTGAAGACGCAACTGGTCACGGTCAGCAGCCACAGGAATTCCAGCCGGGCGGCCAGCGGCGAGCGGCGTACCTCGGTCAGTTCCCGCGCGCGTGTCAGCACTTTCTCTATCATCCAGGCGGGCGTGGAGGCCCCGGCGGTTATGAAGACGGAGGCGGCGCCCTCGAAGAGTTCCGGCGAAAGTTCGTCCTCGCGCTCTATGTGTACGGCGCGCGGCGCCAGGCCGGCGCAGATCTGGAAGATGCGCGCGGTGTTGGCCGAGTTCTTGCCACCTACCACTATGACCAGATCGCTTTTCCGTGAGAGTTCTACGGTTTCGCTCTGCCTCTCGCGCGTGGGGGCGCAGATTGTGTTGGAGACCATCAACTCGCCGGTCTTCGGCCGCAGGACTTCTACGGTCTTTAAAAAAAATTCGTTCTCCTGCGTGGTCTGGGCGACTATATTGGCCTTCTCTAGGCGGGGAAGCCGCGCCGCTTCCTCCGGCCCGCTGACCACATGGCCGCGGCCGCCGGTATAGCCCATCAGGCCTATCACTTCGGCGTGATCGGCGTCGCCGACTATGACCGTTTCATAGCCCTTGTCTGCCCATTCCTTTATGTTGCGGTGAACTTTTTTGACGAGCGGGCAGGTGGCGTCTATGATATTGAGCTCTTTCGCTCTTATCTCCACCTCGAGGGCGGGGGGGATGCCGTGCGCTCTGATTACCAGCGTGGCGCCTTTTTCTTTTATCCCAGAGGCGTCATTCACGGCGCGCACGCCTTTTTCTTCCAGGGTCTGTATGACCTGCCGGTTGTGGATGAGGGGGCCAAGGGTGTAGATGGGGCGCTTGCCGGCCGCGGCCAGCTCCAGGACCTTGTCGATGGCGCCTTTGACGCCCGGGCAGAACCCCGCGCTGGCGGCGACAGTTATATTTACCAGAGTCCGCATCTCCTTATTTTAACAATATCCCCCGCATTACTGGTTATTCAACTCCACTCCGTAGCGAAAGTTCGTGTTGGTTATACCGCTCAATGATACGCTGCTCGGCAGGACCAGGCCGCCGCCTGCTGCTATTGTCCCGCTCCTCCTGAAATAGCCAGCGGCCCCGGCCGAGGCTCCGCCGACAACACCGGTAGTTGAATTCCACGTAATAGCCACATAATACTGCCCTGGTTTTATAAATCGCGCGGCCCCGGTCTGCACCGGAGGGACGGTTTTAATACCGGCCCCAGTGGTAAGAGAACTGCTGCCACCATTAAGGATGAGGTTGCCGCCGGAATCGTAAAGACCTATGTCGCCCGCCGCGCCGAGGGCAGTGGTTACGCGGGCGGTCATGAAATTGACGACTATCGGGGCGGGGATGTATAACGGCGTTATAACTATAGCGGCGGCGGCTGGTTTCGCGGCCGTTGCGGCGAGAGCTCCACGTACAGTCCCGATCGAGTGCATCGTGTCCTGCGGGAAGTTCCATTTCCAGCCTCCGGAAAAAGATTTCAGGGTGCCGCTAGAGGTGTTGAAGTAGACCATGCCGTTGGCTCCCTGGGGATCGTCAGTCAGCGCTGCGAATGTTATGGTCGATATGCTCATCCCAGCGGAAATGGTCGCGCTTGAGGCCGTTATGCCTGCAGTTGTCGATATAGCGCCGGCATTGTTTACGATCACCCTGTTGCTCCCTCCGACCTGGAGTCGGAGAAGATTGCCGCCGCCTGTATCGTTTATCGCGATCGAGTCGTTGGCGCTGCTGTCGGTCTGAGGCGAGGCAGGCGCGAGGGTGACGCCGCTACCTGCCCCGTCGTCCACGGCGCATTCCCAGGCCGTGTTGCCCGCGTTGCGCTTCATTATCTGGTTAGCGGCGCAACCATTGGCGCCTACCTGTGAGAAGGTTACCCTGCCAGCTCCTATCGCGGTAACGCCGGTGTTGGTGATGGTTATGTCTCCGCTAATTGATACGGGGGCGGCGATGTCTGAACTATTGCCGACCAGTATGTTCGCTGATGGGAGCGAAGTGGTGATCTTGCCGGCCAGCGCGGCAGTTACGGTCGACAGGTTTATCAGCGACGGCGAGACGGTAGCCGTGTTGGACAGTTTGCCAGCAAGCGCGGTAGTTACGGTCGACAGGTCTATCAGCGCCGGCGAGACGGTCACACCAGCCGGTAGCTGCGCGACGTTAAGCACGTTGCCCAGCCCGACCTGCGCGGCGGTAATGCCGGTCAACTGCGAGCCATCGCCGGTAGCCGAGAGTTTGCCGCCTAAAGCAGCGGTGACGGTG
>CAZVWK010000123.1:0-5264 GCA_964631475.1 uncultured Elusimicrobiaceae bacterium | reverse complement strand
GAAGGCGGCGGACTGGTTCGACGCCGTCCACCCCTCGCCGTTCATGGCCGTGGCCATGCGCGTGCGCCACGCGCGCCGCGACCAGGTGCCCGGCCTGCCCGGCGGCGACACCCCGCGCGTCCAGACCGTCACCTGGGAGTTCAGCCACCGCTTCTACGCGCTGCTGGAAGCCTTCGACAGGCGCGTGGGAGTGCCCATGCTGGTCAGCGCGCCGCTGCTCGCCGGCGAGCCGCTGCCCGTCACGCCGGAGCAGGCGCTGGAATGCTTCCAGGCTTCGGGCGCCTCGCTGCTGGCGATCAATAACTTCCTTGTCACCCCGCTAAAGGAACACCGATGAAGATATCCATAGTCACCGTAGTCCTCAATTCCAGGAAGACGATAGAGGACTGCATGCAGAGCGCGCTGGGCCAGAACTGGACCGAGCTCGAGTACATCCTGGCCGACCGCGGCTCCACCGACGGCACGCTGGAGGTCATAAAGCGCTACCAGAACCGGTTCGCCAAGTTCATACAGCTCAAGGGCGACGATTATTACACCGCCCTGAACAAGTGCCTCTCGGCCGCCACCGGCGATATCATCGCCGTCCTGCCGCCCGACAGCTTCTACACCGACCGCAATACCGTAGCCAACGTGCTGCGCGCCATGGCCGCCAAGCGCCGCGACTGCCTCTACGGCGACATGGTCTATATCGCCACGGATTCGCAGCGCCCGCTGCGCTACTACAAGGCCGGCGAGTACGACCGCTACAACCTCGAGAACGGCTGGATGCCGCCGCTGCCGGTGTTCTTCATCCACCGGGACCTTTTCAGGAAGTTCGGCTATTTCGCCACCGACTACAAGCTGCGCGCGGACTACGAGCTGATAGCCAGGTTCCTCTACAAGAATTACGCCACGACCTACTACATGCCGGAAGTACTGGTGAAGATGCGCTACGACGACAAGAAGAAGTCGTTCGGCTGGTGGGTGGCGCGCACCCGCGAGGACTACCGCGTGCTCAAGGAGTACGGGCTGGGCGGCGTGGCGACCGTCGTGATGCGCAACCTCGCCCAGCTGCCGCAGTTCTTCCGCAAGCCCAAGGCCGACGACCGGGTCCTGCAGACCCGCTGGTAGGAGAGGGACATGAAAGGCATTATACTGGCCGGCGGTTCCGGCACCAGACTTTACCCGGTTACGATGCCGGTCTGCAAGCAATTGCTGCCGGTCTACGACAAGCCGATGATCTATTATCCGCTGTCGGCCCTGATGCTGGCCGGCATACGCGACATACTCATCATCTCCACGCCGCAGGACCTGCCGCGGTTCAAGGCCATCTTCGCCGACGGCTCGCGCTGGGGCCTGCGGCTGGCCTACAAGGAACAGCCGAAGCCAGAGGGCCTGGCGCAGGCCTTCCTGCTGGGAGAGGAATTCCTCGGCGGCGACGAGGCCTGCCTGGTGCTGGGCGACAATATCTTCTACGGCCACGGCCTGCCCGAGGCCTTCCGCCGGGCGGTCAAGGCCGCGCGCGGCGGCCGGGCCACGGTTTTCGGCTATTACGTCAACGACCCGGAGCGCTACGGCGTGGTCGCTTTCGACAAGGCCGGCAAAGCGACCTCCATCGAGGAGAAGCCGAAAAAGCCCAAGTCCAATTACGCGGTGACGGGGCTATATTTTTATCCCTCCGATGTGGTGAAGGTCGCCAGGACCATAAAGCCCAGCGCCCGCGGCGAGCTTGAGATAACTGACCTTAACAAGGTCTACCTCGCCGGCGGGACGCTTAAGGTGGAACTGCTGGGCCGCGGCTATGCCTGGCTGGACACCGGCACTTTCGACAGTCTGCTGGAGGCGGGGGACTTTATTGCCACCGTCGAGAAGCGGCAGGGCCTGATGATAGCCTGCATAGAAGAAATCGCCTACGCGCAGGGCTGGATAGACAAGGCGGCGCTGCTGAAACTGGCCGAAGGGCTGAGCAAGAACAGCTACGGCGCCTACCTGCGCAAGGTGGCCGAGGGGAACTGATGCCTTTCGAGTTCGAGAAGCTGAACTTTGAAGGGGCGGTTTTGATTACTCCCCGTGTTTTTCCGGACGGCAGGGGGTTTTTTCTCGAATCCTTTAAGCGCAGTGATTTTGAGAAAGCCGGCTTGCCTGCTGACTTTGTGCAGGATAATCATTCCAAGTCTTCGAAAGGGGTGCTTCGCGGTCTTCATTATCAGCGGACTCCAGCCGCGCAGGGGAAATTGTTGCGATGTTCCAAAGGTTCGATCTTGGACGTCGGCGTGGATATACGCCGCGATTCCCCGACCTTCGGAAAATGGCTGGCGGTGGAGTTGAGCGCGGAGAACGCCAAAATGCTCTATCTGCCGCCCGGTTTTGCACACGGTTTTTTAACGCTAACGGATACCGCCGAGCTTCTTTACAAATGCACTGAGGAATATTCTCAGGCCTATGATGCCGGAATACGCTGGGATGATCCGGATATTGGTGTAGAGTGGGGTATAACAGACCCATTGCTATCCGCCAAAGATAAAGCGTTGCCGTTTCTAAAGGATGCCGCGCTCTGATGAGAATATTTGTCACGGGCGCTAAAGGCCAGCTGGGTTCTGAATTCGTCCGCCTTTTCGACCGGAACGGCTGGGACTACGCCGCTGCCGACCTGGATACCCTTGATATAGCCGACGGCGACGCTGTGCAGGTTGCTATCATGCCCTATAAGCCGGGCCTCATACTCAACTGCGCGGCTTATAACCTGGTGGATAAAGCCGAGAGCGAGCCTGCGGCCGCTTACGCCGTCAACGCCGAGGGCGTGCGCAGCCTTGCCTTCGCCGCGAAGAAGCTGGAATCCAAGCTGGTGCATTTCGGGACGGATTATGTTTTCGACGGGGAGAAGCGCGCCCCGTATGTCGAGACAGACGCCGTCAATCCGCTCAACGAGTACGGCCGCTCCAAGCTCAAGGGCGAGGACTACGCGCTGGAGGCGCCCGGCTCGCTGGTCCTGCGGCTGAGCTGGGTCTACGGCCGGGGGACGCAGAACTTCATGCATAAGCTGCTGGGCTGGGCGGAGAAGCCCGGCCCGCTGCGCGTGGCCGACGACGAAATCTCGGTGCCGACATCGGCCGCAGACATCGTCACGGGCGTCATGGAGGCGCTCAAAGCCGGCCTCACCGGCCGCTGGCACCTGTCGGGAGGCGAGCCGTGTTCCCGGTTCGAATGGGCTCAGGCCGCGCTGGCGGCCTGTGGCGTGGAGAAAGAGCTCCTGCCCGCGAAGATGGCGGATTTCAAACTGCCAGCCCGCAGGCCGGGGTATTCCGCCATGTCCAACGCCGCCCTGTGCGGCGAGCTCGCGCTGAAATTCCCGCATTGGCGGGAGTCGCTGGAGAACTTCATCCGGGAGAACAAATGAAAGCGATACTCGTCACCGGCGGCGCCGGCTTTATCGGCTCCAATTTCATCCGTTATGTCTTTGAGAAGGCCGGCTATAAAGGCCGGGTGGTCAACCTGGACAAGCTGACCTACGCCGGCAACCCGGAGAACCTCGCCGACATCGCCCGCGAACACAAAGGCCGCTACTCCTTCGTAAAGGGCGATATCTGCGACTACGCCCTCGTCGGCCGGCTGTTCAAAAAATACAAGTTCGACGCCGTCGTCCATTTCGCCGCCGAATCGCACGTGGACCGCTCCATCTTCGGGCCCAAGGACTTCGTCGAGACCAATATACACGGCACTTTCGCCCTGCTCGAGGCCGCCCGCTCGGCCTGGGCCGGCCAAGGGGCCGGCGCCTCCGCCGGCCGCCGGGACGTCCGGTTCCACCATGTCAGCACCGACGAGGTCTACGGCTCCTTGGGCGCCACCGGCAAGTTCAAGGAGACCACGCCCTACGACCCGCGCAGCCCCTATTCCGCGTCCAAGGCCTCGTCGGACCACCTGGTCCGCGCCTACCACCACACCTACGGCCTGCCGGTGACGATATCGAACTGCTCCAATAACTACGGGCCGTATCATTTCCCAGAGAAACTGATACCTCTGGTCATCCTCAACGCGATGGAGGGGAAGCCACTGCCCGTCTACGGCGACGGCAAGAACGTGCGCGACTGGCTCTATGTAGAGGACCATTGCGCCGCCGTCTGGCGGATACTCCGGAAAGGCGCGCCGGGCGGCACCTACAATGTCGGCGGCGACTGCGAGATGAAGAATATCGAAGTGGTGAAGTGTGTCTGCGCCGCGCTGGAAGAGCTGCTCCCCTCGCCGGAGAACCCCGCGCTGAAGGGGCGTGGGTACGAGGACCTGATCGCTTTCGTCAAGGACCGCCCCGGCCATGACCGCCGCTACGCCATAGACTTTTCCAGGATAAAACGCGAACTGGGCTGGCGCCCCTCGGTGGATTTCGCGGGCGGCATACTGCGCACCGTGCGCTGGTACCTGGACAACCCGGGCTGGGTGCGCAACGTCAAGACCGGCGCCTACCGCAGATGGCTGGACAAAAACTACCGTCGCTGACCTTCCTGGGCACCAACGGCTGGTAGAAGACCGCGACCGGCAACACCGTCTGCGCCCTCATAAAGACGCGCCGCTGGGGCATTGTCCTCGACGCGGGCAACGGTCTTTACAAACTGGACCAATACTGCGACGGTAAAAAAACCGTTTTCATGATCCTCAGCCATTTCCACCTCGACCATATCGCCGGCCTGCATACGCTGGTCAAGTTCAAGCTTAAGAAGGGCCTTACCATTTGCGGCCAGAAAGGAACGCGGAAACTGTTGAATAAATTCGTGGCCCGCCCCTTTACCGTGCCGCTGGTGAAGCTCCCTTACCCGGTAAGAATAGCGGAGCTTCCGTCGGAGAAGGCCCGCCTGCCCGCGGTCGAGACCCTGCCGCTGGTCCACGCGGACCCTGTGCTTGGTTTCCGCCTTAAGGTGGACGGCAAGGTCGTAACCTACTGCACCGACACCGGGTTCTGCCCCGACGCGCTGAAACTGGCCCGCGGCGCCGACGCCCTGATAACCGAATGCGCCCACCTGCCGGGCGAGACCAACCCGCACTGGCCGCATTTTAACCCGGAGACCGCCACCCGCCTGGCCGCGGAAGCCGGGGCGAAGCGGCTCATAATGACACATTTTTCCGCAGAGCGCTACCATAAGCCCGGCCTGCGGGCCATGGCCCTTCGCCCGGCAAAGAAAACTTTCTCCCGGACCCTGCCCGCCCGCGACGGCCTGCCCGCGACGGCCTGACCGTTTCTCTACGTGTCAACTCATCTAAGAATGTTCCCCAAGCAGTAGCGCGCTGTCCTTTCA
>CAZVWK010000122.1:0-5274 GCA_964631475.1 uncultured Elusimicrobiaceae bacterium | reverse complement strand
GATTATGTCTTTAACAATCATAACATAGCCGGAAAGGTTTTTGGATGACTTCTAGGAGGAAGCATGAAAAAGAACATGATGGTGATAGCGCTGATATCGCCGCTGCTGCTGGCTGGAGCGGCCTACGCCCAGCACGACCACGCCGGGCACGATGGACATGCCGGCCGCAAGCACCCCGCGGCTTCGGAGAAAAAGCCGGCCGCCGCCAAAAAGGCCGCGCCCGCGTACCGGAAGGTGACGGAGAAGGAAACAGGAAAGAGCGCCGTCTGCCCGGTCACGGGGGAGAAAGTGGCGGTGTCGAAGGATACCGTCTCCATGGCCTACAAGGGCAGGAACTACTACTTCTGCTGCCCCGGCTGCGACAAGTCCTTCATGAAGGACCCGGGTAAGTACGCGGTGGAGGAAAAGGCCGCGGCGAAGAAATACGCGTGCCCCATGGGCTGCGTCGAGTCGGACAAGCCCGGACGCTGCCCCAAGTGCGGCATGGACATGACGGAGAAAAAACAACGGACGGCTCCCGGCAAAAAGCGCTGATGGAAATAACGGGCGCGGGACGGACGGCGGAACTGCTGAAAGTGGGCGGGACTGCCCGCAGGGAGCTCCCTTCCGCCGGCGACGACCGCAGAATGGTCATAGATCGCGAAAGCGGTGCGGGAGGTCAGATTCACCGGAACGCGGGCCACCTCCGGCGGCGCTGAAAGACCTGTCTCCAGACGCGGCACGCGACTTTTTCAGTGAACCCCTCCGCCGGAATGTCGGCGTTTCTGGATTTATTGTAAACGCCGACTATCTTCATGCCACGCTCCCGCCCCGGCCGTCGCCAGGAGATCGGCTGGCACCCCTGCGGACGGTGAGAGGAAGCATCCGCCTCATTCGCAGGGCCGAGTGGTATATGCCGGCCCAAGCGCAGGCGGCACCGGTCCAGAGGTGAAGCCTGAAAACAAGGCGGGACGTTTCTTTTTCCATCGGGACGAATAACCCGAAGCCGGTCAGGACGCAGGCCGCGAAAGATACCAGCAGGAACCAGTTCCAGGCCAGCCTCAGGAGGGCGGTGTCGGCGGCGCCTCTCCGGACGGCGACCTCCGAGGCCAGCGACAGCGCCGCCAGTACCCCCAGCAACTGGAAAACGTAAAGGTCCTGAAGATATTTCATCGCCGTTATCCCCGGCAGGGCCCCGGACGGAGCCCTGCCGGGACGGGGATCAGAACGGCACGCCCAGCAGCAGCCGCGTCTGCGCGTCCTTGCTGTCGGAGTTCAGGCCGTGGAGATGTCCGATGCTGACCCAGACCTTCATGTCCGGGGCGCGGAAGTGCACGGTGGGGCCCATATCGTAGGTGTCCGCCCCGTAATCGCCCGTCGCTTCCAAGCCCGCCCGGAAGGTCCGCGAGAATTTCCAGCCGGCGGCGGCAGAGAACCTGTGGCCGGCGTCAGAAGGACTCTCAAGGGGGAGCTCCGCCACTTGGTTATAGGCCAGCGTGAGTTTGCCCAGGGTCTTGGCCAATATCAGCTTGGCTTCCAGCGCGCCCTGCGCCGAAAGGTCGGTGCTCCGCTTGTACTCGGCGTAGAGCAGCGTGTCCAACGGCAGTTCGCCTTTCTCAGCGAGGCGGTGCCGGACCCGGAACTTCATCCCATCGTAGCGGAACGTCTTCGTCGTCGCCGTGTTGGCCTGGCTGAACATCTGGTAAAGGGACAGGTCCGTCCTGTCGGTCAGCCCGTATTCCAGCTCCACCTGGTGTTTCCACGACGAATTCTCCGGAACGGAGGTGTCCGCCACCTCCGTGGTGGCGTAATACTCAAGTTCAGCCTTCCCTTCGTGCATCGTCATGTACTCGTAGGTCCAGACGAAGCTGCGCGGATCGGCTTTCGCCGGCCCGGCCGCCGCCGTCATCAGAAGCGCCGTCAGGGAGGCCGCGGCTATACCGCTTTTCATGCTCACGTTCATACCTATCATTTCTCCTTTTCGCTTTCTTATGATTTACTTATGATAATTGCCATCATTTTTAAAATGCAAGAATATATCCCTACTTCTTCTTCCCGGCGCAGCAGGCGCAGAGGCCGTAGATCTCCAGATGGTGCCCTTCAAGGCGGAAGCCGTGCCTTGCGGCCAGGCGCTCCTGCAGGCGCTCTATCTCCGGGTCCAGCGCTTCCACAAAGCGGCCGCAGGCGGTGCAAATGAGATGATCATGATGGCCCTTGGTGCCGGCTGCCTCGTAGCGGGCGACGCCGTCAGGGGGGACGAACTCGGCGACCTTGCCGCAGCCGCAGAGACACTTAAGTGAGCGATAGACGGTGGCTATACCTATGCCGGGCATTTTCTTCTTTGCCTCGCGATGCACTTCCTCGGCGCTCAAGTGGCCGCCGCTGGCGAGTACGACGTCGAGCACCGCGTCGCGGCGGCGGCTTTTGCGGGCGCCTGCGCAGTCGCATGAACCAGCTCTGGGCTTTTTTCTAATCATATGATAACAGTTATCATTATCTCAAATCGCGGAAGGCTTGTCAACAGACAGACAGACCCGGCGGCATCAGAAACCGTGCCCGCCGCCGCAGCAACTGCGCGGCGTGGCAGCAGCTTAGCGGGCGGCAACTAAATTTGTATAATCATCGTGCGGCTTCTGCCGCCAAGAATAAGAACAGAATAAGGAGCTCACGATGCAAAGAGATCTACTCGCCGGTGTCATAATCTTCGCGGTCACCATGGCCGCCTACGCCCATTCTGGAAAATGCCTGGGCGACAAGAAAGCGGCGGGCGCCAAGGACGGAGCGAAAATAGAGTGCCCCATGGCCAAACAGGCCGCTGCAGGACACGACTGCCCTCACGCCAAAGCCGACAAAAAGAAACACGACTGCGGCGCGCATAAAGGCGGGGAGAAAGCCGGCGGTCATGACTGCGGCAAGGGCAAAGAGGCCAGGGCCACCTGCCCCAAGCAAATGAAAGGCGCCGAAAAAACTGCAAGGAACACGAAAGACGGGGTGGAACTTACGCTGGCCGCCAAGAGCGAGGAAGCGATAGCGAAGCTCCAGGAACTGACCGCGGTCCACTACGCCGGCGGCAACTGCTCCTGCCTGCCCAAGGATGCCACGGCCAAGTTCGAAAACACCGCGACCGGCGTGAAGATCGCCCTCGCCTCCAAGAATCCGGAGACCGTAAAGGCCATGCAGGCGAAGTATGCGGGCGGCGGCCACAAGTGCGCAATGGAGATGAAGGAAAAGAAATGACCTTTCGCAAGTCGCTGGAAAGAGTTACTTTCCTCAAGGGTCTCGGCAGGCCCGACCTAAACCATATCGTGAAGCTAGCGTCCATACGCCGCTACAAAGCGGGCGACATGGTCTTCAACAAGGAGGAGGTGGGAAAGAACTTCTTCATCGTCGACTCCGGAAAAATAAAGATATTCACCTCCTTCGGCGGGGGCAAGCGGAAGACCTTCGCTTTCCTAGGCAAGGGTGATTTCTTCGGGGAGATGTCACTGCTCGGGGGCAAGACCCGCTCCGCTTCGGCGCAGGCCGTAGAAGACACCGAGCTGCTGGTCATCTCCAAGCAGAACTTCGGCAAACTGGTGACGCGTCACGCCGACTTCAGCATGAAGCTGATCCGGACGCTGGTGGAAAGACTCAACAAGGCGGACAAAGAGATAGAGTCCATGCTGTTCCATAACATCCTGGGCCGCCTGGCCTCCGCCATAGTGGAACTGGCCGCCAAATCCAAGTCGGGCCCGATGTCCGTGGCCATCGGCCAGGGCGAACTGGCCGAGTACCTGGGCACGACCCGGGTGCCCGTCTGCCGCGCGGTCAACTCGCTAAGGCGCAGCGGGCTGATCGATTACCACCGCGGCCAGGTCATCATCAAGAACAAGGCGCGCCTGCAGTCCATGGCCGCCAATGCGCGCGGATGAGCCCCACGCTGCGCGGCTTCAGGGACATACTGCCCCCCGACTCCGAACTCTTCGCCTCCATCGAAGAGGCGGCGAGGGAGGTCTTCGGGCTTTACGGCTACCGGGAGATACGGGTGCCGACGCTGGAGACGAAGGATCTCTTCGTAAAATCCACCGGCGGCACCACCGACATAGTGGAGAAGGAGATGTACGCCTTCACCGACGGCGGCGGGCGCGAGGTGGCGATGCGCCCCGAGGGCACCCCGGGTGTGGCCCGCGCTTTCATAGACCAGAACCTAGCCCAGAGCGGCCGCAACGCCAAGCTTTTCTACATCGGGCCCATGTTCCGCGCCGAGCGCCCGCAGGCCGGCCGCTACCGCGAGTTCACGCAGATAGGCGTCGAGTGCATAGGGAACCCCTCTCCCTCGGCCGACGCCGAGGCCATCGCGCTGCTGGTGAAGGTCCTAGAGAAGGCCGGGGCTCCGGGCTGCACGGTAGAGCTCAACACTCTCGGCTGCGCCGATTGCCGCCGGGCCTACCGCGACCAACTGCTCGGCTACCTTAAGCTCAATACCGAAGCGCTCTGCGAGGCCTGCCGCCGCCGCGTCGACCGCAACCCCATGCGCGCCCTCGACTGCAAGGTCGACAGTCCCTGGCTGGCCGACAAGGCGCCGCAAATGGAACTCTGTCCCGGCTGCGTGGAACACTTCGACCGCACCCAGGCGCTTCTCAAGGCCGCCGGGGTCGACTTCAAGGTCAACCGTACGATGGTCCGCGGGCTCGACTATTACACCCGCACCGTTTTCGAAGTGAAAGCCGGGGCCCTGGGCGCGCAGGACGCGGTGGCCGGCGGCGGCCGCTACGACGACCTGATAAAATCGATGGGCGGCCCCGCCGCCCCGTCGGTGGGCTGGGCTATGGGGCTGGACCGCGCCGCGCTGGTGATACGGGCGGCCGGCGCCGCGCCGGAGGAAAAAGGCCCCGCGGCTTTCTTCGTCGCCTCGGGGAACGAGGCCGGGCTGGAGGCGTTCCGCCTGATGTCTGACCTGCGCTCCGTCGGTATAGCGGCCGACTATTCCAATTTCGACCTCAGCATGAAATCCCAGATGCGCTCCGCCGACAGGAGCGGGGCCGATTACGCCGTGATAATCGGCGAGGACGAACTGAAGTCTGGAACCTGCTCGCTCAAGCCACTCAAGGGCCAGGCGGGGCAGGAGCGCGTGCCCTTCGCGGGTCTCGCCCCTCGCCTTCACCCGCCTCGTGCTCGGCCTGCTGGGCCTGGGCATGGTGGCGATGGTCGGCAAGGCCGTCGACATCCAGCTGATCCGCGCCGACCGGTTCGCCGAGCGCGGCGATGATCAGTCGCTGCGGATCGAAACGATCCGCGCGCATCGCGGCGCGGTCG
>CAZVWK010000121.1:4794-5289 GCA_964631475.1 uncultured Elusimicrobiaceae bacterium | reverse complement strand
AAGATGTCCGCGGCCCACGGCAGCGCGGCCGCGGCCAGCGCGTTGAGGAGGAACCCGGCTCCCAGCGCGACGCCCAGGTAGAGTGCGTAGGGCCGCCCGAAAGCCGCCGCCGGGATATCCGGCATGAAGGCTTCGGGCATCAGCGAGGAAACCAGCGCCCCTGCGGCGGCGTATAGGACGAAGATAAAGGCGGCCGGCGCGGAGGAAGCTTTACGGTCGAACTGGCCGGCTATGGCGTTGTCCGGCCTGAAGAGAACGTCTTTGAAAAGTGCGGCCGCCTGCTTTATCATTCCGGTTCCCCGCTTTACTTGCCCACGCAGAATTTGCCGAATATCTCCGAAAGTATCTCGTCGGGGGTCGTCTCGCCCAGTATCTCTCCGAGCTGGTAGAGCGCCGCGCGCAAATGCTCGGCCGCCAGCTCCGGCTCGCCGGCCCTTATCTTCTCGGCCGCCGGCCCCAGCTCTTCCGCGGAGCGGGAGAGCGCCTGAAAGTGAC
>CAZVWK010000121.1:0-4752 GCA_964631475.1 uncultured Elusimicrobiaceae bacterium | reverse complement strand
CCATGACGGCCGTTTCCCCCTCTAGCAGCGCGGCGCGCAGGCGGTCCAGGCCCGCGCCGGTCAGGGCGGAGACCTTTAGGGCGCCGGCGTCCTCCCTGGCCGCCGGCAGGTCGGACTTATTGAGGACCTTTATCACGCGCGCGCCCGCAGAGAGCCTGTCCGATATGGCGCCGGCGGCGAGCCTGTCTCCCGGCGACTCCGGTGCTGAGCCGTCCGCCACTAAAAGCACCAGGTCGGCGGAGGCGACGGCCGCCGCCGCGCGTCTGAGGCCCTCCGCTTCTATGTCCCCGCCGGGGGAAGGATTGAAGCCCGCCGTGTCCGTGAATACGACTCGGTGGCCGCCCAGTTCGACGGGAGTTTCCACGCAGTCGCGCGTGGTGCCGGGCTCGTGAGAGACGATGGCGCGCGCGGCGCCGGCGAGCGCGTTGAAGATAGAGGATTTGCCGGAATTGGGCGCCCCGGCTATCGTTACCTTGAGCCCTTCCCGCACAAAGCGGCCGATCCTGAAACTCTCCGCGGCTCCGGCTATCTCCGCCCGCGCGGCGAGCAGTTGGGCCGCGAGGGCCCCGGTATCTTCCGCGGGTATCTCCGAATCGGCGTCGTCGAGGCGGGCTTCCAGTTCGGCCAGCGCCGAAACAAGGGGCGTTTTGAATTTTTTTATTCTTTCCGAGAGCTCTCCTTCGACTTGGCGCATAGCGGCGGCGTGCTCCGCCCTGGTGGAGGAGGCGATAAGGTCGCCGACGGCCTCGGCTTCCGCCAGGTCCAGTTTCCCGTTTAGGAAGGCGCGCAGCGTGAATTCGCCGGGCCTGGCCTCGCGGGCCCCGTGGCGTACCGCCAGTGTAAGCGCCGAGCGCAGTATATAAGGAGAGCCGTGGCAGAAAAGTTCGACCGTGTCGTCGCCGGTGTAGCTGGCGGGTGCGCGGTAAAAGACGGCGACGGCGCGATCCACCACTTCTTCGCCGTCCATTATCCTCAGCAGGTGGGTGAGGCGCGGCTTCGGGTCGGCCAGCGCCTTGTTCGGGTGGAGGAAGCGGGAGCAGACGGCGAAGGCCTGGGGGCCCGAGACGCGCAGTACGGCAATGGCCGCGCTGCCAAGCGCCGTGGACGGCGCCACTATGGTGTCGGTCGTGTCGGGGGCCCGCATCGCGTATCCTCTTATTGACGCGGGCGGGGCCTTTTTACAGGCGCCCGCCCGGTAGTTTACTCCGGAAGACGGGGGTCAGCGTTTCTCGGTATTCCCGTCGGCTTCCTGGGCGGTCGTCGCCGTCTGTTCGCAGGACTCTTCCGCCGGCGCGTAGAAGCGCTCGGGTTCGGGGGAGTTCCCCGCCGGAGACCCGGGCTCGCTCTTCGGCGTTTCGTGATTCTGCGCCGCAGCCGGCCTGCCGGCTGCCGGACGAACGACCACCTTGCGCCATTTTCCCTCGCCTTCCGATACGGTTTCGACCTCGGGATAGGAGGCCTTGACCAGGTTGTGCACATACTTGCGCATGGGGGCAGGCATGGCTTCCAGGCGGAAGGGCCTGCCGGTGGCTTTCACGGTCTTGGCGGCGAACTCAACCTTGCGGTCCAGTTCCTTTTCCTTGCGCTCCCAGTACCCGCCCGTGTCGAGCTGTACGGTCAACTTGCCGGAACGGCCCTTGTTGACTATCGAGCTCACGAGGTACTGCATCGCCTGCATCGGCCTGGCGTTGTCCTCAAGGAGCATGGCGCTTTCCGCCGACTCGAACTTGACCAGTATCTTGCCGTCCTCTATCGTCTTCACTCCCTGTATTTCGCAGGGCAGGCCCATATATTCCATCATCTTCGCTACGGCCTGCCTGGCGTGCTCGGTGGTATCTTCAGGGCGGGCTATCTCCATCGCCGCGGGCTCGAGTTCCGGCGGCGGTCCTTCCGGCCTGCGTATCTCTTCCCTGGGCGGGCGGCCTTCGGGCCTGCCGCGCATGGGCAGGCCGCCCCTGCCGCCGTGGTCCCCGCGTTCGCCGCGGTCCCGCCGGCCTCTGCCGCCGCGGTCCCCGCGTCCCCGCTCTTCCCCCCTGTCCTGTCTTTCGCCGCGCCCGCGCCTGGGGCCGCGGTCCTCGTCGGAACCGCCCCAGCGCTTCTCGCGCAGCACCACGCAGGCGGGCCTGGCGCCGAACCCGAAAAGGCCTTTCTTGCCTTCGGATACCACCACTACCTCCACCTGGTCCCTTCTCAGGGACATTTCTGCGAGGCCTTTTTCCACCGCGTCCTGGATGGTCTTGGCCTCAATTTTCAGCTCTTTCATCTTGCTTTACCTCCGCGGGAAGCCCTAGGGCTGCCCGTAAAAATATCACGCGAACTTCTTCTGCATATACATGCTCTGCGCGAAGCCGAACAGGCTGTTGACCAACCAGTACATCACCAAGCCCGCCGGGAAGGTCAGGAACATGAACGTGAAGATGACTGGCATCCACTTCATGATCTTGGCCTGCATCGGGTCGCCGGCCTGCGGGCTGAAGTGCTGCTGCAGCACCATGACCGCGCCCATCGTCAGCGGCAGGACATAGTACGGGTCTTTCGACGAGAGGTCGGTTATCCAGAGCGCGAAGGGCGCCCCGTGCAGGCTCCATGAATTGCGCAGCGCCGTGAACAGCGCGAAGAAGATGGGGATCTGCAGCAGCATCGGGAGGCAGCCGCCCAGCGGGTTGGCGCCGTGCTTCTTGTACAACTCCATTATTTCCTGGTTCATGCGCTGAGGGGTGTCCTTGTACTTGGCCTGTATGCGCTGCATCTCAGGATGGAGCTTCTTCATGATCATCATGGCCTTGTAGGACTTGAAACTCAGCGGCATTATGAAGATCTGCAGGACCACGCTCAGGATGAGTATCGCGACGCCGTAATTGCCGGTCATGTCGTGGAAGTACCCCAGCGCCTTGTCGGCCAGTTTGGCCAGCGGCGAGAAGAAGCCGAAATCGACCGCGCGGTCCAGGCCGTGGCCGAGTTCCCTGAGCAACGGCATGTGTTTGGGCCCAATGTAAAAATTCATCTTCCAGGTCTTCTCCCCGCCGGGGGCGAGGACTTCGGCGGCGAAAGGTATCAGCAGCGAGGGAGCTTTCTTCTCCTCGCCCGACGTCTCCTCCAGGAATTTCAGCCCCGCCTTTTCCAGGCCTTCGCCCAGCACGGCGGCGAGAAAATACCTGTTGTCCACGCCGGCCCAGAGCCACTCCTTCTCGTCGGAGTCCTTTTCAAGCGCGACAGGAGTCGGGTGTTTTTTTCCTTTTTCCTGCACCGTGTAAAGCGCGCGCCAGATGGAGGCGTTCTCGCTCTGTTCGCTCTTTACGGTGGAGATGCCCGGCCCTATCTTGAGCGACCAGGGCTGCAGTTGCCGCGCGGCGGAGCCCTGGTTGGATACTTTTATCGTGAGGGTATTAATCCGGTTGTCGGGGTCGAAATCGAAGGTCTTGGAGATCAGTATCCCGCGCTCGGGGCGGGCCTCGAAGGAGGCGGAATACCTCCGGGCGCCGGCAGGAGCGAAGCGCAGGCCTTCGAAGGCGGAGAAATAGGCCGAGCCGTCGGTGACCAGGTCCACGGCCTCGACGGGGCCGTCGTAGACGGCGCCTGTCAGGGAAGCCGTGAGCGGGTCCAGCTCATATTCCGCCTTGGCTACCTTTATCTTTACGTGTTCGTAGGCGCCGGCGGAGGCCTCTTCGGAAAATTTAAGGGGCTTGGCCTCCGCCCCGGCGGCGGCTGTAATCACGCCGGCCTTTTGTTCTCCTTGGGCGGGGATCTGCCGGGGAGGCGGGGGCGCCACCATGGAATACCAGCCGATATAGACTATCGAAGAGAGCACTACCGCTAATACCAGATTCTTCTGCATCGTGGCCTCCTGAAGGCCGGCCGCGTAGGTTTCAGGGCACCGGGTCGTAGCCGCCCGGGTTGAATGGATGGCAGTTCGCTATACGGCGGGCGCCCAGCGCGAGCCCCTTAACGGGGCCGTGCTTCTTGAGCGCCTCGAAGGCGTACGCGGAGCATGTCGGGTGGAAACGGCAGGCTCGCGGCCCCAGCAGGGGGCGCAGCGAGGCGTAGAATGCTTTTATGAAAGCCGTCATGCTTTTCTTGCGTTCCGGCCGGGCTCCGCCCCGGGGTCCGCGAGCAGCCCGGCCCGTTCCCATGCCTGCAGCAGTTCCTTTCGCGCCCCGGCCAGCGAGTCGAGCCCGCAACCGGCCTTCGGGTAAACTATGAACCAGGCCCCATCCTTCAATCGAAACCTGTTGAGCCTGTAAACTTCTCTCAATATCCTCTTTATCCTGTTGCGCCGCACCGCGCCGCCGGCCTTACGGCTTACCGCCAGGCCCATGCGCCGGGTCCCCGGGGAGTCGTCCCCTTCCGGCGGCGCCGCGTTCCACATCACCAGGCTTTTCGTCGCCGCCTTCCTCCCCATCTCGAAGACGCGGGAGAAGTTCTTGCGGCCCTTGAGCCTCATGGCGCTGGAAAGAGGGAATTTCTTCACTGAATACAGATCGCCCCGTCCGCCGGCAAGGCGGAGGGGGCGATCCCCTTATTCGGGGATGATGCTCCAGCGGCCCTTCCTGCGCCTGGCGGACAGCACTTTGCGGCCGCCTTGGGTCTTCATGCGCGCGCGGAAACCGATGGATTTCTTTCTGCGTCTTTTGTTGGGTCTGTATGTAGGGAGCATAAGTGCATATATTATATCTGTTTCTCCGTTGTAAATCAAAACTGCGCTTCAACTCATCTAAAATATTCCCAAACGGTTTATAGCCTAAAACCACAGTT
>CAZVWK010000120.1:0-5429 GCA_964631475.1 uncultured Elusimicrobiaceae bacterium | reverse complement strand
GACATTTCTAAATGCCGCTACTACCGGACATTTCTATTTGCTTGCAACAGCCAGGCCTAAAGCCTGCGGCCTGACGGAGGCGGCCGGCCCGGATTCCGCGGCGCGGACCCGTAAGACGGCGTAAACCAGCCGCCGCTTAACGATAAAAAAGAGCCCGGGGGGACCCGGTCTCTTTTAGTTGGGGAGGGGGAAGGTTACGGCAGTTTGACTATCCCGTTCTTCTGGCGCACTTCCACGTCCTTCTGGGCGCGCATCACGTAGAACTCGGCGCTGGCGCGCAGTTCCGCTTCGCTCATGGGCTTGCGGGCTATGCCCTGCTCGATGGCCTTGAGGCCAACGGCGACGGCCTCGTCTATGAAGACCTCCGGCTCGTCCATGTGCGGCAGCAGGTAGTTCTCGCTCATCTTGCCCTTCTTGACCACGTAATTGGCCAGGGCCTCGGCGGCGGCCACGCACATCTCGTCGGTGATCGTCTTGGCCTGCACGTCCAGCGCGCCGCGGAAGATGCCGGGGAAGCCCAGCGAATTGTTGACCTGGTTGTCGAAGTCGGAGCGGCCGGTGCCCACCACGCGCGCGCCGGCCTCCTTGGCGTCCCAGGGCCACATCTCGGGTATCGGGTTGGCCGTCAGGAAGCAGATGGCGTCCTTGTTCATGGAGGCGATCCATTCCTTCTTCACCAGGTCGGGGCCGCAGGTGGAGGCGGCGCTCAGCACGTCCGCGCCCTTGAGCGCGTCCGAAAGATTGCCCGAGATCTGCCTGCCGTTGGTGATATTGCACATGTGCCACTTCTCGCGGTGGCCCTGCAGGTCCGTGCGCTGCTTGTTAAGGATCCCTTTGGTGTCCACGTAGATAAGGTTCTCGGGCTTCGCCCCGTAGTGCATATAGAGCGTACCGATGCGGATATTGGCCGCGCCCGCGCCGAAAAGCACTATCTTCACGTCCTTGATGTCCTTCTTGACTATCTTGAGAGCGTTGATCAGGCCGGCGAGGCAGACCGTGGCCGTGCCCTGCTGGTCGTCGTGCCAGACCGGGATCTTCATCGTCGCGCGCAGTTCGTCGAGGATGTCGAAGCACTTGGGCTGGGCGATATCCTCGAGGTTGATGCCGCCGAAGGAGGGGGCCAGGCACTGCACGATGCGCACGATCTCCTTGGGGTCCTTGGTGTCGAGGCAGATGGGGAAAGCGTCCACGCCGCCGAGGTACTTGAACAGCAGGCCCTTGCCCTCCATTACCGGCAGGCCGGCCTCCGGGCCGATATCGCCCAGGCCCAGCACGCGGGTGCCGTCCGAGACCACGGCCACCATGTTGCCCTTGTTGGTGTGCTCGTATACCTTCTCGGGATTCTTGTGTATATCCTTGCAGACCGCCGCCACGCCGGGGGTGTACCAGATGGCGAAATCGTCTATGCCTCGGATGCAGGACTTGGGCGTGACCTCGACCTTGCCCTTGTAGAAAGGATGCAGTTTCATAGAGTCCTCGGCGGGCTTGTTGGCCTTGGCCAGGAGCTCTTCCGTGGTGAGTTTCTTGGTTTCGCTGGACATATCAGACCCCTTATTCTGAATTGCTTATACCCGCTTAGGAGCCTGTTGCACAAACCCCGATTCTGCTGCAACCGCGTCTTTTGGCCTGCGTCTTTGCGCCGCTCAACTTACAGTCTCTCGTCGAGAATGCTCGTTTCGCGTCGCTTCGACTCGGCTTCAAAATCCGCGACTTCGCGACGAAAGCGGTTTGTGCAACAAGTTCTAGGGAATTCTAATAAAAATGGCCGCCCGAGGCAATAGACGGGCGCCCCGGTGAAAATTGTCTTAAAACGGGCCATTTTGCTATACTTTTTGCGTTCCACCCGAAGGCACAAGCCTCCGGTGGAGAAACCTGCCCGCCATTATGAATTTAGTGGCACCGTAGCTCAGAGGTTAGAGCGGGCGTTTCATAAGCGCTAGGTCAGTGGTTCAAGTCCACTCGGTGCCACGTATTATTTTCCCCGCTCGCCGTCCAGTGCCCGCGCCAGGCAGTACCGGCCGCACTAAAAAGCAGCGGGGAAGTTTTTAGGGGGATACCATGTCGGATATTTACATGTCTAAGGACGGCTACGAGAAGCTGCGCGAGGAGATCGCGCGCCTCAACACCGAGAAGCACGAGCTTTCAAAGGAAATAGGCGAGACCAGGGAGCAGGGCGACCTCAAGGAGAACGCCGGCTACATCTACGCCAAAGAGAAGCAGGGCCTGGTGCTCAAGCGCATAGCAGAACTGGAAGCCCGGCTGCGCATGGCCAAAATCACGGATAACCTGACCGTCAACAAGGACGAGGTCCGCATCGGGGCCACTGTCAAGGTACGCGACGAAGGGTCCGGCGCAGAGAAGGCGTACACTCTGGCGGGCGCCGACGAGGCCGACCCGGCCTCGGGCAAGATCTCGGTCTCTTCGCCGCTGGCGCAGGGCTTCCTGGGCTCGAAGACGGGGGACAGGCTTAAAATACGCCTGCCTTCGGGCGAGAAGGAATTCACGGTGCTGGGTGTTGAATATAAGTGATTGGCTTTTAGTATAATTTTTGAGAAGCGAACTGGATCTTTGGCCTTAGGGCCGGGAGGGTTTTAATGGCATTCTGGGGACAGAACAAGGAATCCGAGGGACACCAGCCGGCTCACCACCCCGGCGCAGCCCCTTCCGGCACCCTGGAAGATGGCTACGGCGAGCTGGTCAAATCCAAGGGCCGCGCTCCCGGCATAGACTTGGCCATCAAGCTCAGCGACCTCATACTCGAGCACGCCGTAGCCGAGCGCTCCAGCGACGTGCACATCGAAACTCAGGCCGCCAACCTGCGCGTCCGTTTCCGCGTCGACGGCATACTGCAGGACATGCTCAACGCGCCCAAGAACGCGGATATCCCGCTCACCCAGCGCATCCGCGTACTGGCCGGCTTCGATCCCGAGCCGCCGGCTTCATTCCGGACCGAGGAAGGACGCTTCCAAAAGATCATCGCGGGCCGCGCCATACAGGTACGCGTTTCATCCTTCCCGACCGTCAACGGCGAGAAGCTGGTCCTGCGCATACTCGACCGCCAGCAGCTCGGCCTGGATCTGGAACAGACCGGACTAGACCCGGAATCCCTGGCGATAATAAGGAAGCTCATACGCAACCCTTACGGCATCTTCTTCATCACAGGCTCGACCGGCTCCGGCAAGACCACGTCGCTCTACGCGATGCTGCGCAACATCAACACCCCGATGATCAACATCATCACCCTGGAGGATCCCGTCGAGTACCGTCTGGAGGGCATCAACCAGGCGCAGATCAACAACAAGAGCGGCTTCACCTGGGCCGAAGGCCTTCGGACGATACTCCGTCAGGACCCGGACGTCATCATGGTAGGCGAGATCCGCGACTACGAGACGGCCGAGATCAGCCTGCGCTCGGCCCTGACCGGACACCTACTCTTCACCACGATACACACTATCAACGCGCCCAGCATCATAGAACGCCTTTTCGAGATGGGAGTGCCGCCCTTCCTGATAGCCTCCTCGATGCTCGGGGCGATGAGCCAGCGCCTGGTGCGCAAAGTCTGCCCTCAGTGCGCGCAGAAAGCGGCTCCGCCTTCGGAGGCCGTGGTCAGCGAGTTCGTCAAGAACATGGACCACGAAGAGGCCAGGATAGTGAAAGACCTGATACTCGGGCCCGGCGCCGACTACAAGGTGGAGAAAGGATGCCCCGCCTGCCGCAATACGGGCTACCTGGGCCGCACCGGCATCTTCGAGCTGATGCTCATGAGCGAAGAGGTGCGCAAGCAGGTACTCGACCACGCGCCCACCGACCTCATCAAACGCTCCGCCCTGCAGTCCGGCAAGATGCGCACGCTGCTGATGGACGGCATAACCAAGGCACGGACCGGTGTCACCACGCTCTCTGAAGTCATCCGCGTCACGGCCACGATGGTCTGAACGAGGCTACGCCGAGGGGGCTCCGGGCCTGGGAAGGACGGAGCCCGTTTTTTTCAGGACCGTTTCCAGATGAAAACCCTTGTGATTAAATTCGGCGGCACCTCTCTGGCCGACCCCTCCAAGCTGCGGTTGGCCGCGGGACGCGTAAGGGCGGCCCGCCGGGCCGGCTTCGCCGTCGCCGCCGTGGTCTCCGCCCCGGGGGAAGTTACCGACGAGCTCATTGCTCTCGCCGCCGAAACCTCTCCAAAACCGCCGGCTCGCGAGCTGGACGCGCTCCTCTCCTGCGGGGAACTGATGGGCGCCGCGCTGCTGGCCTCCGCCCTTGAAGGGATGGGCGTCGCCGCCGTTTCCCTTACGGGCGCACAGGCCGGATTATTGACCGACTCCTCGTTCGGGGCCGCCCGGGTGCGCAAGGTCTCGCCGCGGCGCCTAAAAAAGGAACTGGCCGCCGGACGGGCAGCCGTTGTCTGCGGCTTCCAGGGCTCCGACCGGCGCGGCGACATCACCACGCTGGGGCGGGGCGGCTCGGACCTCACGGCAGTGGAACTGGCGCACGCGCTCGGGGCGGAGTGCTGCGAACTCCTGACCGACGTTAAGGGCGTCTATTCCGCCAACCCTTCGCTGGTGCCGGAAGCCCGCAAGATCCACGCCATCAGCTACGCTGAGGTAATCGAACTGGCCCGTTTCGGCACCGAAGTCAGGCAGCTCCGGGCCGTGGAGCGCGCGGCGGACCTCGGCGTTCGCCTGCATATACGCTCGGCCTTCCATCGCGAGGCGGGGACCGTCGTCTCCGCCGCCGCGCTAGGGCGGAGGGCATGCCTTTCCCTTTGCCGCGGTTCCTCCCCGGAGGTCGCGGTCGTGTCGGCCGGTCTGACGGAGAGCCGCGCCGCGGCGGCCGGCGCCGCCGCGGGAGCCTCCTCCGTCCGCAGGGACGGGGCCGCTTTCCTTTTCAAGACCTCTTCCCGCGACCGCGCAGCTTTCCTCCGCAGTCTCCATTCCGCATTCCTCAGTGGCGCCGCCTGGCCCGGGCGCCGGCACCCCTGCCTCCGGCGCTTATAGCGCTGCGCTTTTTTTCGCCCGCGACCCCGCGTTCATCTTCATACTCAATCAGGTGAACCTGGCCTTCCACGAGGCCGCCAACGCGATCTTCGGCTTCTTCGGGGAATTCGTGCACTACCCGGGAGGCGTCTGCTTCGTTGCTCCTCGCTCACAGGCATATGGGCATGCTCGCTCGTCGCGCCTCGCACCCGTCTCAAAGTTCAAGCCTCCAGCGCTGACATTATTTACGCAGGCCTCAGTAGCCAGCCGCTCTGGCCGCTGGCCTGCGTGCCGCACTTCAGGCGGAGGGGAGATTTTTTCCGACGACGTCTGCCTCTGCTGGCCCGGAGAGAACTTTCTGAACATAAGTTTTTACGCCGCCGACGCGGTAAAGCAGGAGCCGACGTGTCAACTCATCTAAGAATGTTCCCCAAGCAGTAGCGCGCTGTCCTTTCA
>CAZVWK010000119.1:0-5712 GCA_964631475.1 uncultured Elusimicrobiaceae bacterium | reverse complement strand
CAGCGGCGCGGGCGCGAAAGCCAGCAGCGTGGCCGTGCCCGCCGCGGCCGTGTAGGCCGTGGGGATATTGTTGTGGTTGAGGCCCGCCACGCGGAAATAGTAGGTGGTGTCGGCGACGAGACCGGCCGAACTGAAATATGTATTGTAGGTCAGCGAACTCACCGCCACCGCTCCGCCGGGGGCGAGCGGGTCCGGCGCCGTGGACGAAACCACCCGGTAAAGCGTGCCGGGGTCCGCGTTGCCGTTGGCCGACCAGTCGAAGAGCAGTTCCCCCGCGGCCGCGCCGGTGAAAGCCGGCTGCGCGGGCGGGAAGGCCAGCAGCGTCGCCGTGCCGCCATGCGCCTGCCAGCCGCTGGAACCCAGGCCCGAATTGCTGCGCACGAAAAGGTAATAGGTGGTGTTGGGCGAAAGGGCCGGCACGGCGAGGGTGGCCGAGAGACCTCCGAGCGTCTCGCTGGAGGAATAGACCGGCGAGCCGCCCGGCGAGAGCGAAGAGACCAGCGTATAGCCCGTGGTCTCGCCGACCAGCGGCCAGGAAGCCGACATCTGGCTCGCGGTGACGCCCGAGGACGTCAGAGACCCCGGCCTGGCCGGCCGCAGTTCCTCCAGCAACTGCACCCAGGAATCTCCCGCGGCGTTTGGCGTGGTCCCGCCCACCGACACACGAACGCTGTGGCCGGCGACCATGGTCACGGTATCGCCGTCGTCTATATAGAGCCGCAGGGCCAGCCGATCGCCGTTGTTCAGAGAGGTCGGAACCGGCTCGCTGGACCAGGTCTGGGCGGCGTCGGCGTTGGTAAGTTCGGAACGCGGTATCCGCGCGGCGACCACGGTGGAGATGACCACCCCGGAATTGTCGGTACGGTAAAGCACCGCCGTCACGGTGGCATTGGCGGTCGTGGCGCTCTCCCAGGCGCGTATATTGAAGGTCACGCTGCTGACCACGGTGACGGCGTCCAGCGGCGGCGTATACCAGGTCTGCACGGCCCCGCCCGAGGCCCGGGTGAACTGCGTGGCGCTGGTTGGCGGCGTGACCGGGCCCGCCACCGTGCTGCGGGTATAGGTAACCGAACCGGGGCCGCGCGCCCGCGAGAGCGTCCTTTCCTCGCCCGCGTCGCCGGCCGGGTTCGCCGTGGAAATCTCGTCCCGCAGGTAAAGCTTGGTGACCGCCTGCAGCGTGCGCTCCGACTGCGGCGCGGTATAACCGGTAGGCACGCCGTTCTTGTTCACCGCGGCTATCCTGAAATAATAGCGCGTATTGGTCGCCAGGCCGGAGGCGGCGAAGGACAGGCTATAGGTGTCGCCGTAGGAGACGGTGGCGCCGCCGGGCGAGAGCGGGTCCGGCGCGGTGGAGACCGCCACCCGGTACAGAGTGCCGTCGGCGTTGCCGTTGGCGCCCCAGAGTAGCGTTATCGCGTCGGTCTGCAGATCGCTGAAGCCGGAAAAGACCGGCGGGTAGGCCACCAGCGTGGCCGTGCCCGCGGCCGCCGTCCAGGCCGTTTCCAGCCCGTCGCCGTTGACGGCGGCCAGCCGGAAGTGATAGGTGGTGTCGGCGGCCAGGCCGGCGCTGCTGACGAAAAGGCCGTAAGACTCCAGCACCGTGACCGGCTCGGCGCCGGGATCCAGCGGGTCAGGCGCCCGGGAAACGGCGGCGCGGTACAGCGTGCCGGGCGGATTGCCGTTGGCGGTCCATTGCGCCTCTATGGCCGAAGCCGAGACTGCGCCGAAGCCGGCGAAGAGCGGCGGCCGGGCCCGGGTGCGCACCCGCTCCGGCGCGGTCCAGGCGCCCGGCTGGCCGGCCCGGGAAAGCGCCGCGACGACAAAATAGTAATTCTTGTCCGCGGCAAGACCGGCCGTGGTCAGGTAGACCTGCCAGGTCTCCGAGGAGGTCACGACCTCGCCGCCGGGGTTGAGCGGGTCCGGCGCCGGCGACACCAGCACCCGGTAAAGCGTGTCAGGCGGATTATCCCCCCCGTACCACAGCAGGTCCGCCGACGAATCCGTGACCGTGCCCGAACCGGGGAAAGCCGCGTCCTCCGGGAAAGTGGCGGCCGCTTCCGCCGCCGAGAAAGCCGAAACCACGCCGTCATTATTGACGGCGGCGGCCCTGAAGTAATAACTGGTGTTGGGGGTCAGTCCCGAGGAGGAGAGCGAAAGAGCGTAAGTGTGGGAAGAGACGACCGTCTCGCCGCCGGGGTTCAGCGGGTCCGGCGCCCGGGAACTCAGCGCGCGGTAAAGCGTGCCGGGCGGATTGCCGCCGCCGGTCCAGCCGAAGACCGCGGACGAAGTCCCGACGCCGGAGAAACCGGCGAACACCGGCTGGGCGGCCAGCGTAGAAGTTCCCCTGGCGGCCGCCCAGGCGGTCAGGACGCCGTCCTTGTTCACGCCAGCTATCCTGAAATAATGAGCCGTATTCGCCGGCAGCCCGGAGGAGGAAAGGGACAGGTTGTAAGTATCGGACGAGACCACAGTCGCTCCGGATGGGGAAAGCGGGTCAGCCGCGGTTGAAGAGATTACGCGGTAAAGCGTACCCGCAGGATTGGAGGAAGTCCAGTCCAGCGATATCCCGCCCTGTCCCACGGCGGAGAAAGAGCCGAAAGCCGGCGCGTACTCCAGCAGCGTGGCGGCCGGCGCATAGGCGCTCCAGGCGCTGGAAGCCCCGTTGCCGTTGGCGCGCACGAAGAGGTAATGGACGGCGTCCGGCGAAAGGCCCCATACCTGGGCCGAGGTCAGCGAGGCCACGACGCTGGAAACGAGCACGGCCGGAGGATTGTCCGGCGAAAGCGAGGCCGCCAGCGTATAGCCGGTGGCGCCGTCGGAGAGCTGCCAGTAGGCCGTGAACGAGGAAATATGGGGCGTCAGCGTCCCCGCCAGCGGAGCCGGCAGCGTGCCGGGGGCCAGGGTCGTGGTGGAGACCGGCGCGGTCCAGCCCGTAAAGACCCCGTTATTGTTGGCGGCGCGGATCCTGAAGAAATATTCCGTGCTGAATGTCAGCCCTTCGGTGGAGAGATAGACGTTATAAGTGTCCGAACTGGTCACGGCCGCCCCGGCCGGCGCGAGCGGTTCCGGCGCGGTGGAAACCAGCACCGTGTAAAGAGCGCCGGGGCCGTTGACCGGGGACCATTCCAGCCGCAGCCGCTCGCCGGTTATCTCGGTGAACTGCAGGCCCGAGGGCGTAGCGGCCAGGGTGGAGGTGGCGGCTATGGCGGTATAGCCGGTAAGTACGCCGTCCTTGTTCACGCCGGCCGCCCGGAAGTAATAGGTGACATTGGGCGTCAGGCCCGCCGTGCTCACCGAGAGATTGTAAGTATCGGACGAGACCACGGCCGCGCCGGCGGGCGAGAGCGGATCGGCCGCGGTGGAGGAAAGCACACGAAACAGCGTTCCCGGGTACGCGTTGCCGTTTTCCGAGAAAGAGAAGCTTATGCCGGTCTCCGCTACGGCGCCGAAAGCGGGCGAATCCGGATTATGACGCAGCAGCGTGGCCCGGTTCTCCGGCGCGGTGTAGGCGGTGGACACGCCATTGCGGTTAACCGCCGCCGCGCGGAAATAATACCTGGTGTCCGGGACCAGCCCTGCGGAAGAAAGGGTGAGGTTATAAGTATCCGAGGAGGCAACCCTGGCCCCGGACGGGGCCAGCGGGTCCGGCGCCGTAGACGACAGGACCCGGTAAAGCGTGCCGGCCGGATTGCCGCCGTCCGTCCAGGCGAAGTCCAGCGAGGAGAAGGCCGCGCCGCCCAGCGACAGGAAGGCCGGCGGCGCCGCCAGCGTGGCCGTGGCGGCCGCGGCGGCGTAGGCGCTCGCCACCCCGTTGCCGTTAACGGCGGCGGCCCTGAAATAATAGGTGGTATTGTAGGCCAAGCCGGAGGTGCCGGCGAAAAGGTTATAGGTTTCGTGGGCGCTCACGCCCGCCCCGGCAGGCGAGAGCGGGTCCACGGCGGTGGAGACCAGCAACCGGTAAAGCGTGCCGGTGGGATTCCCCGTCCCGCTCCAGGCGGCCGCGATCCCCGCCTCCGAAACCGCCTGGAAAGCCTCCATGACCGGCGCGGCCGCCAGCGTATAGGTGGATAGCGCGGAGGTATAAGCCGTATAGACCCCGCCATGGTTTATCGCGGCTACCCGGAAAGAATAGGCCGTATTGGCCGACAGGCCGGAGGAGGAGAGGAAAGTGTTATAGGTGAACGAGGAAGTGACCGGCGCGCCGAAAGGCGAGAGCGGGTCGGCGGCGGTGGACATCGCCACATGGTAAAGCGTGGCCGCCGGGTTGGCGCCGCCCGACCAGTTGAACCGGGCGGTCCAGGAGGAAAGTTCGGTGAATCCCGCGAAAGAAGGAGCGTAGGCCGGCGTCACCACCGGCGGGTAAGCGGCCCAGGAACTGGAGGCGCCGGGTCCATTGCTGCGCACGTACGGGTAATAGGTCGTATTGGCGGCCAGCGCCGGGCTGGCAAGGGCGGCGTTGTTCTCCGAAGTCTCCGCCAAAGCGTAAGCGGGCGAAGGCGAGAAGCCGGGGTTCACCGAAGCGGCCAGCGTATAGCCGGTGGCGCCCTCCACCAGCGTCCAGGAAGCCGAGAACGCCGTCTGCGTCAGACCGGTGACGGAGCCGACCGCGGGGCTGGCAGGCCGCAGTTCCTCCGCCGTGAGCAGCCAACTGTCGCCGTTGGCGCCGGCGGTCGGGCCGTCCACCGTCATGGTCACGTTCCGGGCGGAGAGCATGGTGCCGCCGGCGTCGTCTATGTAGAGGCGCAGGGCCAGCCGGTCGCCGTTAGCCAGTTCCGTAGGCGCCGGCGTACGGCTCCAGTTCCAGGCGCTGAGCGTGGTAGTCAGTTCCGAGGCGGGCACATGCACGGAAGCTATCACCGCCAGGATGGCGCCGGACCCGCTGGCGTGCAGCAGTTCCCCGGTCAGGCCCGCGTTCGCCAGGGTCTGGCTCTCTCTGGCCCAGACATTGAAAGTGACGTTCCCGCTTATGGTGACCGCGTCCAGCGGGTCCGAGTACCAGATGACCGGCGTGCCGGCGAACGCGCGCGTGAACTGGGTGGCGGCGGTCGGGGGCGTCACGGGTCCCAGCATAGTGCTCTTGGTATAGGTGACGAGGGTTGACCCGCGCTGGCGCCGCAGGCGGCGTTCATCGTCGTCGCCGGGATTGAGCGAGGAGCCGATATCGCTGAGGTAGATGGTCCGGGCACCGGCGGGCGAGACCTGCGTGGCCGCCGATTGCGCCGGCGTATAACCGGTGTAGAGCCCGTCAAGGTTAACGGCCGCGACGCGGAAGAAATATTCGGTGGAAGGGTCTAGATATTCGGCGTACACATAGGACTCATAGGTCTGCCAGGCGGAGACCGCGGCGCCGCCGGGATTGAGCGGGTCGGCGGCGGTGGACATCACCACCCGGTAAAGCGTTTCCGAGTGATTGCCGTTGGCGCTCCACTCGAACCGTATGGAGTAGGGCGAGATATTGGAAAAGGCGGAGAAGAAAGGCGCATTCGCCAGCGTGGCCCGGTTCTCCGGCGCGGTGTAGGCGGTGGACACGCCATTGCGGTTAACCGCCGCCGCGCGGAAATAATAGCGGGTGTTCGCCGCCAGCCCGGCCGAACTGAGGTATACGTTGAACGTATCAGAGGTCGTCGCCACCGCCCCGCCGGGGCTCAGCGGGTCAACCGCCGTGGAGGCGTACACCCGGTAGCGCGTGCCGCCGGGATTGCCGTTGGCCGA
>CAZVWK010000118.1:3912-5749 GCA_964631475.1 uncultured Elusimicrobiaceae bacterium | reverse complement strand
ATGAAAGGACAGCGCGCTACTGCTTGGGGAACATTCTTAGATGAGTTGACACGGCTGGCTGGGGGTTTTATGGTTTTTTGGGTTTTAACTGAGGTCAGTCCGCGGGAACCCCTCCGCCGTTCAGGTCGAAATGCGCCTGGGTCGGAGCATAAGAGCCTGTTGCGCAAACCTCAAAATCCGCGATTTCGCGACGAAAGGGGTTGTGCAACAGGCTCATAAGCCCCGGAAAAAAGCCAAGGGTGAGGGCCAAAGCGCGGCGGGCGGTCTTAGGTCCCAGGCCTTTTTAGGCCAGGCGGGCTGCCGCCTCCGGGGTGACGGCGTAGGCTTCGGACAGCAGCGAAGGAGTCAGCGCTTCCGCCGCCGGGCCGCTGAAAAGCGCCTTCCCCCCCGCCAGAACCAGCGCGGAAGTGGAGTATGAAGCGGCCAGCCTCAGGTCGTGGGAGACGACGATCGCCGAGAGTCCCCCTTCGCGCAGGGCGGCGAGGGTCTCGAAAAAAGCGGAACGGTACCTAAGGTCCAGGTGCGATGTGGGCTCGTCGAGCAGCAGCAGCGGCGCGCCGCCGGCCAGGGCCTGGGCCAGGAAAGCCAACTGCCGCTCGCCGCTGGAGACGGAGTTTATCCCCCGCCCTGCCAGCGGCGCTATGCCGCAGGACTCCAGCGCGCGCAGGGCGGCCTCCCTGTCGGCCGGCCCGTAGTCCCGCCACCAGCGCAGCAGGGGCGAGCGGCCCATCAGCGCGATGTCGAGCAGCGTGAAATCGAAAGGGACATGGGGCTCGCTGGGCACATAGGCGGCCAGCGCCGCCAGCTCGCGCGGCTCCAGGCCAGCCAGCGGCCTGCCGCCGGCGCTGATCTCCCCCTCGGCGGCCTTCAGGGCGCCGCAGGCCAGCCGCAGCAGCGTGGATTTTCCCGAGCCGTTGGGGCCGAAGACGGACAGGAGCTCTCCCTTGCCGACCGAGAAAGAGACTCCGTCCAGCGCCAGCGCGCCGCCGTAGGAAAAGGTCACGCCCCTGAATTCCAGCAGCCCGCCAGGTTTGACGGGGCGGCTCATCGCCTCTCCTCCGCCGTCCCTCGCCGCAGCAGGAAAAGAAAGAACGGCGCGCCGGCCAGCGCCGTTATGACGCCGGCGGGCAGCTCGGCAGGGGCCGCGGCCGTCCGGGCCAGGGCGTCGGCCAGCATCAGGAAGCACGCCCCGCAGACCGCCGAGTAAAGGACCAGGCCGGCGTGGCGCGGCCCGAAAAGGCGCCGGGCGGCGTGCGGCACCATCAGTCCGACGAAGCCGACCGCGCCCGCCACCGCCACCGAGGCGGCGGTCAGCAGCGCCGCCAGAGAGAAAAGAACGAGCTTCATCCGCTCGACGGGGACGCCCAGCCGGACGGCTCCCTCCTCGCCAGCCGAGAGTATGTCGAGTTGCCGCCCCAGCACGGCGGCCGCGCCGGTTCCGGCCAGGGTGACCCCGGCCAGCGCGGCCAGCGCGGCCGGTTCGAAAGCCCTGACGGTACCGAGCAGGAAAGAGAGCAGCGGCAGGCCCCGGCCGCGGTCCAGCGAGATCAGCAGCATGACCAGGGCCGCGAGGAAAGAGCTGACGGCCACGCCCGCCAGCAGCATGCCCACTCCGGAGGTCCGTCCTTTTATCCGAGCGAGGCGGTAGGCGACGGCGGTGGCTCCCAGCCCCCCGCCGGCTACGAGCAGGTAAAAAAAAGGAGAGAGCGGCCCTACTCCCAGCCAGGCCGCGCCGGCGGCGCCGGCCATGGCGCCCGAGGAAGTGCCTATGATGTAGGGATCGGCCAGCGGGTTCTTGAGCACGCCCTGCAGTATCGCGCCGGCGACGCTGAGAGCG
>CAZVWK010000118.1:0-3861 GCA_964631475.1 uncultured Elusimicrobiaceae bacterium | reverse complement strand
GCACCCTGATATTCAGGATGATTTCCGGGTCGGCGCCCGCCGGGCCGGAGAACAGCGCGGCGGCGGCGCAAGCCCCTAGGGCCAGCAGCGCCGCCGCTGGCTTACCGGTACGCATCCAGCGCCTCCCTTAAAACTTTCACCGCCGAAGGGGACGCGGGCGTGAGCCGCGCGAAGAGGTCCCTGTCGAGGCCGCAGAGCACCGCGCCCGAGCGGACCGCTTTCAGCCGGTCCGCCATCGGCCGGGCTTTTATCTCCGCCGCATCGCCGCCGGGACAGATTATGACCTCCGGGTCTCCCTTCACCACGGTTTCCCAGGAGGCCTGGAAATATCCCGCCTTCTCACGGCCGAATATATTGCCGGCGCCGGCCAGTTCCGCCAGAGAAGACATGAAGGATTCCTTCCCCGCCGACCAGCCCCCCGCGTCCACCTCGATGTACGCGCGCAGACGCCGCTTCCCCGGGTAAGCCGCCGCGTCGAAATCTTTTTTGATGCGGGCGTTCAGTTTCCTGCCCTCGGCGGCCAGCCCCAGTTCCGCCGCTATAGTCCGCACCGTCGCGTAAAGATCGGGGACCCGTCGCTCCTCCGGTATTCGCACTACGTTAAGCCCCAGCGCCGACAGCCTTTCGGACGCAGCCGAATTCTGCCAGAGCCCGTCGAAAACGATATCCGGCTCCAGCGCGTAGATCCTCTCCACGTCGGGGCTGAAATAATCGCCCACTTTCGGCAGCGCGGCGGCCGCCGCCGGCCTGTTGCAAAAGTTGGAAGCCCCGACCAGCCTGTCCCCCGCTCCCAGCGCGAAAACTATCTCCGTATAAGACGGCAGCAGCGAAACCACCCGCTCCGCCCGCGCCGGGGACGCGAACAAATGGGGCACGGATAAAGGGGACACAATACTAATTACGACCAGGCTGATTCTCTTTATTTTACCCATTAAAAAGACCCTTTCTCCGGGAGAAAGGATCGGCAAAAGATTCCCCTCGGAGCCCCGCGCGGGCGGGGTTCGCAGTAGACCGGGCTGGCCTATGGCCGTGCCGCTTCAAGCGCTATGCGCTTCAGGCGGCCTGGCCTATGGACGTGCCGCTTCAAGCGCTATGCGCTTCAGGCGGCCTCGCCTTTCGGCATCACCGTTGCGGGGCAGCCGGGGATTCGCACCCCGTTCCTTCTGCGAAAAAAATACTCTACAAAGATCAGGCGCCCGCGAACTTACGCGTCACTTTCCCGAGGCAGCGGGCGAAGGCGGTCTTAAGTATCTTCTCCGGGTCGCCCAGCGCGGCGTCAAGCCGCGGGTCGTACGGCACGCCCTTAGGGCTCATGTTCTCTACGAGGCCCGCCACCGGCACCTTCATGCCTTTATAGACCGCCAGCGAGCGGCGCAGCACGTCGCGCGCCACCGGCGACGGGGTGGTGACGGCCAGTATCCGCGCCTTCGGGAAGAACTTCAGAGCGTCCAGCGCGGCGTCGCCTATACCGGGCGGCATATCGATTACGAGATGGTCCAGTTCCCCCCACAGGGTAACGGCCAGCATCTCGATGATGGCGTCGGTGACATTGGCGCCGCGCAGCGGCACGCCCTGGCCCTTGGAGAAGAAGGAGATCGACATGAACTTCACGCCGTGCACGAAAGGAGGGATCAGCCCCATATCCTCGCGCGGGAAAGCTTTCCCGGAGCCGAGTATGAAATGGCAGGAGGCGCCGGTCAGGTCCAGGTCCAGCAGGCCGGTTTTATACCCCTTCTCGGTCAGCAGCAGCGCCAGCGTCGCTGCGGTCACGCTTTTGCCGATGCCGCCTTTCCAACCGGTGACGGCCGTTATTTTTCCGACTTTTTTCAGGCGATCGGCGATTACCGAAGGGCGGGGGTCCAGCGCGGTCATTTCGACCCCTTGATGTGCTTTATGTATACGCCGCGGCCGGCGGCGATGTCGAAATCGGGGCTTTTGCACGAGGGGCATTTGATGAAGGAGTGCGCCATCTCCGGCACGAAATGGATGAACTCGGCCTCGTCGCTCTCCTTGCGGAAGCGCCGGAGGTCGAACTCCGCCGAACAGGCCCGGCAGCGGAAGGCGGCGGGCTCCCTGATGATGCGGAAGCGCGCCCGCTCCATGAGCGGACGCTTTTTGGCCAGTTCCTTCATCGCGAAAGGGAAAATCTTGAGGTCTATCGCCTGCAACTCGCCGAAGACGACGGCGACCTCGCTGACGCGATGCATCTTCTGCTCCGCGGCATGTTCCGCCGCGGCCTTTATCACGGATTCAGCCAACGCCCATTCATGCATTCCATTATGATACAAAAAAGAGACGGTGCCCGTCCTCGCGCGCGCGTAGAGGATGCCGAGTCAGCGCTGCGATTGGACGCTCAGGTACATCGGCTGACCGTCGCGCACCAGGTCGAAGAGAACTCCCTCGCGCAGGTCGGCGCCGGCGGCCGCTTTCCTGAACCCGGCGGCGTCCCTGACCTGCAAGCGGTTTATCTCCCTGACCAGGTCGCCCTCGTGCAGGTAGCCGTAAAGCCTGGAATCTGGCGCGACCCGCAGCACGGCGGCCCCGTCGCGTCCTATCCTGAAATCTATCCCCTCCCAGGAGGACTCTCCCCCGGCCGCGGAAGCGGCGCGAGATGGCCTAGCGGCCGCTTGGCCCGCCTCCGGGCGCTCGGCCAGGTTCACCGAGGCCGACAGTTCCCGCCCGTCCCTCAGGAAGACTATCTCCGCCCTGTCGCCGGGACGCCTGGTGTATATCCTGTGGATCAGTTCCTCGTTGGTCTCGACAGGCGAGCCGTCGCAGGAGACTATTATATCCCCGCGCCTGAAGCCGGCTCTCTCGGCCGGCGAACCGGGGATAACCTCGTTTATGATGCCCCCGGAGCGCCCCTTGACGCCCATGCGCGCCAGCATAACGGGGTCCGCCTGGAGCAGGGAAACGCCCAGCCAGCCCCGCCTGACCTGGCGCCCGGCCTTTGCGTCCTCGTAAGTCCGGGCGGCCTCGGCGGCCGGCACGGCGTAACTCATTCCGGCGAAGGCGCCCGAAGGCGAGATTATGGCGGTGTTTATCCCTATAACGTCGCCGTCTATATCCAACAGGGCGCCTCCGGAATTACCCTGGTTTATGGCCGCATCGGTCTGCAGGAGGTTGGAATAATTGCGCCCCTGTATCTTGAGCGAGACGCCGCGCGCCGAGATTATGCCGGCCGTGACGGTCTGTCTCAGACCGAACGGGAAGCCCACGGCTATGGCCCAGTCCCCGATCTTCGGCGTCTTCTCCGCCGCCAGCCGAAGGGCGGGGAATTTTTCACCGGACCTTATCTTTAGCACAGCCAGGTCCATCTGCGGATCACCACCGGCCGGCTCGGCGATAAAGGTCCTTTCGCGCCCCTTTTCGTTTAGCATCTTAACCTTTATCGCCTTGGCGCCCTCCACAACATGGTGATTTGTGAGGATATAGCCGTCCGGGTCCACTATAACGCCGGAACCGACCCCCTGTATATCGTAGCGGTAGACCCTCTCCGTCGGCATCATGTAGCCGAAGAAATACTCCGGCTCCACCACCCGCGCGGCGCCCTCGCGCACGACTTCAAGGCTGACCACGGCCCTAGAGGCCTTTTCGGCCGCGTCGTTGAAGGCCTTCTGCAGCGACCGGGCCGCGTCCTGCGCCCGCAGCGGCAGAGCGGTTGAAACTATCAAAAGGGGAGAAAGGAGAAATTTCGACGGCTTCATGGGTGTGCTCCACAATTTCGCTTTTTCTCACCAATCTTTTACAATTTTTTCTTTTTTATGTCAAAAATAGGCAAAAAAACAGCCACCCCCCAAAAAAACGCCGTGTCAACTCATCTAAGAATGTTCCCCAAGCAGTAGCGCGCTGTCCTTTCAT
>CAZVWK010000117.1:0-5782 GCA_964631475.1 uncultured Elusimicrobiaceae bacterium | reverse complement strand
GGGAGAAGAAGGTTTTACCATTTCAACCGGACATTTCTATTTGCCGCAAACAGGATATTTTAAAAAAATCGCTACACCTGCCTCGTCTGGCCCTTGGGTCCCGGGTCCGCTTTTGGTATATTTGCCGCATGAGGATAAACGAATATTTCTCCGCGATGGAAAATGTGCGCAAGGAGGTGTACTCCCTGCCGGGGATGAGCGACACCCGCGCCACGCTGGGCGCGGGGCTAGCCGGCTTCTGGGAGCGCTCCAAGTTCGCCGCCGGGCTCATCCTCCGCGAGAAGGAGCTCATCGTTTTCGCCCTCCTGCAGTGGGCCTGCATAGCGGCAGGCTACTATCTCTGGGTCGAGATCATTGGCTGGATCCCCGAGGAGGCCTGGCGCCGCTCGTCCAATTCGGACGGCGCCACGACAGGGGACATTATCCTTCTGCTCTGGTCTTTCGCGGTGGTGGGGATGGTCGCCTTCCCCCTCGGCATACTCTCGGGCGCGATGGGCGCGGTGCACGTCAAGTCGCGGCTGGGTTGCGAGTCCACCGTCGCGGGCTGCATGCGCATGGCGCTGCCGCGCGCGATGCCGCTGTGGATCTTCCACTGGATAGACGGCTGGTGGACGGTGACGCGCATACTCGACCGTCTTCCCAAGAAGCGCGACCGCCGCACGCCGCTGGAAAAGGCGATGAGCGAGGCGCTCTACTACGCCTGGAAGGTCGCGACCATCGGCATACTGCCCGGGCTGGTCACCGGCCGGGGCCTGATAGACGCGGGCCGGCGTTCGGTCGGGATGGTCAGGGCCAGGTTCAGCGACGTAATGATACTGAGGGGGGGATATTCGGCCCTCTGCTGGATAGTGGGCATAGGCGCCTATATAGGCACGATAATTTTCTTCGTGATGTTCCCGGGACTGGTGGATTTCGACCTGCCGATAGAGAGCACGATCTACAAGTTCTATTTCTGGGCGGGAGTGCCGATAGTGGTGGCGGCGGGCATGGTGCTGCTTTTCCTGCGGCCGATATACATCATCTCGGCCTGCGACATCTACGCGGACTATGTGAGGGAGAAGGGGGAGAACCTAGTGCTGCCGGCGCCGCCGCGCGGCGCCGTGGGCGGCGACACTTTCTCCTTCCTCTTCTTCGCGATACTGGCCTTCATCATGCTGGCGGTGTTCAGGTTCCGCCACGAGCTGGGGCTGATGGACCTGCTGGCCCGCTAGCGGGGGAGCTTAGCAGTCTGCTGAAAAACCCTACTCGGAGGTATTTCGAGCAGATTTTGAAGCCGAGCCGCAGAGACGCGAAGCGAGCATCCTCGACGAGAGGCTGTAAGCTGAGCGACGCAAAGGCGCAGGCCAAAAGCTGCCGAAAGGACCCGAAAGGGGTTTTTTCAGCAGACTGTTAGTCCGGTTCGGACGGGTAGACGCCTTTCGCTATAAGCTCCGATATCTTTTCCATCAGCCGCGCGTCGGCCGGGCAGGTCAGGGCGGCGTTCAGGCAGGTCCAGAGAGCCTCGCCGGGCATGCCCTGCCGCTCGAACCACAGCGCTAGGGCGTAGTGGGTGTAGGCGTCGTAAGGCTCCGACTTGAGCGCCCTGTCGATGAAATCAGAGGCCTTGTTGAAGTCGCCCAGCTCCGTGTAGCAGCGCCCGATATTGGACAGGGCGTGGTAATTCTTCCTGTCGGTGGCCAGCGCATCGCGGAAATGGGCCATGGCCCCGCGGTAGTTTTCGCCGGCCGCCGCTATCCAGCCCAGTATCAGCCTCGGCCAGGCGTCCTTGTGGCCCAGGTCCAGCGCGAGCCGCGCGTCGGCGGAGGCCTCCTCCGGCCTGTCGAGGTTGAAAAGCGCCAGCGCGCGGTGAGTGCGGGTCTCGCTGTCGTCGCGGCCCAGCTCCAGCGCCCGGTCGCAGTCGGCCAGGGCCGCGGCGTAGTCGTCGCGGTAGAGATGGGTCAGCGCGCGTTCCACGTAAAGCTGCGGGGCGCCGGGCTTAAGGGCGACCGCCCGGGTAAGGTCGGCCACGGCCTCGCCTCCCCAGTCGCGGGCCGGGTCGTCGATGCCGTACCAGCGCAGCCGGTCGGAGGCGCGGTAGCCGGCGCGGTGCATGGAGGCTATCTCGCTTTTGAGCTGCGAGCGCAGTACCAGCAGGTTCTCGTTCTCGCCGTCGGCCTTCACCGCGCGTTCCAGGTCGGCCAGGGCGCGTCCGTAGTCGGCCCTTTCCCACCAGCACAACGCGCGGCCCGATAGGGCGCGGGGCTCCGGGGACTTCCTGATCACCGAATTGAAGCGGCGCAGCGCCGGGGTCAGGCGGCGGCGGGCCAGCAGTTTCATGGCCGCCTCCAGCGAGGCGTTGCGGCCGGCCGAAGGCTTGTAGCCGGGCAGCACGTCGCGCATTATACTGTCGAAGCGGGCGGCCGATTCGGCCGGGCGCAGCTTCTTTATGAGGCTGAATCTTTTTTTAAGGTTCATACGTCCCCTCCATTTTAACAGTTTGGCGGGCGCCGACGGAAATTTTGCCACGGTCCCGGAAAAAGTGTAGTATTGCCGGGACAGATTTTTTCCCGGAGTGTGAAAATGCCGCACAATAAGAAGCGCCCCTACAAGATTTCCCTCATCTCCACCCACGGCACCGGCAAGACCACGCTGTGCTACGAGGTCGCCGCCGAGCTCAAGAAGCGCGGCCTGAAGGTGAAGGTCTTCTCCGAGATAGCGGCGGCCGCCTTCGAGCAGGGCATACCGATAAACGAGAGCACCACTCTGCCGGCCCAGATGTACATCATGATGCAGCATATCACCGAGGAACTGCGCGGCACGCTGCGCGGCTACCAAGTGGTGGTCTGCGACCGCAGCGTCTTCGATAACCTCGTCTACCTCGAGCGCCGCTGCGGGGAGAACCGGATGCTGCGCGACTTCCTGCGCGGCTACGCCGAGACCTTCCCCTACGACGTCATCTACAAGCTGCCGATGGTGGGCGAACTGGTGGACGACGGCATACGCGACGCGCAGAGCGAGGAGTTCCGCAAGGACATCTACGACCGGCTCAATACGCTGCTCGACGAGTTCAATATAAACCACCGCACCCTGCCCGAGCCGACCACCGAGCTGCGCAAGGAATGGGCCGACCATATAGTCGATGAGACGCTGGCCGCGCTGGACTGGACTCCCTCCAAGGGCGCCAAAAGGACCGCCGCCGCGGCCTGAGAACCGCGGCAAAAGAAGAGCCCCCGGCCCCGGGAAGGGCGGGGGCTTTTCATGTCGGGCGGCGGCCGGACCGGCTCTTTGTCTTTATTTCGGCCGGAACGCCGTGCCTGCCCGGGCTCTTATGGCCTGGGGAAGAGTTCGTAGATGCCGGCGTCCATCAGGTAGACGGCCGAACCTTCGGCGGCGGGGTCGTCCTCTCCGGCGAACATGCAGAGCCCCACTGCTTTCCGCAGGTGCGGCTTATAGGCCTCCATGGCGGTCCCGGGCATGCGTATGGTCATGCGCCGCACGTCGCTGCGCGTCAGGGTCTTAACGCGCATGCGGGCCTTGAAGAATTTGAAGGCGAAGGGGGTAGCCGCGTTCCTTGCGCAAGGCCGCCAGAGTCCCGCCGAAATGTTTCGCTTTTTTCATGGGCGGATTGTGCTAGATGTTTAACTTCCGGCTAACAGTCTGCTGAAAAACCCTGCTCGAAATACCTCCGAGCAGGGTTTTTCGGCAGACTGCTAAACAAAACGTGCGGTTTTTGAGCCGCCGCTCCTAAACCGGATCACGCCCGGCGCCGTGAGCCGCGGCTGCAACTCCGACGGCAGTTTCTGTCTTTACTGAAAAAAGTACGTTTAAACCGCGACTCACCGCCGGCTGGCGTCTCCTCTCAATGGCCCGGCAGCGTCTTCTTACCGGCGGCCTGCCGCGGCTTTCCGGACCGCGGCCTGTACGGCCGCCGTCAGGAGCGTCAGCGGCAGCGAGGGGGAGATGCTTTTCCCGGCCTTCTCTTTTAGGGCCATTTCGGTGCTGACCGGGATATGGAGGAACGCGTATTTGGTTTTAAGGCCGGCCTTGTCGATGGCGCGCATGGCTCGGTACATAAGCGTATTGCAGACATAGCCGCCGGCGTGGTTGCTGACATAGGCGGGCGCGCCGGCGCGGCGGCAGGCGGCCGCCAGCTTAAGCGGGTCGGACGTGACGGCGTAGGCCGCGGGCCCGGCCGGGTCCAACTTCTCTCCCCGGGGCCGCCAGCCGGCATTGTCCTTGATGCCGTAGTCGGCTATGTTCAGGCCGAAACGCTCCACCCTTACCGCGGCCTCGCCGGCCGCCAGTCCCAGCGAGACGACCAGGTCCGGCCTGAGCCGGGAGAGCAGCGACTCTATCCTTTTACCGGCGGCCCTGCCCTGCACCGGCAGCCGGGCCCTGAGGAGACGCGCGCCGGGCGGGTCCTTCAAGGCCGCCAGTACGCGCAGCGTTGGGTTCTCCGTCCTGCCGCCGAAAGGTTCGAAAGCGGTCACGAGTATTTTTTTCGCCATGACGATATTATATGTAAGTTGACAGCCCGTTCCGTATGGCCTAAAATTGGTGGGACTCGAACGGGGGGGATATGACCGGAAAAAAGAAATACGACCACGACGCGGAGATGGCCAAGGGCGCCAAACTGACGGCGCTTTCCTTCGACAAACTCCAGAAAGTTTCGGTGACCAGGCCGCTGGTTACGGTGGGCGGCCAGCCTGGGTCGGTCGAATTCTCCGGCAAGGCCAAGGGCCGCGGCGCCGGCATAGACGGGACGATGTCCATATGGCTCGCCATCTTCCGCTACAACCGCCCCGACGGCACGGTCAACCACGTGGCCGGATGGAACGTGACCCTGCCGCTCAAGCCCGGCCAGAAGCCGGAAGTCACCGCCAGGGATTTCGAGAGGTTCATCAATGCTTCGCCTTCCCGCCCCTACCGGGCCAAGGCCGTCAGGGCCTCGCTGAGCGTAAAATACGAAGAGAAGGACCGATCATGACCACCGCCGCCGACAACACGAACGACATCAACCCGCCGGACAGCGCGGAAGAGCTGGCCCGAGCCCCGGCGGACCTGCTTTACGCCGAACTGCGCGTCCCGCCGTCGTTCAATTCAGACATGAACTCGCCGCGGGCCCATCTGCGCTGAAAATCGCGCCGCCGCGGTTTTTTTGGTATTATTTCGCGTACGACACGGGCCCGCTGAGACGCGGGCCTTATCAATGGGAGATCGGGGAAAATGAAGAACACGATACTTGTGGTGGGGTCGGTCGCGCTGGACTCGGTCAAGACCATACACGGCAGCACCGACAGGGCGCTGGGCGGTTCCGCGGTGCATTTCTCCCTCTCGGCCTCCAATTTCTCGCCGGTCAAGATGGTCGGCGTGGTGGGGCAGGATTTCCCGTCCCATTTCAGCCGCTTCCTCTCGCGCCGCAATATCTGCACCGAAGGCCTGCAGGTGAAGCCGGGCAAGACCTTCCACTGGGCGGGGGAGTACGACAAGGATTTCAAGAACGCCGCCACTATCGCGACGCATCTCAACGTCTTCCAGCAGTTCAGGCCCTGCCTTAACAAGGACCACGCCCGCTGCGGAGTGCTGTTCCTGGCCAATATCGACCCGGACCTGCAGCGCGGCGTGCTCAAGCAGGCCCGCAACGGCAGGCTGGTGGCCTGCGATACCATGAACTACTGGATCTCGCTCAAGCGCCGCTCGCTGCTCAAGCTGCTGCCCGACGTGGACCTGCTCTTCGTCAACGAGGAGGAGGCGCGCCAGCTGACCGGCGAGCATAACCTGATAAGAGCCGCTAAGATAATCT
>CAZVWK010000116.1:0-5831 GCA_964631475.1 uncultured Elusimicrobiaceae bacterium | reverse complement strand
GGCGGCCGCGGGGTAAAAGGCGGAGAGCAGACTGTTAGTCAGAGAAGTAATATGGCAATAATAAGTCCTCTTACTTTTTTTCGCTTCGCGGCGGACAATAGCGGGTTGCTGGAACGCCTCTATAATAAGCGCGCCCGCATAACCGAGACCGAACTGCGGGAGGAGGTGCTGGCCTGCCGCAAAGAAACCGACCCCGCGCCGCCGCGGGTGATAAACCAGCTTGAGGAACTGGGGATAATAGAGCCCTCGCCGGAAGCCACGGCAGCCTATGAAATGCGCCGGCCCGTGGCGCAATTGCTGGCCTATCTCCTGCACGAATACCGCCTTACCTCCGTGGAAGTTATCCAAGCCTACCTGTCCGACCTGCAAAAGCTAGGGGGCGGGCTTGAAAAAGCCGTGACGGACAAAGACGGGGCCGGGGCCGTGCGCCTGCTGGCCGACGCCGCCGACGAAGTGGAGCGCATGCGCCAGGATTCCCGCCACAGCCGCGAGGCCATAGTCGCCGATGTGGTGAAACTTAAGGCCAACAAAGCGGGGCTGACGGTTAAAGAAAGGCTGGGCCGGGTGGATTATCTCTGGACTCGCTACATGGCGCCGCTGCGCGACATGCTGGACGTGCGCAAAGAGATGGAAAGGCAGTTGGATTCCCTTGAAGCGGCCCTGGCGCGGGGGGAAGCGGCTTTTGAAACGGACCTGGCCGTGCACCGGGAGTTCACGGCGCTGCGCAGCCGCGCGTTGCGCCTGCGCCGCGAGATAGCCGCCGACTTTAAAGAAAGCATAAAAGAGCTGCTGCCGCTGCACAACGAACTGCACCGGGAAAGCGCGGTGTCGCGCGGCGCGGCCCACGCGCTAAGCCTTATAAAGCGGGGCGGTCTGGCGGCCACAGACCTTACCAAACGCCTCGGCATTTCCTCCTGGCGGGCAAAAGGCCTGTTCGCGGACGAGGCTATCCGCGCCTACATGCTGGGGCTCAAGGGTTATACCCCCAAATTGCCTTCCCCGCTGTGCGCCGTGCGCGCGCCCGACCTAGCGGCCCTTGTACAGGCGGATGACTTTAAGGCGAAAGCTAAAAAAGCCGTACCACTGGACGACGCGCTGGCCTGGCTGATAGCGCAATATCCGCAGGCCGCGCCGGAACAAGTTCTCCGCTGTTACGCGCGTTTTTATTACGGGGAATTCGGCGCCGTGCGGTTCGCCTCCGGCGCGGAAAAGACTTACGCCGCGCGGGGCCTTTCCTTCTCGGCCCGGCCGATGGGAGTTGAAAAACATGGAAACTGAAAAGAACGCGGAACTGCCGCGCCTGGCCGAGATCTTTGACGCTCTGCGCAAAGGCCGCCACCTGGCGCCGGAAGACGCCGACCTGTATTTTAACCTGCACAACGGAGATGCCTCTTATACGGACATCTTCGCCAGACTGGGCTTTGAGCTTAAAAAACACCCGCGCGATTTTTATTACTTCCAGGGGGAAACCGACATAAGCGACACCTCATCGCGCATGGCCGTCTTCATGTTTATCCTGGTGGAAACCCTGGCCGACACCGGCGCCAGCGCCGAAGAGCGGATAATGACCTCTTTGTTCTTTGTGGACAAGCTTGAACACCTGCGGCGCGAGCGCTACCGCGATATCATGCTGGAAGCCGGCATGCCCACCGAAGAAGAATTGCGCCAGACCCTGCGCACCATGGAACGCTTCGGCTTTCTCAGAATGGAAAGCCCGGATTCGTTCCGCTTCAAAGCGCCGGCATACCGTTTTCTGGACCTCTGCATGGAGCTCTTTAAAGACAGCGAAGCCGCGGAGGGAAAAATATGATCTCCCGCCAGGGCCTCGCCCGCCTTATAGCCGTTCACTGCGGCAAATACGATTACGCCTGCGTGGACACCGACTCTTCCCTGCACCTGGTCGGGCCCAACAACGTGGGCAAGACTTCCCTTATCGCGCTGCTGCAATTTCTGTATATCGACGACCAGCGCAGAATGCACTTCTCGCGCAGCCTGGAGGCGACGCGCCGTTATTACTTCCCGGACGCGTACAGCTACGTGATCTTTGAGTGCATGACGCCCACCGGCATACAGTGCCTGGGCGTGCGCGGCCTGGGGCCGCTTAAGATGCACGACTACGCGCGTTTTGCCTGGACCGGCAAGTTCGAGGAAGAGGATTTTATCGACGGCGACCGGCGGCCGCTGCCTTTCCAGAAGATCAAGGAGAACCTCTCGCTCAGGGGCTACGCCGAACTGGAGCCCAAGCACCTGCGCGCGGCGCTGACGGGCGTAGGGGACAACAACGGGGTGAACCTAGGCCTGGTGCCGCTGCGCCACCGGGATTACTATGAACGCTTCCGCTCCGCTTTCTGCAACCTGCTGCGCCTTTCTCACTTAAAGCAGGAAGAGCTCAAAGAACTGCTGCTGGAAATTTACGACACTGAATTCCAGGTGCGCGCCATAGATCTGGAACGCGGCTATACCAGCCAGTATGCCGCCATCAAGCGCGGCACGCAGGAAGTGCGCACGCTCAAAAATCTGGTCCCGGATATAACCAAGTTCCTGGCCCACGCCGAAGAGCGCGCCCGCCTGCGCGGCCGGCTACCGGCTTTATGGACGGCCATCGGAGCCGCCTACGAAAAGAACAAGAACCGCCTTGAACGTGATTCCGCTGAGATCGCGGCGCGCCGACGCGCCCTGGAGGAGGAGCAGGCTGGCGTGCGCAACGCTATTGAGGCGGCCATGGAGCGGCAGATAAAAGCCGCCTCCGCGCTGAGCCGGGTCAACGACTCGCTGGCCGAAGTGGAGCAAGGGCGGCTGCGCTTTGCGGACTTTGTGGAGGACTGGAAGCGCGAGCGCCGCCGGGCGCTGGCGGCGGAAACAGAGGACCTGGCCTTCCACCTGCGCGGCGCCGCCGAGGAGCCCGCCTGGCGCGTGAAGGCGCGGCTGGACAAGGTGAACCTGGACCTTGGAAAGGCGCGCAAGAGACTGAAAGATTCCGCCGGTAACGCGGCCGCGTGCCTGAAAGAAAAGTTAGGTATTGAAAAATCCAAAGCGGTTTTCAAGATCCTTAACCCGGAACTGCTGGGGCTGCCGCTCGCCGAAGACGGCATAGCGGTTAACGACGAAGCCGCGGCGCTTAAAGCATTGAACCGGCTGCACGACAACCTCGGTAACGGCCGGTTTAACGCGGTCGGCTTAAGCGTAAACCTGGCGGCCCTTAACGGGGCTGATTTCGCTTCGTTTACCGACCCCGAAGTACTTAAAGCTGAAATAGAAGGTCTTGAGCGGCAACTCGCTAAAGACGGCCGGATCTTAAAGAGTATTGAAAGAGCCGCGGAACTGAAAAAGCTCAAGACACAGAAACAGGAAGAAGCCGCCGCTGTAGACCGGGAACTTCTGGAGTTTGAAGCTTTCGGTTTAAAGGCCGCGCAGGCTCCGCAATGGGAAGAGCAGGCGGCCGGGCTGAAAAAAGAAGTGGCACAGATACGCCTTGAGCAGAACCGGCTGGAAAACGAAAGAGAGCGGCTGCGAGCCGAGGCCGACACGCTCGGGCGCAGGGGCGAGGAGGCGGACCGCCAGCGGCGCAATCTCCTGAAACAAAGGCAGGGGCTTCCGGCGCTGCCGGAAGGCTGGCCGGCGGCACAGCCTGCGGCCGCGCAGCCTGTCCCCGAAGACTTCGAGGAACTGCTGACTTTGTACCGCGACAGTTTTGCGCGGGAAGAGCGGGAAGACGCCCAGGCGCAGGATTACCTGGCGCGTATAGAAGCGGCCACTTATTCCGCCTTTAAAGCCGCCACCGAAGAAGAAACCATAACCAGACTCCGACAGCAACTTGAAGCGCTGCCGGAAAAGGAGAAACTGGCGCAGGAGGCCTGGACCAGCCTTGCCGTCAGCCTGAAAAACGCCTTCAAGGGCCTCAAGCGCGACTTGGACACGCTCAAAACAAAAGTTTCAGACCTCAACCGCAAACTCGCCGAGGTGGATATCTCCAATCTCGACCAAGTGCGCCTGAACGCCGAGACCCGCAGGGAGTGGGACGAGCGTTTGAAGGCTTTGATAGACGCGGATGAAACCCCGCTCTTCGCCGCCTTGTCCGGCGCGGACAAGGCGCTTGAGGAACTTGGCGCCCTGCTGGGCAAATACCCGCAGATAAAATTGCAGGATCTTTTCGACCTGCATTTCGAAATTACGCGGCCCGGCGGCGAAACCCGCCGCTATCCCGACCTGGACAGGATAGAATCCAACGGCACCACCATCACCATAAAAGTGCTGATAAACCTCCTCTTGTTGCGCGGCCTGCTGGACAGCGACAAAGTAGTGCTGCCGTTCTACCTGGACGAGGCCTCCAGCCTGGACCGCGCCAACCTGCTGGCAATAATGAAAACGGCGGACAGCCTAAATTTCGTGCCCGTGCTGGCCAGCCCAGACGCGCTGGACGCGGCCGAGTATGTTTACTTCGTCCGCGAAGAGAACGGCCGCGTCTCCCTAGACGGCAACTCCCGCGTGCGCTGCAACAGAACGGCCGAAAAGGCGGCGCCATGAGGCGGCCCGCCCTGGCTAAACTGCTCGGCACGCTTTTAACGGAGGGCTCCGCCCCGCTGTCCCTGTTCTCCGCCTCCGCGCGGGCCGCTTTGGGCCCGCAGTTCGCCGCGGGGATTCTGCAGGAAGAACGCTCCGGCGCCGGCGCCAGGGTGGCGGTGCGCAACAAGGCCGTGCTGGCGGCGTTTGCCGCGCAGCTTTTTCCTTCTGGCTTGAACACAGCTCCGCAAGGAGATACGCCCCGCGCCACGGCCGTGGGCTATTACCGGGACGCAAAGGCGGCCGGAACTACAGTTGCTGAACCGGTTTTGATCAGAGCTATCAACAATATGGTTTTTGAAAGGAAGGGGAAAACGCTGCCCGCGGCAACCCTGACCGGGGAATACGGAGCGGCGGCATTCCTGCTTAAGGAGCCGCCGTTCTGGGGCTGCGCCGGAACGCTGGCTGTTGTTGAAAACCTTGAGCCGTTTTTATGTTTCGAGAAGATGAAGACAACCGCCGACGCCGCCGTTTACACGGGCGGAAAGATGTCCGGCAGAATGCTGGCGTGGCTTGCTTGCGCGGAAATGTCCAGATGCAGCTTCCTGCACTGCGGGGACTATGACCCGGTTGGTATAGACGAGTATCTGCGCCTTAAGGAAACCTGCGGAAGCAGGGTAAAACTGCATATCCCCGCGAACATAGAAGACCTGTTTAAAAAGTACGGCAAGCGCGAGCTGCTTATGGATTCCGAACCCGTTCTGCGGCGCTTGCGCGCCACAAAGGACCCGGACGCTCTGCGCATTATAGAACTGATGAACGCCTGCAACACCGGCTTGGAACAAGAGATACTGCTGCTAGCAGCCTGCTGAAAAAACCCGGTTTTGGTCCGGGCGTTGCGCTTCGTTGTTGAACTCGGCTCTTTGAAAACCGTCGCAGTTGCCACGTCCCAGGCAATTGAGGCCGCCTCAGTCCCACCTAATGACGGGCCTTTGCAGGAGAAATATTCAAGAAAAGAGCGGAATCAGGGGGGCGCTGGAAAAGTCTTTTGTTCTTTGAAATCTAGTCGTGAAAATGAGAGAATATTAGAAGGAGTCTTTATTTTGGGAATTATATATTTAAGTCCCTTTTTACTTAAATTCCTTTAAAAATTTATCGATCACCTGTTTAAAACTAGCTATCTCATATAATTGTTCTGGTCTTTTGGTGAGTTTGTATGAAGCATTAGCACTTTTCTCCATACTCACCAAGGAACCTGCTTTCCCTGTGGTAACATCCCTATCCCGTCCTGTATAATTGAAACATATTCTGTAGCCTAAATCTGTTGACAT
>CAZVWK010000115.1:0-5918 GCA_964631475.1 uncultured Elusimicrobiaceae bacterium | reverse complement strand
AAGCGGACATTTCTAAATGCCGCTACTACCGGACATTTCTATTTGCTTGCAACATCGCGGCGCCGGGTTGGGTATAATCTGGGTGGGAAAGGGAAATGCTGCTAAAACTCCTGACCATCAACCTGCACAAGGGCTTCTCGCCGCTCAACCGGCGCTTCTCGCTGCCGGCGCTGGGCGAACGGATACGGGCCACGGGGGCGGACGTGGTCTTCCTGCAGGAAGCGGTGGGGGAGAACGTGCTCAAGGCCGCGAAATACGCCCACTGGCCCTCCCAGCCCCAGCATGAATACCTGGCCGGGCCCGCCGGCTTCGACCATGTCTACGGGCGCAACGCGGTCTACGCCGCCGGCCATCACGGCAACGCCATCATCTCCAGGTTCCCGATCCTTCTGACGGAGAGGACCGACCTCTCCACCAACCGGTTGGAGAAGCGCGGCGCCCTCTACGCCGCCCTGGAACTCCCCGGCGGCCGCACGCTGCACGCGCTCTGCGTGCACCTGGGCCTCCTCCGCGCCTCGCGCCGCAAGCAGCTATCCGTGATAGCCGGCTATATAGAGAAGCACATCCCTCCGTCGGAACTTCTCGTTGTGGCCGGAGATTTCAACGAGTGGCGCAGGAAGAAGAAGGACGAACTGCAGACCCGTCTGGGCATGCTGGACGCCGGCCACGAACTCCACGGGCGTAAGCTGCGCACCTTCCCCTGCGCCTTCCCGTGCTTCCCGCTGGACAGGATATACCTGCGCGGATTCAAAGTATCCGAAGCCAGGGCCCTTCACGCCGGGGCCTGGCGGAACCTTTCCGACCACGCGGCCTTCTACGCTGAAGCCGGGACGATAGACCCGCTTTAAAAAGAGCGGGCGAAAAAAGAGGGGTGCGACACGACGCTGTCGCACCCCTCTTTTACTCTATACCTATGGCGTCTCTTTTACCAAGGTTATTCCGCGGACGCGAGCGGTTCCGAGGCCAGGCCCAGGACGACTTCCTGGGTACCGGAAAGGTCGGTACGGAATATCCCGGACCCGGCTCCGGCCAGCCTCTCGAGCGCTTCGGAGTGGGGATGGCCGTAATTATTCTTGCCTACCGGGATATAGGAGTAAGAGGGCTTAACGGCCTTCAGGAAAGCGGCCGTGGAGGAATACCTGCTGCCGTGATGGCCGACCTTGAGCACGTCGGAGCGGAGCCCCTTCCCGAACCTCTCCACCAGCCTCTCCTCCAGTTTGCCCCCGGCGTCGCCGGTAAACAGCACGGACCCGCCGCCGGAAGTCATCCGCATCACTATGGAGCAGTTGTTCACTGTCTCGCTGTTCTTGCTGGCCAGCGGCTCATGACAGGAGCTGAGCACCTTTATCTCCGCGGCGGAAGACCAGTTCAGCGTGTCTCCTGGGGCGGGATAGACGGTGGGAACGCCCAGTTCAACCGCCCTGGCGCGGAGAGCCTCGTCGCCGGTGGCTCCCGTGTTATCGACCCGGGTATCATAAAAAGTCCCTACCGTATGGTTGGCGAACACATACTGGAGGCCCTTGTAATGGTCGGTATGGGGATGGGTGAGCATGATATGGTCTATGTGAGAGACCCCCCGCTGCTTCAGGAACAGGGCGAGCGGGCTGCCCGACGAGGAGGAAGGGCCTCCGTCTATGAGAGCGTTCCTGCCGTCCGGGAACTCGATGTATATGGCGTCGCCCTGGCCGACGCTTATGAAATAGACGCTCAGTCCGGGGGCGGGCCGGAGCAGTGTGGCTTCTGGCGGCTCCCCGCCCGGCAGGGGGGAAAGAAACGGGGAGTATTCGTACGCCGAGGCGATGGCCGCCAGGGAATCAAAAGCCCCTCCGGCCCTCGCCGGGGAGTAGAAGGACAGCGCAAGGAGGACCGACGCGGTAACGGACTTCAGGACGACTGCAGCTCGATTCGACGCTGAACGGGCCATATATACACCTCAGCAAGACTTACAACGCCTGGTATTCCGCGCCGAGTGGTGAATCCGGATTAAGGTCCGGAGGTGGATACTCCCCGGCCTATCCCGGGGATTACACAGCGGCAAAGATAACTTATGGACAAAAGCCCCATTTCGCAAGGACCAAAGGGCCTATAAGTCCATAGGACCTTAGTCCTATTGCTAAGTGGCAGGGCCCGGAAGTCGAAGTCAGTCCGTACGACCCATCGGCCGCGGGACAGGCCGCCGTTTTTGTAGAATATGGATATGAGCAAAGAGATATCCTCGGCTGAAGATTTCGACCGCCTGGTCTCTCGCGCGAAAGGGAACGCCCTGGTCCTCTGCCATCCGCCCCCTCCCCTCAGGATAATACTGACCCGCCCCCGTAATCCGATAAATATCGGAGCGGCGGCCAGGGCGATGGTCAATTTCGGCCTGACGGACCTGGCCGCGGCCGCGCCAAATCCACCGCTATGGAAGGAAGCGCTGACGGAGAACCGTGCCGCCGTAGGGGCGGGACACATCCTAGAGCGGGCCGCCCTGTGCGATTCTATCCCTTCCGCGGCGGAAGCCTGCTCGCTGGTCCTAGCGACCTCCGCGCTCAACAGGCGCAGCCCCGACCGGGAGGTCGTCCCGCTGCCCCTGGCCGCGGAATATATAAGGAATCACTCCGCCGGAGGCCGGACGGCCATAGTATTCGGGCCGGAGAAGCACGGCCTGACAGAAGAGGACCTCTCTCATTGCCGGGCCATAATCGCCATCCCGACCGGCGACGCCCAGCCTTCAATGAACCTGGGGCACGCCGTGGCCGTGGTATGCTACGAACTGGCGGGGAGGGTCCCGCTCGTTCCGGGCAGGGCCGCCGTCCGGGGCAAGCCGCCGGCTTCGGCGCGCGAACTGGAAGCCGCGGCCGAAGAGATAACAGCTTTCCTAGAAAAAACCGGCGGAGGCAGGTCCCCGGCCCAGGTCAGGCGGGCGGTCCAGGACATAGCCGGACGGAAACAGGCGCTGGGCCTGATGCGCCTGCTTGCCCGGCGCGCGTCAAAATTCTAATCTCATTGCTCCATGGCCGAAAAAATACTCCTGGTAGACGACGAAAAAGTGATAATCGATTCCGCGAGGCGCTATCTCGAAGGAAAGGGATACCGGGTGATCTTCACGGACAACGGCTCCGAGGCCGTCATCATGGCGAGGGAGTCGCGCCCGGACATAATCGTAACCGACGCGGAGATGGCCGGCCTCGACGGCTTCGCCCTGTGCCGCATAATAAAGGAAACCCCCGAGCTAGCCTCCACCCCGGTAATCATAATCTCAGGACGCAAGGTCCAGGACGAAGACATCGTAGAGGGCTATGAGCGCGGAGCGGACGACTACGTCCTGAAGCCCGCGTCGCTGCCGGTGCTCCTGGCCAAAATCAGGGCCGTGCTCAAGCGCTATGCGTCGGCCCGGGGCAGGGGCGGGAAAATAGAGAACGGCGGCATCTCGATAGACCCCGCGGCCAGGACCGTGTCCGTGGACGGCAATCCGGTAAGGCTGACGCGGAAGGAATTCGACCTTCTCTCGCTTCTGGTGGGAGAGGCCGGCAGGATACTGGCAGTCCCCTACCTTCTGGAGACCGTATGGGGTTACGATCCCGCCTCCTACAACAATCCGCACACGGTAGGCGTCCATGTATCGTCCCTGCGCAAGAAACTGGGCCCCGAGTCCGGCGCACGCATAACCAGCGTCACAGGGCACGGCTACAAATTTGAATAAGATTTGACGTTTTCCGGGCAATTCCCATACCTCCTTCCCGTATAATATCACCGCAAAGGAGGGGATATGAGAACGCGCGTGGCTCTCTCGGCCGTATTATCCGCCGTAGTCCTTCTACATGACCGGCCCCTCTCCGCGGCCCCGTCCCCCGACGAGGTTTACCGCAGGATGGCCGCCGAGTTCTCCTCATCCATCTCCGCCAGGAAGATAAAGACCGTGGCCATGGCCGGCTTCAGCAGGCGGGCGCGCGCCTCCGAAGAGGAAAGCGAGTACGCGGCCGAGAAACTGACGGAGCACCTCTCGCGCACGGGAAAAGCGGGCGTTTTCGAGCGGAGCCGCCTGGACTCACTGCTGCGGGAACAGCGACTCGGGCACTCCGGCGCGGCCGAGGAGAAAGGGAAACCGGGAGGGCTGTCCGCGGTGGAAGCCGTAATAACCGGGACCATCTTCGGCACTGGCGAAAAACTCAGGATAACGGCCCGTCTGGTAAACCCGCGAACGGGGGAGATAATACACGCGCTGGAAGGAGAGACTGACAGGCACTGGGACCTGCTTCCCGAAGTCATGCAGTTCCTGGTGCCGCTGCCCGACCTGGAGCGGCTCGACCTGGACTTCAAGGATATCGCCGTTTACCCCGGCACCTTCAGGGACGCCCCCGGCCCCGACTCACGCGGGAATTGCGGGGAGATATACGCGAGCCTGCGGACCAGGCAGGCTGCCCTGCTGCAGGAGAAGGCCCGCTTCTGGGCGGTGAAGATGCGCGAGCCCGGCTTCGCCCGCACCAGGCTGACCAGGAGCCCCGGCTCGGAGATCGCCGATCCGGAGCTGAGAAAGACCTTCTATGAGACGCTGAGGTCGTACTACCGCGCGGGCGGCGCGGCCCCCCTTACCGAAACGGAAAAAGCCAGGATCTCCGAACTGGCCGAGGACGAGCGCCGCGCGGCCGACGAATGCGGCCTGCGGTGAGGGCGCGGAAACCCCCGGCCGCTCAGGCGGGGAGATAGACGGTGAAGACGGTGCCGCCGGCCGGCAGGGACTCGGCCTCTATGACTCCGCCGTGGCGCTCCACTATCCCGTGGCAGACCGAGAGCCCGAGCCCCGTCCCCTTGCCGACAGGCTTGGTAGTGAAGAAAGGATCGAAGACCTTGCCCAGCGTATCGGACGGGATTCCCGAACCGCTGTCCTCTACCTGGGCCAGCACGGACGGCCTGCCCGAGGGGGAGAACCCGGGGCGCGTGACCACCTTGAGAACGCCCCCGTCGGGCATCGCGTCCATGGCGTTATTGAAAAGGTTGAGAAAAACCTGCATCAGCTGCTGGTGATCGGCCTTTATCCGCGGCAGCCCCTGCGAGAGGGACTTTTCCAGCCTCACTTTCCGCAGCTCAAGCTGCCGCCCGCAGAGGATCAGCGTCTCCTCCACCGCCGCGTTAAGGTCCGCGGGGGCCAGCACGGAAGCCTGCCGCCTCGCGAAGGAGAGCAGGGAAGTGGTTATCTTCTTGCAGCGGAACACCCCTTTCTCTATTTCCTTCAGGTCCTTCTCGCTCTGGCTGCCGGGCTCTGTCTTCTGCAGGACCAGCTGCGTCAGGTTGAGTATCCCTGAGAGGGGGTTGTTGATCTCGTGGGCGATGCCGCCGGCCATCTGGCCCAGCGCCGACATCTTCTCCGCTTGCGCAAGCTTGGACTGAGTCTCCTTGAGCCGGCCGTAGAGGTCGGCGTTTTTGAGCGAGAGGCTTACCAGCGAGCCGAAAATGCGCGCGCTGCATGTCGTTCTCGGAGAAGGGCTCGCCCAGGGCCGTGCGGTTCAGGTTTATGAGGCCGGCCGGCCTGTCTCCGGAAGTCAGCGGCATGAACATGGAATGGCGTATCTCCTCCGCGCAGGCCACGCCGGCGAAGCGGCGGTCCGCCGCTGGAGACTCTACCACCACCAGCCGCCAGGCGCCTTCGCCGCGCAGGCTGGAGAGGGCCCGCCCGCAAAGTTCCAGCCTGCAGGCCCTCCTCTTTTCGTCCTCGAGCCCGCCGGACGCGGAAAGCTTTATCTCGCCGCCGGGGCCGGTAAGGGCGAGCGCGGAGTCGTCGGCTTTCAGTATCCGCGCGGCCGAATCCAGTATGACGCGGAGCAGTTCCTCTGGGTCGAGAGTGGAGAAGATGGCGCGCGCCAGTTCCGAGAACTTGCGCTTCTCTAGGGCTTTCTCGACCACGGCCTCAAGCTCCTTGAGCAGGAAAGGCTTGCTTA
>CAZVWK010000114.1:0-6257 GCA_964631475.1 uncultured Elusimicrobiaceae bacterium | reverse complement strand
AAACTGTGGTTTTAGGCTATAAACCGTTTGGGAATATTTTAGATGAGTTGAAGCGGCCGATTGACACCAGAGCCCAAATCTATTAGATTTATCATTATGCAAGGCGTCGTAAAGTCCGTTTTCGGTTTCTTCTGGGCCGTTTCCACGGCTTTTCTCGCCTATATGGCGTATATCGTAGTACAGGCGCAGCACGATCTCTCCGCCGCATGGGGCTGGCTGGCGCTCTGCGGACTTACCTTCGCGGGAGTGACGCTCCTTGCCTCAACGGTATTCCTCCCCGCTCCACCGAGGAAAGAATGATGCACGAAAACGACCTGCTGGTTCGCGGGGGCTATGTGCTCCTGGACTCCTCTCCGGTACGCACGGACATCCTCTGCCGAGGCGGCAGGATAAAATCCGTGGGTCCCGGTCTCAAGGCCCCTCCCGGCGTTCCCGTACTGGACGCCTCCGGGCTCCTTGTGCTTCCCGGCATTATAGACGCCCATGTCCATTATCGGTTGCGCCTCGGCCTCGATACCTGGAACGACGAAACGCTCGACAGCGGTTCCTCCGCCGCCCTGCTAGGCGGGGTGACCACGGTCGTCGATTATACTGGCCAGGGCCGCGGGGTCCCGCTGCGAAAAGGGCTGGATGACCGTCTGGCGGAGGTGGAGGGCCGCATGCACTGCGATTACGCCTTCCACTGCGTGGTACCGTCCTGGAGCGCCCTGAAGGATCCGGTCGCTCAGGTCGCGCGGCTCGTCAGGGACGGCGCGCCCACTTTCAAGTTCTTTTCCGCCTACGCCTCGAGGGGGCTTATGAGCGAGTCCGCCGAGTTGTTCGCGGCCCTTGAGGCGTCCCGCCGCACCGGGGCCCTAGTCTGCCTGCACGCCGAGAACGGGCCGGTCATAGACCTTCTCTCGGCTTACCCTCCTCACGCTCCAGGGGCTTACGCGCTGGCCCTCACGCGGCCGCCGGCCACCGAATGGACGGCGGTCGCCGCGGCGGCAGGCTGGGCCGCGCATTCCGGAGGGGAACTCTACCTAGTCCACGTGTCCCACGACTTCACCGCCGAAATAGCGGCCCGTGCCCGCGAGTCAGGCGCGCGGATATACGTGGAGACCTGCCCTCAGTACCTGGCCCTGGATGAAAGCCGCCTGCGGCGCCGCAACGGGCACCTCTATTCCTGCTGCCCGCCGCTTCGCGAAAAAAAGTCCTCGTCCGGACTGTGGGAGGCCGCGGCCGCCGGAATCGTGGACGTGGTCGCCACCGACAGCTGCGCCTTCACTAAACAGCGCAAGGACGCTTGGCGGAGAAAGCTGGACAGGCTCCCGATGGGCCTGCCGGGCACGGCCACGCTGCTTCCGCTGGTCTACACGCTGGGGGTAAAGAGAGGGAAAATCTCCCTGGCCAGGATGGCCGAACTGCTCTGCTCCGGCCCCGCCCGTATAATGGGGCTCTATCCCCGCAAGGGCGCGATACGGAAGGGTTCCGACGCGGACTTAGCCCTGCTGGACCCTCGCGAGGCGAGGAAAGTGGACTGGCGCGGTCTAGGCCACGCCTCCGACTATTCTCCCTACCAGGGAATGGAGCTATACGGCTTTCCCAGGCACACGGTCCTGCGCGGCAAGGTCGTCATGTCCGGCGGCAAACTGCTCTCGCCGGCCCGGCCGGGCGGCGTCTATGTCAAAAGGGACAGGGCAGGGTTCAGCGGGGGGAAGCCGCGCGGGCGGCGCGCCTGAAATAGGCCCGGGCGGAGGAGATGTCCCCGTCTATGGCCTTCACGAGAGCCTCCTTGGACGGGAACCGCTCCTCCTCCCTTATCCGCCTTAGAAATTCGACTTCGGCCGTCTCCCCGTAAATCTCCCTGGAAAAATCCAGTATATGCGCCTCGAGGAGCATTCTGCCGCCCAGCGTGTTCACCGTCGGCCGCCGGCCGCAGTTGACCACGCACGGGAAATCGCCGCCGTCCACGCGGCAGCGCGCCGCGAAAATGCCGGGGGGGAGGATCTTGAGCGGGTCAGCCCCTATGTTGGCCGTCGGATAGCCGAGCCTGCGCCCAAGGCCAGCTCCCCTTATAACCGGGCCCCTGACGGAATAATTGCGGCCCATGCAGGCTGCTGCGCGTTCGACCTTGCCTTCCCACAGGAGCCCGCGCAGCAGCGTGGAGGAGATCTTCCTGCCGCCGCGGGCGACGAAAGGCACGGAGCGGAACACCATCCCGTCGCGCCGGCAGGCCGCCCGCAGGAACCCGGTTCCGCCTGAGCGGCCCCGGCCGAAGGCGAAGTCGGCCCCGACGCAGAGGCCGTCGGCCCTGAACCGGCCGCGGACGATCTCGGCGAAAAACGACTCGGCGTCCATAGAGGCTATCTCGTCGGTGAAAGGCATCGGGGTCACTATGTCCGGGCCCAGGATTTCCTCACGCTCGGAGGGCAGCGTGACGAGGCAGTTCTCGTGCGTGCCGGAGAAAACGAACTTGGGCGGAAGGGGGAAATAAACCAGCGAATTCCTCCAGCCGCGGGCGCGGCCTTCAGCGACGGCCGCCTTAATAAGGCGGGCGTGGCCCAGGTGCACGCCGTCGAAAGCCCCTATGGTGAGGCAGGAGCGCTTCACGGCCCGCCCTCGGCGGGGGACACCATGCCGCATGGCGTCCCGGTGCCGTTTTGCGCCGGCAGCAGCAGGGCCAGCACGGCCTCGCGGGAGGCGGAACCCAGGAAATCGGCCGTGACGGCGTCCTCCACGCTCCAGCCGGCCACGCGCGTGCGGCGCAGCGCCGCTAGGTGACCTCCGCAGCCCAGCGCCGCTCCGAGTTCGTGCGCCACTGAACGGATATAGGTGCCTCCGGAGCATTCGATGGCGAAATCTATGAACGGCGGCCGCAGATCCCAGGCGAGCCAGCGCAGTTCCACTTCCCGCTTTACTACGGGGACTTCCTCCTTCCTGCGCGCCATCTTGTAAAGCTGGCGGCCGCCTACCCTTACGGCTGAATACGGAGGGACCCGCTGGACGATTTTCCCGGTGAAGGCGGGCAGGGCGGCCGCTACGGCGTCACTCGTGACGGGGCCCGGATCGGCTGAGGTCAGCGCCTCTCCGGCGGCGTCCCAGGTGTCGGTGGCAGCGCCCAGCTTTATGCTTCCCGTATATGTCTTGGAGCAGCCCTGCAGGCCGGACTGCAGTTTGGTCGCGGCACCGGCGAGCATGACGAGGAGGCCGGTAGCCATCGGATCCAGCGTGCCGGTGTGGCCGATATGCCTTTGGCCAAGGGCCCGCCGGAGCAGTCCGACGGCGTCGTGGGAAGTTATGCCGGCGGGCTTGTCGAAGAGGAAGATGCCCGAAACGGAAGGGAACATAGAGAGGGGCTCAGGACGCCTTGAGGAGGGGCAGCGCCGCGGCCAGGACCTTTTCCCTGGCCTCCGCCAACGTGGCCTTCATGCGGCAGCCCGCCGCGTTGCGGTGTCCGCCGCCGCCGAACCGGCGGGCGAGGTGGCTTACGTCGGCGTGGCCGCGCGAGCGGAAGGTCACGTTGACCCTGTCCTGGTCCTCCCGGAAAAGTACGGACATCCTCACGCCCGGCACCATGGTGCCGTAATTTATGACGTTCTCGCTGTGCTCTGTGCGGGCGTAGAAGGTCTCGAAGTCTGAAACTCGCAGCGTCATGACGGCCAGCCGGCCGCCGTTGAGGATCTCCAGGCTCTCAAGAGCGCGGCCCAGTATCTTCATGGACTCGAAGGCCTTGGTTGCGTAAAGAAGGTCGTTTATGCGCGAGAACTTGAAGCCGGTCTGCATCAGGCGGGCGGCCACGTCGAGCGTGCGCGGGCTGGTGGCCGGGAAATGGAAACGGCCGGTATCGGTCACTATGCCGGTGTAAAGCGCCGTAGCCTCGGTCTTGTTAATCTCCACCTTCATATCGTAGAGGAGGCGGTAGATTATCTCCGCGGTGGAGGAAGCGTGCATGTCGAGGATGTTCACGTCGCCGTAGGCCACCGAGGTCTTATGGTGGTCTATGTTCACCACGGTGCCGACCCGCCCGAGTACCGCGCTTATATCTCCGCCGCCTCGCTCAGGAGTGGAGCACTCCATAAGTATCGCCGCGTCGAAGGAGCCCTTTGGTGGCTTTCCGATCCTTATGGACCGGACGTTGCGCAGGAAGCCGAGATTGTTCGGCACCGGGTCGCGGGAATAAAGATAGACCTTCCTGCCAAGGCGCTTGAGGACCGAGCCGAGCGCCAGCATCGAGCCGATGGTGTCGCCGTCAGGGTTCACGTGCCCGGCGATAAAGAAGGTGCGGGAGTCGGCTATGACCTTCTCCAGTTTGTTCAGCTCTTCTTCGAAGTTAAGCTCCGCCGGCTTTTTCTTCATTGCCCTTCGTCCCCGCCTTGCGCGGGCTTCTCGGATTCCAACTTGCGGAACACCTTCTCCAGCCTGGCCGCTTCCGACGGGGTGGGGTCGTAGCGGAACGCCAGGTTTGGGATGTACTTAAGGCGCAGGCGCTTGCGCATGCTTTCGCGCACCTCGCGGACCGCGCCCTGCAGCATCACCCCGGTCCGCTCCCGGTCCTGGGGAGACCCTAGGACCGAGTAGTAGACCGCCAGGTCCTTGCCGTCCGGCGAGATCTTCACGCCGGTTATGGTCACGATCCCGCTGGAGTTGAGGCCGTTGACGTCCCTGAGCGCGAAGTTGACCTCCGCCAGGAATAGTTCGTTGAGCCTCGCCGAGCGCTTAAACATTGGACGTCATGTCCCCCGAGGACAGGCGCCTTACGCGCTCTTCCTTGGTGATAGCCTCCAGGACGTCGCCGGCCTGGAAGTCCTTCACGCCCTCGAGCAGGATGCCGCATTCTAGGCCCTTCTCCACCTCGCGCACGTCGTCCTTGACCCGCTTGAGGCCGGAAATCTTGCCGGTCCCGACCACCTCTCCCCCGCGGACCACGCGCACAGGCTGGTTGCGGACGATCTTGCCTTCCCTGACCTGGGAACCGGCCACACGGCCGGAACTGAGGTCGAAGATCTTGAGTATCTCCGCGCGGCCCGTAACGGTCTCTACGATCTCGGGCTCGAGCATGCCGCTCATGGCGGCCCTTATGTCCTCGAACAGGTCGTAGATTATCTTGTAGGACCGCACTTCTACGCCGGCCTCTTTGGCCGCCTCTTCCACCTGGGAATCCGCGGAGGCGTTGAAGCCGAAGATGATGGCGTTTGAAGCCTTGGCCAGGAGCACGTCCGACTCGGTGACGTTGCCCACGCCGGAGTGGAGAATGTGTATCGCCACTTCCTGGGTGCTGAGCTTCTCAAGAGAGTCCTTGATGGCCTGCAGCGAGCCGAAGACGTCGGTCTTGAGGACCACGTTGAGCGTCTTGAGCAGCCTCTGCTCCACCTGGGACTTGAGCGAAAGCAGCGTGACGTGTTTCTGGTGTATCAGCGCGTCCTGCTTCTTATGCATCTTCCGCTTTTCGGCTACGTGCCGGGCCTCCTTGTCCGACTCGTAGACGCGGAACATGTCGCCCGAGTGCGGAACGTCGCCGGCCACGCCCAGCAGTTCGCCAGGCATACTGGGGGTAAGCAAGTCCAGCCTGCGGCCGCGGTCGTCGACTATGGCGCGGACCTTGCCGCTGGCGGTGCCGACCACGAACGGCTGGCCGACCTTTATAGTGCCGCCGGTGCAGACGATAGTGCAGACCACGCCGCGCCGGGAGTCCAGCCTGGCCTCCACTACTATCGCCTGGCCCGGCTTGTCGGGATTGGCCTTGAGCTCCATCAGCTCCGCCTGTATGCTGACCATCTCCATCAGCTTGTCGATGTTGGTCCGTTTGCGGGCGGAGATCTCCACCATGACCGTCTTGCCGCCCCACTCTTCGGGGTTCAGCCCATGGCCGGAGAGCTGCTGTTTTATGCTCTGCGGATTGGCCGTGGGAAGGTCCATTTTGTTGATGGCCACCACTATCGGCACATTGGCCGCCTTGGCGTGGTTTATGGCCTCGAGCGTCTGCGGCATCACGCCGTCGACGGCGGAAACCACCAGCACGACCAGGTCGGTGACTTTGACGCCGTGGGCACGCATGGCCGTGAAGGCCTCGTGGCCAGGGGTATCCAGCACCGTTATAAGGCCTTTGGAGGTCTTAACGGTGTACGCGCCGATGTGCTGGGTTATCTGGCCGGCCTCGCCGTCCACGACGTTGGACTCGCGCAGCGCGTCGAGCAGCGTTGTCTTGCCGTGGTCGACGTGCCCCATAATCGTGATGATGGGGGGGCGGGGCTTGAGAGTGGCGGGATCGTCCTTCT
>CAZVWK010000113.1:0-6324 GCA_964631475.1 uncultured Elusimicrobiaceae bacterium | reverse complement strand
CGATGGTGCCCACGTTCACGTGGGGCTTGCTCCTGTCAAATTTCGCTTTAGCCATAAGTTGGTTTCTCCTTGTTTATTTCCCCACCGCTTCGGTGGCCTGTGTCCTCTTCTCTATTACTCCCTTGGCGATATTGTTCGGCACGTCCTCGTAGTGGCTGGGCTCCAGGTTGAAGGACGCCCGGCCCTGCGAAATCGAGCGCACGATGGTGGCGTAGCCGAACATCTCGCTGAGCGGCACGGTGCCGCGGATAAAGCGCACGTTGCCGCGATTGCCCATCTCGGCTATCTTGGCGCGGCGGGAGTTCAGGTCGCCTATCACGTCGCCCATGTTGGCCTCGGGCGTGACGACCTCGAACTTCATGATGGGCTCCAGCAGCACGGGGCTGGCGGCCTTGCAGCCGGCCCGCAGCGCCATGGCGCCAGCTATCTTGAAGGCTATTTCTGACGAGTCCACCTCGTGGAAGGAGCCGTCGAACAGCGTCGCCTTGATGTCCACTATAGGGAAGCCGGCTATCGCGCCGCCGTCGAGCGCCTCGCGGCAGCCCTTTTCCACGGCCGGAATGAATTCCTTGGGTATGCGGCCCTGCTTGATGGCGTCGACAAATTCAAAGCCCGTGCCGGTCGGCTGCGGCTCCACCTTGAGCCAGACGTGGCCGTACTGGCCGCGACCGCCCGACTGGCGGATGAACTTGCCTTCCATCTCCACGGCCTTCCTGACGGTCTCGCGGAAGGCGACCTGGGGCTTGCCGATATTAGCCTGGACGTTGAACTCCCGCTTGAGGCGGTCCACGATGATGTCCAGATGCAGTTCGCCCATTCCCGAGATGATGGTCTGGGAAGTCTCCTCATCGGTCTTGATGCGGAAGGTCTGGTCCTCTTCGGCCAGGCGGCCCATCGCGACGCCCATCTTTTCCTCGTCCTCTTTGGACTTGGGCTCGATGGCGATCGAGATGACCGGCTCGGGGAAGTTCATGCCTTCCAGAATTATCGGCTTTTCCGGGGAGCAGATCGTTTCGCCCACCAAGGAATTCTTCACGGCCACGGTGGCGGCGATGTCGCCTGCGAAGACTTCCTTGATCTCCTCGCGCTTGTCGGCGTGCATGCGCAGGATGCGGCCGATGCGCTCGCTGGCTCTCTTCTTGCCGAAATAGACGGTGTCGCCGGCCCTCAGCACGCCCGAATAGACGCGGAAGAAGGTCAGCTTGCCCACGTAGGGGTCTGTCTGTATCTTGAACATCAGGGCCGAGAAAGGCTCCTTGTTGTCCGACTTGCGCGACGCCTCCTCCCCGGTGTTGGGGTCGGTGCCGGTTATGGCGGGGACGTCCAGCGGGGAGGGCAGGAAGTCGATGACGGCGTCGAGCATGGGCTGCACGCCCTTGTTCTTATAGGAAGAGCCGCAGAGCACCGGGAAGAACTTGCAGGTCAGCGTGCCTTTGCGGATGGCGGCCTTGAGCTCGGCCTCCGTGAAATTGGTGTCACCGGCCAGGTAGCGCTCCATGATCTTCTCGTCGAAGTCGGCGATCTTCTCTATAAGGTTGTCGCGGTACTTCTTGGCGACTTCCTGCATATCCGCGGGGATCTCCACCTCGTCGAAATGCGCGCCCAAGTCGTCCCCGACCCAGATGAGCGCCTTCATCTTGACCAGGTCGACGAGGCCCTTGAAGGTCTCGGTAACGCCGATCGGCAGCTGTATGGGGGCCGCGTTGGCGCCCAGCTTCTCGATTATGGAATTGGCGGACATGTAGAAATCCGCGCCTATGCGGTCGAGCTTGTTGATGTAGGCGACGCGGGGGACGTGGTACTTGTCGGCCTGGCGCCAGACGGTCTCGGACTGGGGCTCCACGCCCTGCACGCCGTCGAAGACGGTGACGGCGCCGTCGAGCACGCGCAGCGAGCGCTCGACCTCGGCCGTGAAGTCCACGTGGCCGGGAGTGTCGATGATGTTGACCGTGCAATCCTTCCACTGCGTGGTGATGGCGGCGGCGGTGATGGTGATGCCGCGCTCGCGCTCCTGCGGCATCCAGTCGGTCGTGGTATTGCCGTCGTGCACCTCGCCTATCTTATGGGACTTGCCCGTGTAATAGAGAATGCGCTCCGTGGTGGTGGTCTTGCCCGCGTCGATGTGGGCTATGATGCCGAGGTTCCTGAGTTTATTGAGATCTATCGCCATGCACAGTCCTTTTGCTTTTTACTCCCCCGCATCGGCAGGGGACACCATTCGGCATGGTGTCCCGGCACCGTGTCCCCTGAATTACCACCACCTGAAATGGGCGAAGGCGCGGTTGGCCTCGGCCATCTTGTGGGTATCCTCGCGCTTCTTGAAAGCTGCCCCTTCCTTCTTATAAGCCAGCAGTATTTCCTCGGCCAGGCGGGCGGACATCGGGGCGCCGGCGCGCTCGCGGGCGGCCTTGAGCATCCACTGCATCGCCAAGGCGGTGCCGCGGGCTGGCTTGACCTCTATCGGCACCTGGTAGTTGGCGCCGCCCACGCGGCGTGGCCGTATCTCCAGGAGCGGCCGCACGTTCTCCACGGCCTTGGTGAAGACCACCATCGGATCTTCTTTGGTCTTCTCCTTGACGATATCCATCGCTCCGTAGACCACCTTCTCGGACGCGACCTTCTTGCCCTGGAAGTTGATCCTGTTGACGAGGCGGGATATCAGGACGGAATTGAACTTGAAGTCGGCCGGGGGGGCGGGTCTCCTGTCGCGCGGCCTTAAACCTTTCCTTGGCATATCTTTGTTCTCCTAGTTATGTTACTTCTTGGCTGCGCCCGGCTTGGGCCTCTTGGCGCCGTAGAGCGAGCGGCCCTGACGGCGGTTCTCCACGCCGGCGGCGTCGAGGGCGCCGCGTATGATGTGGTAGCGCACGCCCGGGAGGTCCTTGACGCGGCCGCCGCGCACGAGCACTATCGAGTGCTCCTGCAGGTTATGCCCCTCTCCGGGGATATAGGCGGTCACTTCGACCCTGGAGGTGAGCTTCACGCGGGCCACCTTGCGCAGCGCCGAGTTCGGCTTCTTCGGGGTGGTGGTGTAGACGCGGGTGCAGACGCCGCGCCGCTGGGGGCACGACATGAGCGCCGGGGCCTTGCTGAACTGCGGCAGCTCTTCGCGGCCGTGCCTTATAAGTTGGTTTATCGTAGCCATAAAACGAACCTACTCCTTCTTAGACGCCGCCCGGGCTATAGCTTCCAAGTCCGCTGACCTGGCCGCAAAGCCGCTCCCGGCGGGCACCAAATGTCCGATTATAACATTTTCCTTGAGGCCTTTCAAATGATCCACCTTGTTGGTGGTGGCCGCGTCCGTCAGCACCCGGGTGGTTTCCTGGAAGCTGGCGGCCGAGATGAACGACTCGCTGGCGAGCGACGCCTTCGAGATGCCCAGCAGCACCGGCTCGGCCTGGGCCGGCTGGTGACCGCTTTCCGCCACGCGCTGGTTCTCCAGCTTGAAGGCGGTCTTGTGGACGATCTCCCCCTTTAGGAAGGAGGTCCCGCCCGGCTCTGTGATCTTCACGTTGGAGAGCATCTGCCGGACTATAATCTCGATGTACTTGTCGTTTATGTTGACGCCCTGCAGGCGGTAGACTTCCTGGATGGCGTTGACTATGTAGTTCTGCACTTCCTTGATGCCCTTCACGGACAGCAGGTCGTGCATGTCCACCGCGCCGTCGGTCAGCGCCTCGCCCACGGCCACGCGGTCGCCCTCGTAGACGACCAGGTGCTTGCCGTAGGGGACGGGGTAGGTCTCCACCTGCCCGGTCTCCTCGTTCTTGACCGAGACCTCGACGAGTCCCTTGGTGCTGGTGCCCAGGCTGACGACGCCCTCGATCTTGGTGATGATGGCGGCGTTCTTGGGCTTGCGGATCTCGAAGAGCTCGGCCACGCGCGGCAGGCCGCCCGTGATGTCCTTGGTCTTGGAGGTCTCGCGGTGCAGCTTGGCGATGACGTCGCCCTGCTTCACCTCTTCGCCGTTGTCGGCGATGATGATGGTGTCGGTGGGCAGCGTGTAGGAGGCGACGGCCTTGCCGCCGTCGTCTATGACGATGCGGGGGGTGAGCTTGGTGCCGCGGTGCTCGATAATGCGGCGCTCGATGATGCCGGTCACCTTGTTGCGTTCCTCGTGCATCGTGACGCCTTCCTTGACGTCGGCGAATTTTATCTTGCCGGACTTCTCGGTGATGATCGGCATCGTCAGCGGGTCCCACTCGGCTATCGCCGTGTTGGCCTTAACCTGTTGCTTATCCTCCACCTTTATCTTGGCGCCGTAGTTGATTTTCAACTCTTCCTCGGTCTTGTCGGCGTGTTCGACTACGATCACCGCGCTGCGCGACACGCAGATCTCGCTGCCGTTGCGGTTCTTTACGGTGCGCAGGTCCTTGAAACGGACCTTGCCGTCCTTCTTGACCTTGACCGCGGCCTCTTCTATGACGCGCGACGCGGTACCGCCGATGTGGAACGTGCGGAGGGTCAGCTGCGTGCCGGGCTCGCCGATGGACTGCGCGGCGATGATACCGACGGCCTCGCCGACCTCCACCTGCTTGGCGGTGGCCAGGTTCAGGCCGTAGCACCTGGAGCAGATGCCCACGTCGGACTCGCAGGTCAGCACGGAGCGGACGAAAACGCTCTCGCGTCCGCCGGCGACTATCGCCTTGGCGGCCTCGGGTGTGATAAGGGAGCCGTTCTTCACCAGGACGGTCTTGCCGTCCCGGTCCTTGACGTCTTCCATAGCGATGCGGCCGGTGATGCGGTCCTCGAGAGACTCTATGACCTCCTCGCCGGCGGCAAGGGCCATAGTCTCTACGCCGTTAATGGTGCCGCAATCGTCCTCGGTGATGACCACGTTGTGGGCCACGTCCACCAGGCGGCGGGTCAGGTAGCCGGCGTCGGCGGTCTTGAGCGCCGTGTCGGAAAGACCTTTGCGTCCGCCGTGCGTGGAGATGAAGTACTCGAGCACGGTCAGGCCTTCGCGGAAGTTGGAGCGGATCGGGTTCTCGATGATCTCGCCTAGGCCGCCGGTCAGTTTCTTCTGGGGCTTGGCCATCAGACCGCGCATGCCGGCCAGCTGCTTCACCTGCTGGCGGCTGCCGCGCGCTCCGGAGTCGGCCATCATGAAGACGGCGTTGAAGCGGTTCTCCTTCTCGTTATACGGCTTCTGCTCCTGCTTCTGCATCTCGGTGAACATATCGTCGGCCACGGTGTCGGTGACGCGGGTCCAGATGTCGATGACCTTGTTGTAGCGCTCGTTCTCCGTGATGATGCCGTCCTCGGCCTGGCCCTCGATCTCGCGGACTTGCTTCTCGGCCGTCTTGATCAGGCCCTCTTTGTCCTTGATAACCGACATGTCGGCTATGGAAATGCTCAGGCCGGACAGGGTGGCGTAGTGGAAGCCGAGCCGCATCAGCTGGTCCAGCAGCTTCACGGTCTCGAAATGGCCCACCTCCGGGTTCTTGTAGCAGCTGTCCACGAGGCCGGAGAGGTCTTTCTTGCCTATGGTCCTGTTGATATAGCCGATCCCCTTGGGGACAACCGAGTTGAAGACGATGCGGCCGACCGTAGTGTAGTCGTCCTTCCGTCCCTCTTCCCAGGTCTCGCCCTTCTTCAGGTCCTCCTGGTTCTTCCACTCGGCGACCGGCCTCTGGTCCAGCGCGGTCACGCCGCGCACGCGTATGCGGGAATGCAGGCCCACCTTGCCGCGCTGATGCGCAGCGACGGCCTCCTCCCTGTCGGCGAAGACCCGGCCCTCTCCCACGTCTCCCTTCTTGACCTTGGTGAGGTAGTTGACGCCCAGCACCATGTCGTGCGAAGGAGCCGCTATCGGGCGCCCGCTGGCGGGCGAAAGGATGTTGTTGGTCGCCATCATCAGCATGCGCGCTTCCATCTGCGCTTCCTGCGATATCGGCACGTGCACGGCCATCTGGTCGCCGTCGAAGTCGGCGTTGAAGGCGGCGCAGGTGAGCGGGTGCAGCTGTATGGCGAGCCCCTCGATCAGCACGGGCTCGAAGGCCTGGATGCCGAGGCGGTGCAGCGTGGGCGCGCGGTTGAGCAGCACGGGATGGCTCTTGGTTACCTTCTCCAGGATGTCCCAGATCTCGTTATCGGCGTGCTCCATCTTCTTCTTGGCGACCTTCAGCGTGATGGAGTCCTTCTTGATGAGCTCGGCCAGCACGAAGGGCTTGAAGAGCTCCAGCGCCATCTCCTTGGGGAGGCCGCACTGGTTGAGTTTGAGCTCGGGGCCGACCACGATGACGGAACGGCCGGAATAGTCGACGCGTTTGCCCAGCAGGTTCTGGCGGAAGCGGCCCTGCTTGCCCTTGAGGATGTCGGAGA
>CAZVWK010000112.1:0-6337 GCA_964631475.1 uncultured Elusimicrobiaceae bacterium | reverse complement strand
AGGACAGCGCGCTACTGCTTGGGGAACATTCTTAGATGAGTTGACACGCTTGCCGCGCGTTAATAAAAAACGGGACGCCGCCCGCCCCCCTGCCCGCTCCCGCGCCGGCATTGCGGTGTAGGGTAAAATTATTGTAATATTGGCGTTTCGAACATTATGACGAAAGCGCTCCTCACGCTACTGCTCGCCTGCTGCTTTCAGGCCCCCCTCCGGGCCGAGGTTTTCAGGGATTCGGCCTCCAATTTCGAGATAGACTTTCCCGTCGGCTGGGCCGTGGAGAAGAGTAATGACCCGTCCGTCATCCTGCGCCTGGGACAGAAGGACGCTTTCGCCGAGTTCTCCAAGCTCGATTCAGAACTGAGCGACTATTACCTCAAGGCCCGCGTTAAGGAGCAGGTGGACTCGCTGCGCTCCAAGGGCAATACCATCTCGGGGGAGGTCAAGCCCGTCTCTATCCGGGGCGTCACTACGGCCTACTACTTGTGTTATGACGTCATGGGGTCTCCGGCCTACATCGCTTTCCTTACCTACGACGAGAAGTCCTACGCCGTCTCCGCCCGGGGCGTGGACGAGGCCGCCTTCCGCAACATGCTGGGCCGCTTCCGGAAGCCGGGCGAGGTGATAAAGGCCCCGGCCCCGCCGCCGCGCAAGCCCCGCGCGTCGGCCTCCAGGGTCCCGGACGTCAAGACCGGGGACGATATCTCCATGCAGGTGTTCCGCGACGGCGCGGAGGATTCCACCGGGCCGGCCGTGCTGGTCGACAGCGCGCCGGCCGTCTCGATGGACGACGTTTTCAGGAAGGAGGATTCCACCGGCGCCGCGGGCGCGCAGCAGGCCCAGCCCTCCGGGCCCAACATGGCCGATGCCGCCGCCGGCCTGCTGTCAAGGATATCGGAGTCGGCCGGTTCCAAGGAACCTCCTTACATCAAGCGCTCGCCGCTACCTGTCTGGCTGGCCGGGCTCGTAGTCGGCCTCTGGCTTATCGGCGCGGCTCTGGCCCGCTCTTCAGCGGCTAAATACCAGAACCCCAGGATAGCCCTGCCGCCGGCCGACGTGCCGCCGGACTTTTTCTTCCCGTTCCTGATCTCCAGGCACGCCTCCGCTAAAGAGGTGGAATACCGGATACTGACGCGCCAGAAGCAGAGCCTCGGCGCCTATTACGATTTCTCCCACGACATCTGGCTGGCCGCTGGCTTCCACGGTTTGATCCTCTTCCACCTGGCCTGGGCCTTCGCGGGACTGGTCCCGGGCGGCAATCCGATCACGAACCTTATGCTCGGCCTGCCGGGCGGCCGCCTCATCGCCTCCGTGCCCGACCTGGTATTCCTTGCGCCGCTGCTCTTCGGCCTTTACAAGCGTTCGGCGCGCAGGGAGGCGCTGGAGATATACGACCACCAGTCGAACAAGATTTTTACCGTCATGCCGGAGAACTTCTACGGCCTGCTGCGCGACGGCAACGGCAAAGAAGTCGCCAGGCTGGTGGAGAAGACGGGCAAGGAAGGCCGCTGCTGGGATTTCGTAGACACCGACAACCTGGTGGTTTTCACCGTGCGCGACGACGCTCCGGCCATAAGCAGGGCCTGCCGCCTCTTCGGGGTCCAGGGCGGCCGCCTGCGCAAGCATTACGGCATTTTCGCCCAGGACCGGCGGGCAGGCTACGTTTTCCTCGATCCCTCGTCCCAGGAAAGGTTCCAGATACACCTGGAGTACAACTACGCCCGGCTGGCCCACCCGGCCCATATCCTGGCGGCCCTGCTCTACATAATCTCGCGGGAGCGCGAGCACGCTTACCCGACAATAGTCTGACGGTGGTTTCCCGATGAAAATAGGCATACTTACCGGCGGCGGGGACTGCCCAGGACTCAACGCCGTCATCCGCGCGGCGACCAAGTCCGCGCTGCGGAGGGGCTGGGAGGTTTACGGTTACCTCGACGGCTTTAAGGGCCTGGTCGAGGACAGGCGCCGGCGGCTGACAGACAAGGACGTTTCCGGGATCATAATACGCGGCGGCACCATCCTCGGCACCAGCAATATCGCCAACCCTTTCTCCTATACGCTGCCCCCGTACGGCTCTCCTCAGGCCCCGGCCGACATGACGGAGAGGTCGATGCGCAATTTTAAAAAACTTGGTCTCGGCGCGCTGGTCGCGGTCGGCGGCGACGGCACGCAGAGCATGTCGCTGCGCTTACACAAACTGGGCCTGCCCGTGGTGGGCGTCCCCAAGACGATAGACAACGACCTTTCGGCGACCGATTTCACCTTCGGTTTCGATACCGCGCTTAAAGTGGCGACCGAGGCCGTGGACCGGCTGCACACCACGGCCGACGCGCACGACCGGGTGCTGATAGTGGAGACGATGGGCCGCTACGCCGGCTGGATAGCGCTGCGCGCGGGTATAGCCGGGGGCGGCGACGTGATACTGCTGCCCGAGATAAAATACCGCCCGGCCGACGTCATGGCGGCCATAAAGGACCGCCGGCGCCGCGGCAAGAATTTCAGCATCGTGGTGGTCAGCGAGGGCGCCGCGCCCGAAGGCGGGGCAATGACCGTCCTCAAGACCGTCGAAGGCTCGACCGACCCCGTGCGCCTGGGAGGCGTTTCCTACCGGGTAGCGGAGATGATAGAGAAGGGGACAGGCATAGAGGCTAGGGTCGTGGTCCTTGGCCACCTGCAGCGCGGTGGCGAGCCGACCCCTTTCGATAGGTGGCTGGCCACCGGCTTCGGCGCGGGAGCAGCCGAACTTATAGCCGCGAAGCGCTTCGGCCGCATGGTTTCCGTCCGGGGGCCCGAGTTCACCAGCGTGCCTCTGTCGGCCGCGGTCGGTAAACTCAAAAGGGTGTCGCCGGACTCCTGTGAGGTCAGGACCGCGCTGGGCGTAGGGACCTCGTTCGGCCGGGCCGATATCGCGGCCCGGCTGCTGAGGAAGGTCTGCGCATGAGCGAATATCTTTACGGGGCCAACACGGCCGAAGAGGTCATAAAAGGCGGGCGCCGCAAGATCTTCCGTGTGCTGGCCGCGCGCGGACAGGGCAAAGGTTCGTCCGCGGCCGACCTGGCCAGGAAGAAGGGCATCCGCGTGGAATTCGTGGATAACAAGGTGCTGGAGAAATACGCGCCGGGCGCCAACCACCAGGGCATAGTCCTGGAGGTGGAGCCGCTGCGGCATTATTCTTCCCTGGACGCGCTGGCGCTGGAGAGGGACCCTAAGAAATTCCTGTGGGCCGGCGTGGACGGGATCACCGACCCGATGAACCTAGGAGCGATACTGCGCAGCGCTGCCTGCTTCGGCGTCTCTTCGGTGCTGCTCCCGGAACGGCGCACCGTGGGGATCACGCCGACCGTGCAGAAGACCTCGTCGGGCGCGCTGGAGAAGCTCTATATCGTGCCGGTGGGAAACCTCAACTCGACTATAATCGATCTCAAGGAGCGCGGCGTCTGGGTTTACGGCCTGGATATAGAGGGGGAGCCTCTGGATAAGGTGGACTACGCCTTCCCAGGGCTGATACTGGTGGGTTCGGAGGGGGAGGGCCTGCACCTCAAGACCAAGGAACATTGCGACCGGCTTATCTCCATACCGCAGCTGGGAGGAGTGGAAAGCCTCAACGCCTCGGCCGCCGCCGCGGTGGCCTTCTACGAGGTTTCCAAAGCGCTCCGGCGCGCCCGGGGGCGATAGGCCTTTTTCAGGCCTTGACACTCGCGGACCGTCTGCTATACTATTCCTAGAGCGGGGCGCCTCTATTAACAGGTTTGGCCCCGCTCCTTATTTTATACCGCCCTTCCCGGGCGGTTTTCTTTTATATAAAGAAACAGTCGGGGGAGGCGGCGTGCCGGCACGCCGGCATGCCCCGGCATGGGTTCCCTTATCTATTTAGGAAGTATGAGGTATAGTTCGCCGGAGGCCTTCATGGAACTGGCCTCCCGTTCGGCGACCGGGCCGGCGCCCCAGAAGATGTCGACCCGGCCGGACCCGCGTATCGCCGAGCCCGTGTCGTGAGTTGCGGCCATGCGCGTGAAATCCCTGAAAGAGAGGCCGCCGCCGGGCTGGGCGACCGGGCGCCGCGTCTTCATTACCGCCGCCAGGCCGTAGGGCACCGGCTTGGGGTCCACCGCTATCGAGCGGCCGGGCACCAGCGGGGTGCCGATGGCGCCCTGCGGCTGCGCGTCCTTCTCCTTGACCCGGAAGAAGATATAGCGGGGGTTGAGCGAGACCAGCCGTTCCTCCCGGCCGTCCTTCTGCCGCGTCAGGTAGGAGATGAAATGCTGGAAGTTCATCGAAGGTATCTCGCCGCAGTCCATCAGGAGTCGCTGCACGCTCTTGAAGGGATGTCCGTTGGCGCCGTCGAAGCCTATCTTGATGTGGCCGCCGTCGGGGAAGCGCAGGACTCCGGAGCCCTGTATCTGGGCCAGCATGATATGCGCCGGGTGAGCGGACCAGGCCGCCTCCAGCCCCTGGCCGCCGAGCCCGCCCGAGTATATCTCGCCGGAGGAGAGGTGGCGGGTCATCACGCCGTTCACGTAGCGGCCGTAGTCGAAATCTACTCCCATCGCCGGCGTGGTCTTGACCAGGTCGGCCGGGCGCAGGTTGAGCGGGTAGCGCGACTCGGCCGTAGGGGTCCGCGTGGCCGGGATCTCGGCTTCGTAATAGCCGGTGAAAACTACGCTGTTGGAGCCGTCGTCGGCTACGGCCCTGTATGTCCGGAATTCGGCAGCCAGCCAGGCCCGCTCCTCGGAGGGCGTAAGTCCCGAGGAGAATATCTCCAGCAGCCTGGCGGACGCCGCGCGCATGGCGGGCGCGGCGAAAGAGTCCTTCCCAACGGTTATCCTGAAAGAGTCGGGTTTTATCTTCCAGTAGGCCAGGTTGGTCTCCAGCGCCTTCAGCAGGCCAGCCCTGTCCAGGTCGTCGGCGAAGGCCGGCAGGCTGGCGGGAGGGACGGGGGATACTTCCTTTATATGTAAGTCCGCGTCGGGATAGGTTTCGCTCTCGGAGAAAAGACGGAACTTGGGGCAGGCGTCGAGCGGTTCCGCGGCCAGGAGGGCCGGCGGCGCTGCCCCGGCGTCGTCCAGCGACAATGACGGAGGCCAGGCCGGCGAAACGGCTCCTGCGGAAGAGGCGAGGATAAGAAGAAGAGAAGCGACGGCCGGCCTCATGGGGCAATCCTACTACAAAAACCGGCCACTTTCAATAGTTGCTACCGGCCCAGTTCCCTTATTACCTCCATCAGGTCCTGCTCCGATACCCTGGCGCCTTTATAGAGCAGCCAGCTGGCCCGGCCGGGCCGCCCGGGAGAAAGACAGAGTATCTCTCCGGCGGGCCTGCCGCGCCACCTGACCATATACCCTTCGGGCGGCCCCAGCCTCCGGTAGAGGTAGAACCGCTCACCGTCGTCGCGCTCGGCCAGAAGGCCGCCGCATTCCCAAACCCCCAGTTTCCACCCCATAGAGCCCCCTTTTTTCAGAACTCGAAAGAGACGAGCAGGCAAAGATGTCCACCGGCGGTCTCGGCCAGCAGCGCCCTTGCGGCGAAAAGCCCGCCCAATCCTATCGTCCAGGTCCTGCGCATACGGTTTTTTTTCACGCTCCCTCCTTATATTACCGCGTACCCATATGGTAAAATAGGCGCGCGACAACGTAGTGTCGGACCCGCCTGCCGGAAAAGCGCGGCGCTTGTCCTCGCCTTGCGGGGATTGTCCGAGGTCGGCGCCGGGGCCGGGAGGCATAGCGCCCGGCACCTGCGGAGCCGGAGGTTCGTTGTTCCGGGCTCTGCGACTGGCCGTTGACATGGGAAGTCCTTAATAAATATAATTATCCCACTGCGGGCGTAGTTCAATGGTAGAACGTCTGCCTTCCAAGCAGATCACGTGGGTTCGATTCCCATCGCCCGCTTTCGCTATCTGGCCCCGTGCGTCGGGCCTTCCGGGAAATCCCCGGACATAGCGGGTTCGCGAAAGCGGGCGACGGGAATCTTTCCGGTGAAGAGGCTCGCTGACGCTCGCAGGTCGCCCGCTTTCGGTTCTTTGTGTATTTTTTTGCGGTCGCTGGGGTAGCTCAGCTAGTAGAGCACTCCCTTGGTAAGGGAAAGGTCGTGGGTGCAATTCCCATCCCCAGCTTTCGATTTTTCGCGTTCGGAGAACGCCGGCGTTTTAAAGCCGTGTTCCAGCGGGCGCGAAAGCCGGGGACGGGAATCTTCCTGATAACGGAGGTTCGCTGACGCTCACAGTCCCCAGCTTTCGATTTCTGCCGCGGTTCAGCGGGGAAAGAAAGAAAAGCAGAAAGGAGATAGAAAATGGCTAAAGCGAAATTTGACAGGAGCAAGCCCCACGTGAACGTGGGCACCATCG
>CAZVWK010000111.1:0-6352 GCA_964631475.1 uncultured Elusimicrobiaceae bacterium | reverse complement strand
CGCATCTTAAGAACGGCGACTTCGGCCCGGCGGTAGAGGCGGCCCTGGCGGCCCCCGGCTTCGATAAGGACGGCGATCCGAAGACCATCCTGGTCGGCTTCGGCCACAATACCGTAATGGGAGTGGCGGGCAAGGTGATAGACGCGGTCAAGGCGGGGCAGATAAAGCACTTCTTCCTCGTCGGCGGCTGCGACGGCGCCAAGCCCGGCCGCAACTACTACACCGAGTTCACCGAGAAGGCCCCCAAGGACACCGTCCTGCTGACGCTGGCCTGCGGCAAGTTCCGCTTCAACAAGGCGGAGTTCGGCGACATCGGCGGCATACCGCGACTGCTCGACATGGGCCAGTGCAACGACGCCTACTCGGCCATCCAGACGGCGGTGGCGCTGGCCAAGGCCTTCGGCGTGGGCGTCAACGAACTGCCCCTGTCGATGGTCCTGAGCTGGTACGAGCAGAAAGCGGTCTGCATACTGCTGACGCTGCTCCACCTCGGCATAAAGAACATACGCCTCGGCCCGACGCTGCCGGCCTTCGTCACGCCGGCCGTGCTGAAAGTCCTGGTGGAGAAGTTCAACATCATGCCGATAACCACCCCGGAGAAGGACCTGGAGGCCATACTAGGAGCCAAGGCGCGGGCCTGAACCTCCCCCCCCCGGCCCGGCGGAGATCGAAGCCCTCCGCCGGGCTTTTTTAATCTCATATAATATCCGTATGCCGCCGAAGAAGGAATATTTCGAGGAACTCTACCGCCGCCGCAACAGGCCGGAGTTCATACACCCGGACCCGCTGGAGTTCGTCCGGCGCTATAAGAAGCCCGGCGACATGGAGATAGCGGGCATCGTGGCGGCTTCTCTGGCCTACGGCAATGTCAGGCAGATACTCAAAAGCGTCGAAAAGGTCCTGACGCCTATGGGCCGCTCCCCCCGCTCCTTTTTGCTTTCTGCTTCCCGCACGGACCTGGAGCGGCTCTACTCCGGATTCACGCACCGCTTCACCACGGGCAGGGAGATGATAGTCTTCCTGAAGGCGCTGCGGTCGGCGCTGAAGAAGCACGGCTCACTAAATAAAGCATTCCTGTCAGTACTGACGCCCGGGCCCAATTACGAAGAGACCATATACCGCTTCGTCAGCCTGGTGTTCCCCGGCCTCTGCACGCCGACGCTTATCCCGTGCCCGGCCCACAAAAGTTCCTTCAAGCGGCTCAACCTCTTCCTGCGCTGGATGGTGCGCCGCGACGCCGTCGATCCCGGCCCCTGGAAAGGAGTGCCCGCGGCCGGGCTGATCGTCCCGCTCGACACTCATATGCACCGGGTTTCGCGGGAGATGGGCATCACCCGCCGCAAGGACGCCTCGATGCGGACGGCCGCCGAGATAACGGCCTTCTTCGCGCGGCTGCAACCGGCCGATCCGGTAAAGTACGATTTCTGCCTGACCCGGGCCGGGATAAGAAAGGAGAAGCCCGCGGCCGCTATTTAGTAGAATATACGCATATAAAGCCAGAACCTCCGGAGGACAACATGGGAATTAAAAACACCAAGACCGAGAAGAACCTGCTGGCCGCTTTTGCGGGCGAGTCGCAGGCCAGGAACCGCTACACGTATTTCGCCGGGCAGGCGAAGAAAGAGGGCTATGTCCAGATAGCCCATGTCTTCGAAGAGACCGCCGAGCAGGAGAAGGAGCACGCCAAGCGCTTCTTCAAGTTCCTCGAAGGCGGCGCAGTCGAGATAACGGCCTCCTTCCCCGCAGGGGTGATCGGCGACACCAAGGCCAACCTCAAGGCCGCCGCTGACGGCGAGAACCACGAGTGGGGCAGCATGTACCCGGATTTCGCTAGGATAGCCCGCGAGGAAGGTTTCGAAGCCGTCGCCAAGACCTTCGACTATATCTCCGTGGCCGAGAAGCAGCACGAAGCGCGCTACCGCGGCCTCCTGAAGAACCTCGAGCAGGGCTCCGCCTTCAGGAAAGACAAAACCGCCTCCTGGAACTGCATCAACTGCGGCTACAGGCATGAGGGCAACGAAGCCCCCGAGAGCTGCCCGGCCTGCGCTCATCCCAAGGCCTATTTCGAGCTGCTGGCCGAGAACTGGTAAAATCCCAGAGAGGACCGATGGACGAACAGATCAACGAAGGATCGCCCAAGGAAGCCGCGAAGCGCGCGGTCACCCTGCACGGGAACCCGATGACGCTGGCCGGAGACGAGATAAAGCCGGGCATGCCCGCGCCGGACTTCAAGGTCGTGGACAATAACCTGACCCCGATGAAGTTCCTGCGCACCTACAAGGGCAAGGTCGTTATCATATCCTCTGTCCCCTCGCTGGACACGCCCGTCTGCGATATGGAGACCCGGCGGTTCAACAAAGAGGCCGAGTCGCTGGACCCGGACATCCATATAATTACGGTGAGCATGGACCTGCCCTTCGCCCAGAAGCGCTGGTGCGCCGCGGCGGGCGTAACCCGCGTTCAGACCTTCTCCGACTACCAGAAAGGGGATTTCGGCAAGGCCTGGGGCGTGCTCATTAAGGACCTGCGCCTGCTCGCGCGAGCCGTCTTCATCGTGGACAGGGAAGGCGTGGTAAAATACGCGCAGCTGGTGCCGGAAGTCGGCCAGGAACCGGATTACGCCGAGACGCTGGCGGCGCTTAAAACCATCGCCGGGTAAAGATTCGTGGAACCAGAGGAGGGAAAATGGCTGAAATGAACGGTATCTACAAGTGCGGGAGCTGCGGCAATATGGTCGCGGTGGTGCACGCCGGCGGCGGCGAGCTGATCTGCTGCGGCAAGCCGATGGACCTGATGAAGGAGAACACCGTCGACGCCGCCAAGGAGAAGCATGTCCCGGTCGTGAAAAAGACCGCGAACGGCTGGAAGGTCGAGGTCGGCTCCGTCGCCCACCCGATGGAAGAGAAGCATTACATCGAGTGGATCGAGCTGGTCGCCGACGGAAAGTCCTACAGGGCGTTACTGAAGCCAGGGATGGCCCCAGAGGCCGAGTTCTGCGTAAAGGCCGACAAGGTCACCGCGCGCGAATACTGCAATCTGCACGGACTCTGGAAGGCCTGAAAACGGGCAAGGGAGAATAAGATGAAAAAGCACGTCTGCAAAGTCTGCGGCTATATCTACGACCCCGAGGCGGGCGACCCGGACAACGGCGTTCCGCCGGGCACCGCTTGGGAAAAAGTGCCGGAAGGCTGGGTCTGCCCCGTATGCGCGGTAGGCAAGGACGAGTTCCAGCCCGAAAGCTGAGACCTTGCTCCGTTCAAAAAGAAAGGCCGGGGAGACCCGGCCTTTTCTTTTTGCGGCGGAGGGCCCCCGTCCCGCCAACAGGCCGCTTCGCGGGGACGGCCGGACCTGAGCAGGAGTCCGGCGGCCTTCTCCAGCGCCGCGGCGTCCCCGGCCAGATCGTAGAGAAAGATGGAATCTCCGGCGGAAAAATAGGGTTCGCGGCCCCAGAGCCAGCCGAACCTGTCCTGATCGGGATAATACGTACCCATCAGGTTGGTGGCAGAAACGGCCAGCAGGCGCCGCTCAGAGGCGCACAGGTCCCCGGCGTGGGAGGCCTCGCCTATCTCGTTAACGTTCGTCACAACTCCCAGCGGCAGGTATTTCATGCCGTAATGTTCCGGCCGGCCTACGCCGAAATAGGAGAATACCACGGGCGGCGAACCCTCCGACCGCAGTTTCTCCCCCAGCGTCTTCAGGTCCTGACCCCAGTCGAGATTGGAGTCCGTGAAATACTTCCAGCCGTTCTTCTTCCCCCCCGCCGCCTCGCTGAAATAGGCCAGGTAGAAAGGACGGGACGAGATAACGAAGAAGACGGAAAGGGCCGCGGCCGGCAGGGTCAGAAGCGCCGCCCGGCGGCGCGACAGCAGCGCGGCCAGGCCGAAGCCAGCCAGGGCCGCCGCCAGCGGCATGGCCGGCAGCAGATGCCTGACTCCAATCTGCACCTTCGAAGCGAAGGAGGCGGCGAAATAGAAAACAAAGGGCAGTACCAGCCAGAGCAGCGCCGGTCCGCGGCCGCGGAAAGCGGCCGCCAGGCCGGCGGCGAGGAACATCAGGAAAGCGGCCGGGTTCTTGAGCAGGAAAACGGCCGGGAAATACCACCAGACTCCCTCCATGGACCGCAAACCTATGGCGAAAGAAGGTCGGCCGGCGCCGAGCCGCTGTATGGTGGCGTTGAGGCCCTCGAAGTAAAGCGGCAGGTCCCCCCTGTAGACCAAGGCGAGGGCGGCCAGGGAGAGGCCGCAATAAAGCAGCGCGTGGAGGAGTACCCTCCCTCCCTCCCGCCGGGGGCTGAAGAAGAGCATGTGCAGGATCCAGAGGACGGAGACGAGCGGCGGCACGACGAACATGCTGAACTTTGAAGCCATGGCCAGCCCGGAGCAGGCGGCGGCCAGCAGCATCTCGCGGCGGGGGAAGAGCGCCTCCCGGCCGTAGGCCTTGAGCGCGAAGAGCAGCCCAGCCAGCAGCGAGGCCGCGTAGAACAGCGCCGCGGCCGAGTCCGTGGTCACGAGGGCGTTATTGGAGATGAACACCGGCAGGAAATAGTATACGGCCAGGGCCGCGAAGCCGGCCGCCGGCGAATGGAGTTTAAGGCAGAACAGGAAGACGACGGCGGAGAACCCGGCGGTCCATACGAGGAAACCGAAGGCCCGCGCCGGGCCCAGGAGACCCTCCGGCGGCACGGTGTTGTTGTAGAGGAAATAATCGGAGTAATGGTACGGCATCCTGCGGTCGAAATAGGGGTGAGTGAGGAAAGACTCCGGCGACTTAAAGAGCAGCGGCAGCGCCGACAGCATCTCGGAGAGCGGCGGGTGGTCCATGATATTGAGCGCGTAGCGCCCGGTCTTGAGATAGGACCAGCCGCTGGCCAGGTGCACCGGCTCGTCGTAGGTGGGGGCGGCGGACTTTATGAAAGAGAATCCGGCCCAGAGGTGGAAGGCGAGCCCAGCGGCGGCGGCCAGGGCCAGGAGGCGGGTCTTGAACTCCCCGGTCATTCCGCCCTCAGCGCCTCGGCGGGTTTGAGGCCGGCGGCCACCCAGGCCGGGTAGATGGCGAAAACGAAGGCCGTCATCGCGGCGGTGAAAACAGAGACGAGCGGCATCCAGGCCTTTATGAGGCTGGGAGTCATGCCCAGCATGACGGCTTCGACAATGAACTGCAGCATGATGTCGCCGCGGCCGGGCGGGATTACGTCAACGCTGTCGCGGGAGACCAGTTCCCCCGACTCCTTGAGGTCGAGTTTGAGTTCTCCCTTGTCCATCGTACGCAGGAAATCCTCTATGTGCGGCCTGATCGGCATCCGGGTGTAGCGGCCGTAGCCGTAGAAGGCGGACGGGAGCGAAAGGGTGAAAGCCGGCAGGGCCGCGTCCATCACGGCTATCCGGTAGGCGTTGCGGGCCTGGCTGAAGGCCAGCTCGGCCTGCCTGAGTTCAGGCGAGGAGGCCAGTACGGCGGCCGTATAGGACGTCGGCGTGAAAGAGGCGGCCTGGCCGCGGGCCGGCGGACAAAGGCCTAACAGCAGCAGGGAAACGAGAAGCGGGACCTTTCCCATGCCCTAGATGATACAAAAATGCGCGGTTTACTTCTTAGCCGCCGGGCCGTGGCCGCCGGAGAGTCGGGAGAACTCGGAGAGCAGGGTTTCGAAGCGGGAGGACATGGTGTCGAAGGCGGAGGCCCGGGCCTCGGCGTGGCGCAGACGGGTCTCCAGCGCCAGCTTCCAGTCGGACTTGAGCGTCTCGACCGAGGAGCGCAAAGACTTCAGCTCGTCCCGCAGAAGGGCGTGTCTTTCGTCGAAAGAGCGGGTAAGGGAATCCCTCGCTTCCGCGAAACCTTTCTGCACGCTCTTGCGCAGCTTGTCCTGCTCCTCCACCAGAGATTCGAAAGCCGGGCCGAACCTGTCCTCCAGCCGGGCGGCCTTCTCCTCCACCGCGGCCATGGACGCCTTCAGGGACATCGCCTCGCTCGCCGCTTCGGCGACCTGCGCCTTCAGCCGTACGGCCGTGTCCCGGTAGTCGTCCATCAGGCGGGCCACCTCGTTCCTCAGCTTCGGGAAAGCCTTCTCGACTGCCGAGAACCTGGCTTCTACCGCCAGCACCTTTTCCAGGAGTTCGCTCAGCCGGTCCGAGGCCTTTATCTCTTCGAGGCCCCTGAAAGCCGTCTCGAGGCTTTCCAGCTTCTTGGCCTGGGCGCCCATCGCCTTGTTCACCCGGTCTTCGGTCTTGGGCCGCTCGGCCTCTTTCCTGGTTTCCGCCAGCTCCGAACGGAGCGCCGCCAGTTCTTTTTCCAGCTTCTCCACCCGCGCGGCGAAAACGGAATCGTGCGGACCCTGTCCGGCGGCGGCCTGGGGCGGTTG
>CAZVWK010000110.1:0-6354 GCA_964631475.1 uncultured Elusimicrobiaceae bacterium | reverse complement strand
CTTTTTAACGACGGCCCCTTTGTGGGGGCGGCCACCATCCCAAAGAAGGATAATATGTCCCCGCATATGCCGGTGCAACTGGCCGAGAAATCGGACAATCTGCGGGGACTTGATGTTTTTGTTGCTGTAAAACTTCGCATAAAGCGCAATCCGCTTCCTTCCGGGCGAGACACCTATCGCGGAAATCGCCGAAATCTTGGCTCGGCGGCCGGCGCAACGCAGGACCGGGGTGGGGTTAACTTGCCAATATTTCGCTCATAGAGCTCTTCGTTTTTATCTTCGTAGACCGAGGACCATGCTTCAACAAAGCGTTGTTGATCGATACCGGTAGAAGTAAATCCGGTAGAAATTCATGGTTTCGTCAGTTTCCTTACTTTGCTCTTGCATTATCCTAGGGACTATATCTTCCCAAGTATGGACGCTGGGTCCCGGAAAAAATCTTCCAGGCCTATGAACGGCATTCCTGCGCTGCCTTGGGCGGGGCCGATGATAAGTCCGGTCGCCGCCCTATTGTGAGCCAGGAAGGCAGCCAAACCGCCCGGACTTTTATCGGTCCTGCCTGATTTTACTTCTATGGCCAGCAGTTTTCTCCCCAGCTTGAAGATGTAGTCCACTTCGGTGTCCCTCTCCCGCCAGTAGAACAGTTCGCCGCCGTTCTGTTCCGCCAGGGGAATAAGGGCCGCGCCTACGGCGTTCTCCACCAGCCTGCCTTTCCAGGCGGGGGCGTTCAATTCTTCTCCCCCGTGCGGGAAGGTCATGGCGTTGGCCAGACTATTGTCGCGCAGTATCAGTTTGGGGATGGAGTTGCGCAGGCGCAGTTTGTTGCCGCTCCAGCGCTGCAGCGTAGCAAGCACATAAGCGGCTGACAACAGACGGAGGTAATGGGCTATTGTCGTGGTATTTCCGGCGTCGGATAGCTGACCCATCATTTTTTGGTAGCTCAATATCTGGGCCGGATGAGCGCAGGCCACCCCTAGTACCTGGCGCAGCAGGGCCGGTTTATGTACCGGCGACATCAGTAGCACGTCCTTTCCGACGACAGTCTCAAGTATAGAGTCGCGGATATACCGGCCCCAGCGGGCATAATCGCTGTTCATCGGCACCGCCGCGGGGTAGCCTCCGAGGCGCAGATAGTCTTCCAACGTGAGCCCGAAGCATTCAAAACACTCCGAGTAGGACCAATGCGGTATCCTGTGAAGTTCGAATCTGCCGGTAAGGCTTTCGGTCAGCCCGCGCTGGACCAGCAGCGCCGAAGAGCCGAGCAAAAGGACTTTAATGCTTTTCTTGTTGCGCTTGTCCTCGTCGACCAGGGCTTTGACCGTCTCGCTCCAGCCGGTAATCTTCTGGACTTCGTCCAGGATCAGGAGCGTGCATTTACCCGCGGCGGCAAGTTCTCTTGCCTTGTTCCAGTGTTCCGCTATCCAGGCTGTGGATGGGATGGCTGGCTTGTCGGCGGCCTCGTATATTGATGGGCCATGCCAAGTTTCCTTTATATGAAGCGCGAGAGTGGTTTTTCCTACCTGCCTTGGCCCGGAAAGAACCTGTATGGGGATGTGTCCTTCCCGCAGGTTTTTGTGGATGTTTTTATAGTAGATCCGGCGCACAAATTCTCTATGCATATAAGGAATTCTACCAATGAGAAATGTGGGTTGTCAACAAATTACTCAATAAATTGAGTAATTTGTAAATCGGATGGGGAAGAGGGACAGGGGCAGGTGCCGCGGCCATCTTGGGGCAAGCGGCTACTGGCCCTGGCTTCTCCATATTTTCTTTGCAGTTCTCCCCCCGCCCCACGGGGGCGACATAAACATAACATAACGTACCCGGAGAGGTTTCTGGATGACTTCTCGTCATCTTTCATGTTATTTCCTTCCTGCGGCTTCGGTGATATCCTGCCAAGGCAGGATAAGAATGTCTTTACCCGCCTGTTCCCTCTTCCCTGTCAGGGTAACGAGGTAGCCCTTTGTGGCTTTTAGCTCCGCCCCGAGTTTCCTGATATTTCCAAGATGCTCGGGTCGGGGTGTGGCTGTGGCTTTGAATTCGATCATTGTCCGGTTTATGCCGAAATCCAGCAGGAGGTCTATCTCGTTGGCGTTGGAGTCGCGGTAGAAGTATAGCTCGTAGTTGCGATTGTGGTTGAGTTTATTTTTCAGCAGTTCCGCGACCATGAAGTTCTCAAAAAGCAAACCTGCCTGTGGGCCGCCACGCAGTACCGAAGCGCTGGGGTAGCGCAGTAGGTAGGCGAGGAGGCCTGTATCCGTAAAATAGACTTTGGGGCTTTTCACCACGCGTTTGGAAACGTTGCGGTGGTAGGGACGCAGCAGGTAGACCAAACGTGTGGTCTCCAGCAGCGAAAGCCAGCGCCGGGCGGTGGTGAAACTTGTCCCGCACTCTTTTGCGATCTCGTTGAGGTTCAGCAGCGCGCCCGCGCGGGCGGCCAGCAATTCCAGAAAGTTCTGGAAGACGCGCAGGTCCTGTACGGACGCTATCTGCCTTATGTCCCGCTCCAAGTAGGTCTGCAGGTAGGATGCATAGAAACGGTTGCGGTCCGCTCCCCCGGCGACCACCTCGGGGTAGGAGCCGGTAAAGAGCACCTTGAACGGGTCATCGGCTTTGGCTGGCTTTTTCTCCTGGATGGAAAAACCGAGCAGTTCATAAAGCGCCGCGCGCCCGGCCAGGGACTCGCCGAGGCCGGCCATCAGAGGGAAGTACTGAGAGCCGGTTAGCAGGAACCGTCCCTTCGCCGCGCGGTTCTGGTCGGCGCTTATCTTGATGTATGGAAGTATTTCCGGGAGATGCTGTATCTCGTCGATTATCATGCGCGGCGCCCTGCTCAGGAAGGCCTTCGGGTCTTCGGCGGCCAGTTTTCTTGTAACGGGGTCGTCAAAAGTGACGTACTCGTGGCCCGGGAAAGTCTTTTGCAAAAGCGTGGATTTGCCGGTCTGGCGCGGGCCGGTAAGGACTACTACGGGGAATTCTCTGGATGCGGCTTTTAACTCCGGTTCTATTGCGCGGCGGATATATCTTTTCATGGGTATAGGATAGCAGAGAAGTTATGCAAAATCAATATCTAAAAGTTAAAATACATAACATTGAGCGGTTTGGATGAGGGGGGTGTCCCCTGTTCTGCCGTCCCCCTTCCCAAACTCCCCACGGGGGCGACATAAACATAACAGAAAAGCCCGCCAGGGCGAGCGAACAGCGAGCCTGGGCGGGTTTTTAATAAACCAAGGTGCCCCCGTTTAAATTCCCCTCTCCCGGTGGCCATAATTTAAAAATAAGAAGAAATAAATGCGGGTATGTACGGCCTGCCTCCCAGTGCACGGCGGTTATCGCGGAATTGCCGTCCTGGGCCTTACCTGCCGCAGCACTTTTTGTATTTCTTCCCGGAACCGCAGTGGCAGGGTTCGTTGCGGCCGGGCCTCGCCTCGGCCAGTACGGTGCGGCCTGTCTTCAGCCACACAAGCGCCCCTGGCGTCTCCGCCCAGAGTTTCTTGAAGGTCTCGGCATAGGAGTGAGCTTCGTCAGGCCCCCCGATGCTTATTCTGTCTCCGTACCAATCCGCGGACGGTTTCTTGTCTTTCAGCAGGTAATCCGGCACATGCGGGTTGCGCGCGAAGGCCTCCTGCAGCGCCGCCGTGGCCCCGGGCTTGTTCAAGGCATAGGCGGTGAGCGCGCGGGTGTAGACCCACTCCGCAGCTATGTCGTCGTGTTCCCAGCCGCTTATCAGCGCGTCCATCTTCTGCAATTCGCGCTTTTCCGCATAGAAGGCCAGCAGCGTGTAGCGGATCCCCTGGTTGTCGTTCTTGTTGAGGCGCAGCAGTTCGTGGTAGGCGGCCTCGGCCTCGCCGCGGCGGTCCAGTTCCCAAAGCGCGTGGGCTATGCCCGCCTTCGCCCGCATGTAGGGGCGCGCTTCCAGGTGCCCCCATAATCCTCCGTTCCATTCCTTCAATTTATCGCCAAGTGCGCGGGCGCCGGCCTCCGCGGCCCTGGTGTAAAGTTCCAGTTCCTGCGCGTCTGATTCCGAAGTTTCCTCCGCCAGCAGGTTATAGGCGTCGGCGCAATTCGCGAAAACTTCCAGCGCCTGCCGCGCCAGTTGCTCGCGCACATAGGGGCTGTGGGAATCCATCGCGCGGTAGATGAGGTCCTGCGCGGCCTGCTGCGGCGTAGCCGGCGCTACCTGCAACCGCTTGCCGTTGACGTGCTCCTTTATGAACTTGTTCATCTCCTCAATGGTCGTGAAGTTCTTCTCGGCCATGAGCCGGTTGGTGTAATCGGAAGAGGGCTCGGTGATGCGCAGGTCGCGAATACCAGCCCAGCCGCGCGGCGGCTGACCCTTAAATTGCTCCAGCAGTTCCGGCTGCGGGACTATCCCGCACAGCGCGTCGAACACCGTCTGTACCGCTATGAATGCCAGTGCCTGCCCGTCAGTGTCCTTTCGCCTGGGGGCGGCGGCGGGAGTCAGCGTGTGCAGCGCCGCGGTGCGCGCTATTTCCTCCTGCGGGTGTCCCTCCAGCATTTCAAGCATGGCCTCGAAAGTGAGTCGCTCTTTGTTGTGGCGCTGGAACAAGTCGTCCAGGCGATTCAGGCGGGCCAGGTGGAGAGCCTGCATTGTCTCGCGTGTGGCTGGCGGGGCGGTAAAACCGGCTGCCTTTATGAGGCGCCAGGCGGTCAGGGCCGCCAGTCCCAGATAGATCTCGTCTTCCTCGCCGAGTTCCTCTCCAAGTTCGGTGATGAACTCCAGTATCTCCCCCTGCTCGCGCGCGAAAGGCGCGATGGCGGTTTCATAGTCTTCTTTCAGGAACGTCTGTATGGCCTCGTTGAAGTCGGAAGCTTTAAGCTTTTTCATGGATGCTCCTCGGATGCGGGACTTGGCATATGCAATCGCCTGTCAAAGGCGGGGTTCCTATCTTTGCCGGTGAGGCTGATCGTCGCTCTTCCGCAGTGCCATTCATTGGAGTGAGGGCAATGCCCGCCAAGCAGTTTGCGCGCCGCGAGGAGTCTCATGGGAACTCCTTTTTCAGGAAGACGAGCAGGTTTCCGATGTCCTTGGGCGAGATGTTCCAGCGCATGTAAGTCATGATAGAGGCGGGTTCCTTTTAAAAGAATTCCCCGGCCCACAAACGCTTCACGAAGTTTTCCCACGGCGCTATTTCTATGCCGTTGGCCAGCGTGCGCGGCTCGTTCTCAAGGCAGACGATGAGCGATTTCTTTACCGGGCCGTCGTCGGCGAGGGCCCGCAGGCCTTTAGTGTGCCCTTCATGGACGCGCGGGCCCGCCTTCGCCTCAAGGGCCAGCGCTTTTCCCCCCACCAGGAAATCAACTTCGTAGCCGCTGGCGGTGCGCCAGAAATTGATGTCCAGTTCGGGGTTCCTATACGCCTGGTACGCCTTAAGTTCCATCAGGATGTAGTGCTCGAAGGCCTTCCCGAATTCCGGCGTGCCGGGCTTGGGCTTGCGGCGGCAGAGGTAGTTGGCCACGCCGACGTCGAACAGGTAGAACTTTTCGGTCTCTATCAGCCTGCGGTCTTTCGCTTTTCTCCACGGTTGCACCCTGAACCCCAGGTAAGTCTCCTCCAGGATCTCGAAGTAACCGCGCACCACTTTGGGGGAGACTCCGGTTTCCCTGGCTACGTTGGTGTAATTCAGCAACTCGCTGCTGGTTACCGCGGCGACCCTTAAAAATTCCGAGAACGAGGGGATATTGCGCACGAGCGCTTCCCCTGCGATCTCCTCTTTGAGGTAATCCGCCACGTAGCCGCGGATATCCTCTACCGGGTCAGGAGACAGGAAGTGCGGCGGCAGAAGGCCGGAGACCATGACGTTTTCAAGATCGAAGCCGTCCGTTTCCACGCGCGACAGCGGGGTCATGGTCCTTCTCCAGGCCCGGCCGCCCAGAAGGTTGGCGTGACTGCGGCGCAGTTTGCGCGCGCTTGAGCCGGTGAGGAGGAAAGAAAGCCCTTTGTTCTCTATAAGCCAGTGGACTTCGTCGAGCAGGGCCGGCACTTTTTGGATTTCATCTATAACCAGGAGTCCCTTGTGCTGCGAGTAGCGCTCGCGCAGCAGCGCTGGCCTAGCCGCGAATTCGGCGAATATATCGGTCTTAAGCAGGTCTATTATTTTTGCGTTCGGAAGATGGTGGCGTATCCAGTAGGTTTTTCCCACTTTGCGGGGGCCCCATAAGAAAGCGGATTTGCCGGGAGGTATATTCAGGGAGAACTGGCGATTCAGTGTTTTATGTCCCATAGGGGAAGCATATCATGATAATATGCCTTAGTCAAGACGCTGCTTCAACTCATCTGTCCTGTCCAGTTTAATCTGAAACATTTTTTCGCCTAGTTCTGTTGACAGATTC
>CAZVWK010000109.1:684-6469 GCA_964631475.1 uncultured Elusimicrobiaceae bacterium | reverse complement strand
TCTAGGGCTTTCTCGACCACGGCCTCAAGCTCCTTGAGCAGGAAAGGCTTGCTTATGTAATCGAAGGCGCCCTTGCGGAGGCTCTGGACCGCCGTGCCTACCGAGCCGTGACCGGTGGCCATTATCACCTCGATCTCGGGGTCTATCTTCTTGAGCTCTCCGAGCGTCCGGATGCCGTCCCAGCCGGGCATCATTATGTCCAGCACGGCGATGTCGAAGCGCTCGGCCGAGGCCTTCTCCGCCGCCTCCTCGCCGGAATGGGCCCGGACTACGTGGTAACCGTGCTTTGAGAGGCCGGAAGAGACCAGCTCCACCATGGCCTGGTCGTCGTCAACCGCCAGGATCCTTGCCTTGTAAGTCACTTTTTTATTCCCTCCAGGTCCAGCATGAAGGCGTACTGGAGCGCTGCCAGCTTCAGGGCCTCGAAACGGCCGGACTTGCCGCCGTGACCGACCTCCATGTCGGTCTTCAGCACCAGCAGGTTGTGGTCGGTCTTCATGTCCCGCAGGCGGGCCGCCCATTTGGCCGGCTCCCAGTACTGCACCTGCGAGTCGTGCAGTCCGGCGGCGATGAAAATGTTCGGATAGTTTCGGGGGGCGACGTTGTCGTAGGGGGAATACGAGAGCATATACTCGTAGTCCTCCCTTACGCCCGGATCGCCCCACTCGTCGTATTCGCCGGCGGTAAGTGGGATGCTGTCGTCGAGCATGGTGGTAACCACGTCCACGAAAGGGACCTCCGCGATCACCGACTTATAAAGGCCTTCCGGGGCCATGTTCAGGACAGCGCCCATCAGCAGGCCGCCGGCGGAACCGCCCTCGGCGTGGACGCGGCCGCGGGCGGCGTAACCCTCTTTCACCAGGTATTCCGTGGCGTCTATAAAGTCGTTGAACGTGTTCATCTTCTTCCTCTGCCGGCCGTCCTCGTACCAGGCGCGGCCCAGTTCGGAGCCGCCGCGCACGTGCGGGATGGCGCAGACGAAGCCCCTGTCGAGCAGGGAAAGCCTGACGGAACTGAAATAGGGGTCCGCGTTGGATCCGTATGAGCCGTACGAATATATATGCATCGGCGCCCCGCTTCCCCTGCGCAGGTCCCGGCGGTAGACCAGCGATACCGGTATTTTCGCGCCGTCCCTGGCCGGAGCCCAGACGCGCTCCGAGACATAATCCTCCGGCCTGAAAGGGCCCAGCACCTCCTGGCGTTTGAGAAGCTTCTTTTCCCGCGAGGACATATCGTAGTCGTAGACGGAATCGGGAGTGGTCAGAGACTCGTAATTAAAACGCAGCAGCCCGGACCCGTACTCCCTGTTGACGCCGGCGGAGGCCAGGCAGGCCGGATCGTCGAATTCCAGGTAATGCTCGCCCCCGCCGGAACGGCTGATCACTCGCAGCAGGGGGAGGCCGCCGCGCCTTTCGGAAATGACCAGCCAGTCTCGGAAAGCGTCGACGTCCTCGATTAGCGCGTCCTCCCGGTGCCGGATAAAATCCTTCCACTCACCGGGGCCGTCCGGCAGGTCGGCGGCCTCGGAAACCATGAAATTCCTGGCGTTACGGTTATGGATGACGTAGAACCTGTCGCCGGCGTGTTCCGGCGCGTATTCCAGGCCCCGCTCGCGCGGCAGGAAGAGTTTCCAGGCTCCGGAAGGCGAGGAGGCGTCCAGGTACCTGTACTCGGTGGTCAGCGTCGCCTGCGAGCCTATGAAAAGATATTTGCGGCTGCGCGACTTGGCGACAAAGACGCTGAAAGTCTCGTCGGGCTCGTGATAGACCTCGGCGTCCGCGGCGGCCCCGAGCTCGTGGCTGAATATCCGTTCCCAGCGCAGGTTTTCCGGGTTCTGCTTCGCGTAAAAGAGCGTGCGGCCATCCTCCGCCCAGGCGAGGTTGGGAGTAACGTTCTCCAGGCGGTCGGGAAGCTCCCTGCCGGTGCGCAGGTCCTTGAAGCGGACGGTGTAGAAACGGCGGCCCCTGGTATCCGCGGCCCAGGCCATAATATTGTGGTCCGGGCTCATCACGGGGAACCGGGCGTCGAAGAAGGCGTGCCCTTTCGCCGCCTTGTTCACGTCGAGAAGTATCTCCTCTTTTCCCGAAAGAGAACCGGCCCGGCGGCAATAGACCGGGTATTCGTCGCCTTTTTTATAGCGGGTATAGTAGTAGTAAGGGCCTTCCTTGAAAGGGGGGGTGGAGTCGTCTTTCTTTATCCGGGACTTCATCTCTCCGAAGAGGGAAGATCTGAACTTTTTGACATGGGCCAGGGCGGCGTCCGCGTAGTCGTTCTCGGCCTTCAGGTACTTAAGGACTTCCTGGTTCTCCCTGTCGCGCAGCCAGAAATAATCGTCGTTCCTGACATGTCCGTGCTTTTCCAGGCGATGGGGGACCTTGGGGGCCTTCGGCGGAACCGGGCCCGCTCCCCCGGCTTGGGCGACTCCCGCCGCGAAAACACCCGCGAAGACCAGCAGCCAGTCCAGATTGTTCATTATAAAGTCCCCGGGCATCGTAATTTAGTCTGATTTGATTTGATTTTGCGCCGCGCATAATTATACAAGTATTGCGGTTTCCCTTGCGCCGGGACGGCTACTGAGACCTGCGTAAATAATGTCCGTGTTGGCCGGGCCGATTTTAGAGCGAAACAAGGAGCCCGGAGCGTGGCGTAGCAGCGCTACGCAAGCGAACGAGCGACGCAGTCGCAGCCTAAAATCGCCCGGCCCTTTCCCGCAGGGAAAGGGAGGCTTGCCTTTTGAGCGTCTGCTTCGTTGCTCCTCGCTCACAGGCCTATGGGCATGCTCGCTCGTCGCGCCTCGCACCCGTCTCAAAGTTCAAGCCTCCAGCGCTGACATTATTTACGCAGGCCTCAGTAAGTGTTTATAATTTACCCTGCTGGAAATCTCCGCGGCAGCGCCTGGAGGACGATATGTGGACTTCCGCCGACCTCGAGAACCTTGTCCGGGAAAAGCTCGGCGATTATCTTTTCGTGCTGGTCTCCAACCGCCAGCCCTACGTGCACAAGTACCAGAAGGGCAGGGTGATCTGCCAGCGCGGGGCCGGCGGCGTGGTCACCGCTCTGGACCCGGTAATGCGCGCCTCGCGCGGCCTCTGGATAGCTTACGGCAACGGCGACGCCGACCGCAGGGTCACCGACGCCGCCGGCAAGATCGGCGTCCCCCCGGAGAAACCCTCCTACACGCTCAAACGCATATGGCTCAACAAGGCCGAGGAGGAAGGCTACTATAACGGCTATTCCAACGATACGCTCTGGCCCCTCTCCCACCTGACCTTCAAGCGCCCCACTTTCCGCAAGCAGGACTGGGAATACTACAAGTCCGTGAACATGAAGTTCGCGAAAGCGATAGCCGACGAGCTCGGCGGCCGCAAGGCCTTCGTCTGGATACAGGACTACCACCTCTGCCTGCTACCCGCCATGCTCAAGGAACTATGCGGGCCCCAGGTGATAACCGCGCATTTCTGGCACATCCCCTGGCCCAGCCACGAGGTCTTCCGCATCTGCCCCGACAAGAAAGAGCTGCTCGAAGGGCTGCTGGCCAACGACCTCCTTGGCTTCCACATCCGGCTGCACTGCAACAATTTCCTGGAGGCCGTGGACAGGGAACTGGAGAGCAAGATGGACAGGGAAAGGTTCTCCGTCACCAAGGGCGGCCATGAGACGCTGGTAAGGCCTTACCCCATAAGCGTGGATTTCACCGCGATAAGCGCCGACGCCGCCTCCCCGGCCGTAGAAGAGACTATGCGGGCGCTGAAAGAGGAGTTCCGCCTGGAGGGCCAGAAGCTGATACTGGGCATAGACCGCATAGACTACACCAAGGGCATCCCGGAACGGCTGCAGGCGCTGGACCTGCTTCTCGACCGGCATCCCGAGTTCAAGGAAAAAGTCACCCTGCTGCAGATAGGCGAGATAAGCCGCATACACGTCCAGAAGTACAAGGACATCAACGACGAGATAAACGCCGTGGTGGAGCGGATAAACTGGAAGCACTCCACCGAGAACTGGACCCCCGTGGTGCTTACCCGCCGCCACGTCTCCTACGAGGAGATACTGGCGCTCTACCGGCTGGCCTCGGTCTGCATGGTAACCTCCCTTCACGACGGCATGAACCTGGTGGCCAAAGAATTCGTCTCTTCCAAGATCGACGGCACAGGCGTCCTGATACTGAGCAACTTCACGGGCGCGGCACGCGAGCTCACCGACGCGCTGGTCGTGAACCCGTACGACCGCGAGCAGTGCGCCGAAGAGATGAGCAGGGCCCTGGCGATGCCGGACGAGGAGGTTTCGCGCCGCATGCAGAAAATGCGGGAGACCGTAGGGAGCAACAACATCTACCACTGGGCTGGCAAGATACTCTCCGACCTGCTCAAATTCGACTTCAGGGAGTGAGCATGGACCTGCGGACGAGATTGTTCACTATCTCGATGGCGATAGCCGCCCTCATGACGGCGGTCATGGTCGCCGACAGGGTCCAGACCCACCGGGCCGCCCTGATCGACAAGACGCAGAGCCGCAGCGGCGACCTCGCCGACCTGGCCGCGGGGCGGCCGCCGTCTACGCCCTCCGCGTCGGCAGGCCGGAGCGGCTTCCCGAACTCCTGTCGCCTTTCGGGGAAATGAGGCAGGTCCTATACCTGAAGGTCGTGGACAAGTCGGGGCGGACCGTCCACCGTGAGGGAGCCATCGGCATAGCGATAGACGACCGGGGCGTAGACCTTTCCGTGTCCGAAGTGGAGGACGGCGTATACGATATCTAGCGCAGGCTTATAAAGGACGACGAGGACTGGGGCACTCTCCGCCTGGGCATATCCACGGAGAGCATATCCGAAAGCACGGGGCTGGCCCTCCGGCGGGGCCTGCTTATAGGCGTATCTTTCCTCGGCCTCCTGGCGGCCCTGCTCTGGCGCATCTCCGAACTCGGCGGCAGGGACATGCTGGTCAAAGCCGCCGGGGGGATAAACTCCGGCACGCTTCCGCCGCTGCCGGAAGTCGACTCGGCGAGCGAGGTGGGAAAGTTCTCGAGTGCTTTCACCGAACTGCATTCCGGGCTTCAAGGACGACAGGGCCCGCAGGAAGGAACTGGAGGACAACCGCAAGGATTTTTTCGCGATGCCCATGCACGACCTCAAGCAGCCGCTGACCGTCCTCAAGGCGATCAACGAAATGGTGCTCGAATCCGTGCAGGCCGGAACGGACGGGGCGAAGCGCGACATGGGCAGGATATCGGAACTTTCCGGGGAATCCATAGAAAGGCTCAACGACATGGTGGAGGACCTCCTGAACATATCGAGGCTGGACTCGCCCGACATCCCCCTGGACAAGCGGCGCATAGGACTGGCGGCTTTCCTGCGCGCCTGCTCGCGGGATTTCTCGGCCGCCGCAGAGCGGGCCGGACGCCGCTGGGTGTTCTCGGACGACAGCGCGGAGGGCGCCTGGATATACGGCGATGAAAAGATCCTCAAGCGCCTAGTGGGAAACCTGGTCATGAATACCGTACAGTACACCCCGGAAGGCGCGAAGATACGCCTGGGCGCGCGCCGTGACGGGGAAGGGCACGTCGAGATCTACGTAAGGGACGAGGGCAAAGGCATACCGGAAGAACTGCGCGAGGCGATATTCGAGAAGTACCGCACCTTCTCCGACAGCAACCGCAATGTCGGGCTGGGCCTAGCCTTCTGCAAGATGGCGGCCGAAAGGCACTCGGGACGCATAAAAGTATCTTCCGAGCCGGGCAAGGGGACCGGGATTGCCGTCTCCCTCCCGGTATCGGGACAGGACGGGAGCGGGGC
>CAZVWK010000109.1:0-661 GCA_964631475.1 uncultured Elusimicrobiaceae bacterium | reverse complement strand
GGACCGTATCGTGCGCGAGCTTTTCTTACGGGCCGGCGCCGCCCGCGGCCGCGGGCGGCTGTGCCTGATGCTGGACTTCGACGGCACCCTGTCGAAGCTGGCGCCGACTCCCGGGGCAGCGCGTTTCCATCCGCCGGCTCGGCGGGCCCTGGAAAAACTCTCCCGGCTGCCGGGAGTAACCGTGGCGCTGGTAAGCGGGCGGGACGCGGCCGACCTGCGCCGCAAGGCCGGCCTGGGGCGCGCCGTCTACTGCGGCAATCACGGCCTTGAACTCCCGGGCTTCCGCCTTCCCGCGGCCGTGGAGAAGGCGAAAAGGTCTTTCCGCATTTCCTCCCGCCCGGCGCTGCTCCTGCTGCGCGGGCTGGCCGCGCGCTATCACGGCTCGTGGATACAGGAGAAAAGGTTCTCGCTCTCCCTCCACTACCGGGCGCTGGGGCCCGCCGCGGCGCGCGCCATGGCCCGGGAACTTGGCGGAGCGGCCCGTACGCTGTCGCGCATGCCGGGGATAACAATCGGCGCGGGCAAGAAGGTACTGGAGCTCAGGCCGAAAGCGGATTTCCATAAAGGGGCGGCCTGCCGGCTCATACTGGCGCGTAACGGGGGAGCGGGCTTCTACATGGGGGACGACGCCACCGACGAGGACGCTTTCAGGTCCCTGCGC
>CAZVWK010000108.1:0-6854 GCA_964631475.1 uncultured Elusimicrobiaceae bacterium | reverse complement strand
CGCTCGACTGGGCCGAGCGCCTGCGAGCCGGGGCCGCAGGCCTCTTCGAGTCTGCCGTCCATATCGGCAAGGGCCGCGTCCAGCGCGCGGCGGTCGAACGAGGAAAAATTGACGCGCAGCAGGTAGACGAAGGGGGGATAGGCGAAAGTCCGGCGCGAGACCTCCTCGTCGGCGGCGAAGGCCGCCGGGTCCCACTGCCGGGCGCGCTCGAAGGCGTGGTGGCCGGGCTGACGCGTCTGTATCACCAGACGGCGCGGCCCCGCGGGGTCCAGGCAGTCGGCCGCCGCCACGAACATGCGGAACACCTCCTCGGACGAACGGAAATCCTCCGGCGAAAGGTCGTAGTCGGCGTCGGCGAAGCCCGCCAGCGCCAGCGCTGGAAAATCGTGGCCGCGCAGGGCCAGCCGGGTGCTGACGAGTATCGCGGGGCCCGGCCTGGCGAATTCCGCCAGCGCATCCATGGTCTTGTTGAGCGAGGAGCGCACCAGGTCTCCGTCGAAAACATGCACGGGCACGGACGGCAGCTCGCGCCGGGCGGCGCCGGCCAACTTCTGGGTGCCGACGCCTTTGTCCCGGAACAGGCGGCCGCCGCAGGCGGGGCAGACGCCGTTGAACGGTTCTTTCACGCCGCAGCCCTTGCAGAGGAACCGCAACCCCTCGCCGCATGGGCCGGGCACGGTGGCCATCGGAATCTCGCAGCGCCGGCAGCGCTTGGTCCAGCCGCAGCGGGCGCAGATCTCGCGCAGCGACACGCCGCGGCGGTTGACCACCAGGAGGGCCTTGCCGCCGGCGGCCACGGCTTCGCGCAGGCCGGCGAGCATCGGCTCGGAGATGACGCCGGGCGTGGCGTTGAGGTCCACCAGTTCGACGCGGGGCGGCGGCGGGTCGGAAAGAAGGGTGGGCCGCTCCAGCAGGCGTAAGGTACCGGGACAGCATGCGGCATGGTGTCCACCGCCGATGGAGGCGCGGGCGCGGCTCTCGACGGAAGGCATGAGGCCGGAAAGGACGGCGCGCGCGCCGCGCAGTTCCGCCAGCCTGAGCAGAGCGTCGCGCGTGTGGAACCGCGGCTCCTGCTCCTCCTGCTTGTAGAGGTCGTCCTCTTCCGAGTCCATCAGCGCGAAGGAGAGGTTCCTGAAAGGCAGGAAGAGAGCGGAGCGCGTGCCCGCCACGATACGGGCCCGGCCGGACCAGGCGCCTGTCCAGGCCTCGCGGCGCTGCTTGGGAGTGAGGCGGCTGTGCCAGAGCGTGACGGCTCCTTCGGGAAGGAGCTCGCGCAGGCGCCCTATCAGCGAGGCCGCCAGCGCCAGGTCGGGCAGAAGGAGAAGGGCCTGCCCGCCGGCCGAAGCCCTGGCGAGCACATTTGCGTAAAAAGCGGCGCGCTCCCTGGAAGCGAGTCCGGCGAGCAGCACGGGGCCGGGGGGGGCGGAGGGGTCTAGCAGCGAATCGGCGAGAGCGTCCAGGCCCTCGGGCGGAGCGGGCGGCAACCGCAGTTGGGACACCATGCCGCATGGCGTCCCCCGCTGATACCCGCCGTCGTCCGGCGGGGGCAGAGGGAAATCTTTGCCGGGAACCGTGAAAAGTCCGATGGCGGAGCCCAGCGGAGCGTCCCACCTGGCGGCCATCCAGCGGCAGAAGGTCATCAGGGCGGGATCAAGCAGCGGGACTGGATCAAGCGCGCTTTCGACGGTCTTGAGCCGGGCGAAGCCGGTCAGGTCGGCCTCCTTTTCCTCTAGGCGGCCTACGACTACGCCAATGCGGCGGCTGGCGCCGAAAGGGGCCAGCACCCGCGTGCCGGGCTGTATCGCCGCACCCGGCGGCTCGGCGTAATAGAAAGTCCTCCTGAGCGGCACCGGGAAAGCTACGTCGAGTATCATGGATTCGCTCCGGAGGACGGCGGAAGAAGCCGGCGGTTCAGCCGGCTTCGGACTCCAGGAAGGACTTGAGCATCTTCATGTCCTCCCAGGTATCCAGCTTGAGCTTGGGATTCCTGAGCAGGGCGGCTGGATGATAGGTGGGCAGGAGCTTTATGTCGGCGTCGCCGCCGAACAGGTTCCTAGGATAGACGTACCACTTGCCGCGGAGCTTGGAGATGCCTTCTTCCACTCCCAGCAGCACCTTGGTGGCCACCGAGCCGAGCGTCACGATGCAGCTGGGCTTTATAATGGCTATCTGGCGCTCGAGGTAAGGCCGGCACACTGCTATCTCTTCCGGCGTCGGAGGACGGTCGTTGCCGTGTATCTCCGGGTTGTCGGGATTCACCATCGGATGGCACTTGACGATATTGGCGATGTATACGTCCGCTCGCTTAAGGCCGAGGACGGTGTCGAGTATCTTATCCAGCAATTGCCCTGAGCGCCCTACGAAAGGCTCGCCCTGGTGGTCCTCCTGAAAGCCGGGGCCTTCCCCTACGAACATGACCTTCGCCGACGGAGAGCCCACGCCGAAGACGGCGTTGAGGCGGTGGCTGCCCAGGGGGCAGCGGCGGCAGGACTTCACTTCCCTCTCCAGCTCCACGAAAGAGGACGTCTGCGCCGGCGCGGCCCCCGCGGCCGGGGCCGCCTTGGCGGCTGCCGCGCGCGGGGAGGCCTTCTTAGCCGGCCGCGCTGGGCCTCCCGAATCAGGGCGGCTCTTGTCCTCGCCTTGCGTGGATTGTCCGCAGTCGGTGCCGGGGCCGTCGGCATAGCCTCCGACACCTGTGGCGGCAGTGCCGCTGTTCCAAGCTCTGCGACCGCCAGGCAGTTCGTGGGGAGAGATATGCAGGTCCTCGTCGATACGCCGTATATGGGCGGCGAGGTCCCGGGCCAGCGCTTTCCTCATCTGACGGCCTTAATCGACGGAGATGCGGGGCTCGCGGCGGCGGGGGGCGGCGTCGCGGGCGGCGGCCTCGGCGGCCAGCTTTACCGTGGCCTCTTCCACCTGCTCAGCCGTGACACGGTTGCCCACTATGTCCAGCAGGGCCTTGTCGATTAGCTGGGCCATCGGGATGGTCCGGTTCTCCTCCTGGCGCTTTATGACGCGGGCCCATTTCATGGCCACCACCAGGTCCTTGTACTTGGAAGCCCCGTAGTCGCAGATCTTCTTCTCGAGAAGCTGAACGTCTCCGGCCGTTTCGGCCTTCGCGGCTTTCTCCGTCTTTTCGGCTTTCTCAGCCTTCTCAGTTTTTTCCGGTGTCATTTTTTCCTCCGTCGCGGGGAATTAAGTCGCTTCAGGTCTTTTTCGAATCTTTTGACGGCGTCCAGGTTTAGCCGCGCCCTGCGGCATTCGGCGTCGGCTATGCCTATCACGTCCTCGACCGCCTTCTCCAGCGTGTCGTTGTAGACGATGTAGCCGAAACTGTCCGCCTCGCGCAGCTCGGCGGCGGCGGTGCGCATGCGCACGCTGATGCTTTCGGGCGCTTCGCCCCGTCCGGCCAGACGCCGGCGCAGCGTGTCCAGCGACGGCGGCAGCAGGAAGACGGTCACGGCCTCTGGGAACAGGCGCCGCACGGAGCGCGCGCCTTTCACGTCTATGGTCATGACCGGTATGCGGCCGGCGTCTAGGACGTCGCGCACGGACTTGACCGGCGTGCCGTAGAGGTTGCCGTGCACATTGGCCCACTCCAGCAGCTTGCCGTCCTTCCTCAGGTTGTCGAACTGCCGCCGGGTGACGAAATAATAGTCCCGCCCCTCCTTCTCGCCCGGCCGGGGGGCCCGGGTGGTGCAGGTGATGCTGAAACCGAAGCGCGGATCTCGCCTGAGCAGTTCCGTCCTGACAGTGGACTTGCCGCCGCCCGAGGGGGCGGAGACTACGAGGGGGAAATAGCGCGGCGTCTTTTTTTTCACTCGATATTTCTCTAAGTCCAGTTAAGGGGGCCGGCCGCCAGTTACGGCCGGCCGGCCCCGCTCTCTGCCGCCCGGGTCTTACTTGTTCTTCCGGGGGTGCTTGAGCTGCGACTGCGCCGCCGCCAGTATGGCTATCGGCACGCGGAACGGGGAGCAGCTCACGTAGTTGAGGCCCGCCTTGTGGCAGAACTCCACGGAAACCGGCTCGCCGCCCTGCTCGCCGCAGATGCCGATCTTGAGGTCCTTGCGGGTCCTGCGGCCGCGCTCGACCGTGATCTTGATGAGCTCGCCCACCCCGTCCTGGTCTATAGTCTGGAACGGGTCGACCGGGATGATCTTCTTCTCGGCGTATTCCTTGAGGAAGTAGCCCGAGTCGTCGCGGGAGTAGCCGAACGTCATCTGCGTGAGGTCGTTGGTGCCGAAGGAGAAGAACTCCATGGTCTCGGCCAGGCGGCCGGCCAGCAGGCAGGCGCGCGGGATCTCTATCATCGTGCCGACCATGTAGTTCACCTTCACGCCGTGCTTCTTGTAGACCTCGGCGTAGGTGCGGTGGATGATGGCGGTCTGGTCCTTGACCTCGTTTTCCAGGGAAACGACCGGAATCATGATGTCCGGGTACACCTTGACGCCTTCCTTGATCAGCTCAGCGGCCGCTTCCAGGATGGCGCGGGTCTGCATCTCGGTGATCTCGGGATAGGTGACGCCCAGCCGCACGCCGCGGTGGCCCATCATCGGGTTGGACTCGCGCAACGCGGCGGCGCGCGTCTCGAGCTCCTCGTAGGATATGCCCAACGCCTGACCCAGTTCCTGCAGCTTCTCCTTCTGGTGGGGGACGAACTCATGCAGCGGCGGATCCATCAGGCGGACCGTCACGTGCAGGCCCTGCATAACCTTGAAGGTCGCCTTGAGGTCGTTCTTCATGTAGGGGAAGAGGTCGTTGAGCGCCTTCTTGCGCTCCTCGAGCGTCTTGGACATGATCATCTTGCGCAGCTGGAACAGCGCCGCATCGGAGCCCTTGCCGTAGAACATGTGCTCTATGCGGAACAGGCCGATGCCCTCGGCGCCGTACTCGCGGGCCTGGGCGGAATCCGCCGGGGTATCGGCGTTGGTCCAGACCTTCAGCGCGCGCACCTGGTTGCAGAGCTTGAGGAACTCGCCCAGGGTCTTCTTGGTCTCGGAGCCGGGCTCGACCAGCGGCATCCTGCCCTTGTAGACGGTGCCCTTGGAGCCGTTGAGGGATACCCAGTCGCCCTCTTTCACGGTCTCGGAGCCGATCTTGAAGGCCTTTACGCCGTGCTCCATCTCGATTGCGTCGCAGCCGACGACGCAGCACTTGCCCCAGCCGCGGGCGACGAGCGCCGCGTGGCTGGTCATGCCGCCGCGGGCGGTCAGGATGGCCTCGGCGGCCCTCATGCCCTCGACGTCCTCGGGATTGGTCTCTTCGCGGACCAGGATGACCTTCTTGCCTTCCTTGTGCCAGGCGACGGCGTCGGCGGCGTTGAAGACCACCATGCCCACGGCTCCGCCGGGACCGGCCGGCAGGCCCTTGCCCAGCGGTCTGGTGGTCGCCTCGGCCTTGGGGTCTATGATGGGGAGGAGAAGTTCGTTGAGCTGGTCGCCGGTGACGCGCATCAGAACCTCGTCGCGGGTGGCCAGTTTTTCTTTGTACATGTCGAGCGCCATGCGGACGGCGGCCGGGCCGTTGCGCTTGCCCACGCGGCACTGCAGCATCCAGAGGCGGCCGTTCTCGACGGTAAATTCGATGTCGAGCATGTCCCGGTAATGCTTCTCGAGCTTGGCGCGGATGGCGACCAGTTCCTTGTAGCAGGCTGGCATCAACTCTTCCATGGTCTTGAGGTGCCTTGACTTCTCGTTGCGGCTCTTGTCGTTGACCGGGTGGGGGGTGCGGATGCCGGCGACGACGTCCTCGCCCTGCGCGTTCTCCAGGAACTCGCCGTAGAAGTAGTTCTCGCCGGTGCCGGGGTCGCGGGTGAAGGCGACGCCGGTGGCGGAAGTGTCGCCCATGTTGCCGAACACCATGGACTGCACGTTGACGGCGGTGCCCCACTCGGCGGGTATCTTCTCGATTTTGCGGTACTGCACGGCCTTGTTGCCCATCCAGGAGGCGAACACGGCGCCGATCGAGCCCCAGAGCTGGGCCATATGGTCGTCCGGGAATTCCTTGCCCAGGACTTCCTTGATCTTGGCCTTGAAGAGGACGGTAAGTTCCTTGAGGTCGTCGGCCTTAAGGTCGGTGTCGGCCTTGACGCCGCGCTTCTGCTTCATGGCGTCCATGACACGCTCGAGCTGCTTGCGGATGCCGTTATTGTCCTCGGCCTCGATGCCGGCGCCCTTCTCCATGACCACGTCGGAGTACATCATGATCAGGCGGCGGTAGGAGTCGTAGACGAAGCGGGGGTTGTTGGTGAGCTTTATCAGGCCCGGGATGGTGGCTTCGGTAAGACCGCAGTTAAGGATGGTCTCCATCATGCCCGGCATGGACTTGCGGGCGCCAGAGCGCACCGAGACGAGCAGCGGGTTGGCCGGGTCGCCGAACTTCTTGCCGGTCAGTTCCTCTATCCGGCGCAGGTTCTTCTCGACTTCGGCCTTGAGCTGCCTGGGGTAGGTGCGCTTGTTGGCCCAGTAGTAGGTGCAGAGCTCGGTGGTGATGGTGAAGCCCGGGGGCACCGGGAGCTTGAGGGCCGGGTGGCCGGCCATCTCGGCGAGGTTGGCGCCCTTGCCGCCGAGGAGGTTCTTCATGGACTCTTTGCCGTCGGCTTTGCCGCCGCCGAAAAAGTACACGAGTTTCCTGGAAAGTTTGAAGGACTTGCTGGTCTTGGTCGAAGGTTTCTTCATAACGGCCGTTTTAGGCATGTTCGGTGTGCTCCTGGATACTCTGGATTGGCCGGTTTGGCCGGCCCGGTCCTTGGAGGACCTTGGCTATATGGTACTAAATCCTTATAGCGGTGGACAATCGCCGCTTCAACTCATCTAAAATGTTCCCCAACTGGGGCTCGTCAACTCATCTAAAAT
>CAZVWK010000107.1:6030-7164 GCA_964631475.1 uncultured Elusimicrobiaceae bacterium | reverse complement strand
CGGCCCTGGCCGGCACGCCGCAGGCCGCCCCCGGCCACGGCCATACGGCCGCGCGCCTCAACCCGCTCGCCGATTCCCTGCGGCCGTCCGGCGCCGCGCCCTCGGCGGCCCGGGTCAGGCAGGTGCGGAAGTTCAGCGAAAACAGCCGCAAACCCTGGAAGGTGCGCTTCAGCCCGCGTACCGCGCTCCCGGAAGCCATCGTGCACGGCGAGACCCGCCCTTACGGCAGGGACCCGGAGGCCGCCGCAAAGGCTTTCCTGGAAGAGAACAGGGAAATGCTCTCGGTGGACCCGGCCGAACTCCGTCTGACGCTTTCCAAGACCTTCGCCGGCCTGACCCATCTGCAGTACGAACAGGTCCACAGGGGAGTCCCGGTGGAGTTCTCTTACGTCCGAGTCCATCTTACGGCCGACGGCCGCGTGACCGGCTATCAGGCCAGATACGAGCCCGAAATAAGCGTGAGCCTGTCTCCCTCCGTAAGCGCCGAGGAGGCGAAGGCCGCTGTCCTGGCCGATCTGGGTTATCCGCCCCGCTCGGCGGCGAAGCTGGTCCTTTTTCCAGACGAGTTCAACGGCGGGCTGAAACTGGCCTGGAAGATCCGCGCCCGGGGAGCCGGACTGGGGTCCGGCATCTGGGTCTATTACATAAACGCCCATGACGGCTCGGTCCTCTTCAGGTACGACGACCTGCGCCGGAACTGCTCGGGCAGCCATGTCACGACCGGCACGGTGCGGGGGCTGGTCTACCCGATCTCCCCGTATCCTTCCGCGGCAATCGGCTTCGTCAATCCCAGCACCCAGCCGCTCAGCAACCAGTATATGTGGGTGCAGGACTATTCCTCGGCCTCGCTGGTCATGAACGGCGTATACTGCGACACCAGGCCGGGCAAGGTCTTCGCCGGCCTTAAAGGTCCCTATTTCTCCGTCGCGAATTTCCGCGGCCCCGGCGGCCATTTCGACAATGGCGGCGGGCAATGGCGCACGGAGCCCGCCTCGGTTTCCCCGCCGTCGCCTTTCTTTAACGGCGCCGAGTACGAATATACCGTCACTATCCCCTCCTCCAGGTGGGCCCCTACCGAGCGCTTCGCCAAGGCGCTGCCCAGGTTCAACACTTTCAACATCGGCTCCATGGACA
>CAZVWK010000107.1:0-6018 GCA_964631475.1 uncultured Elusimicrobiaceae bacterium | reverse complement strand
GGTATGGGACGGCGACCACGTGGTGGTGGTCAACGGCGACGATCATATCATGCCTTCGGCCCGGGCCGGCTCGTACCGCGGCTCCCGCACCTCCGCTTTCAACGGCGCCTCGGTAGAGAGCCCCTCCTATAAGATACGCCTGGCCACCGACGAGGAGGGGCACTCCGGTTCTTTTACCGTCACCCAGTCCAGTTTCCTGGTGCTGACCGCCGCCGTCGCCACCCCCGCCAACAACACCGGTTCCCTAGTCTGGAACCATTCTATGTTCCTTGACGGCCGGCTGGACGAGGTCAACGCCTTCTACCATCTTAACGCCATGCGCGATTTTTTCAACAATGCCGCCACCGGGATAAACCAGGACCCCGCCGGGAGTTCCAGGCCCGCCGATCTGGACAGGCCCGTGGAAGTAATGGTGCGCGCCCACGGAGAACCCGACAGGCTCAACGAACTCGGCGGTATGTGGAACGCCTTCTACGACCTGGAGAGAGACCATATCTATTTCGGCGACGGCCCGGCCTGCGTCGGCAGCAGTTGCCAGGCTCCCTACAACTCTTTCGCGCTGGACGGCACGGTGGTGCGCCACGAATACATCCACTTGGTCATAAACCGCATCTACCCGATCATAAACTTCGGGGAATTCGGCGCCATCTCGGAGGCCCTGGCGGACTATTTCGCCATCTCCTCCTTGCTGCCCGCCCATCCGACGCTGACCGCAATGGGGGCTTATATCGGCAAGGAGAGCGGCGAAGCTTCGGCCCGCGACCTGGTCAGCCCGATAAGGGTGATGCCGGCGGACTGGCGCGGCGAGATCCACGACGACAGCCTCTTCCTCTCGCAGGCCCTCTACAAGCTGCGCAACGGCGCGCAGAACCTGGGCAACTTCAACGGCGGGGGACCCATGGACAATAAGTTTGCCGGACGGCCCAGGTCGGACGTCTTCGCCTTCGCCGCGCTCTTCTATTTTCCCGACAATTTCGCCAATTTCTACGAAGCCTTCGTCGACGCCTGCCGCCAGATAGACGCCGGGGACTGCGATGCCGCGACCATCTCCAAAATAGACACCGCTTTCAACGACCACGGCATAGCCCCGTCCTACTACGACACCGGCGATTCCTACGAGACCTTCAATAATTCTTCCGAGCTCTGCCGCAACAACAACGGCCCCCAGTGCGCGGTAGACATCAGCACCATGACTTCCGTTTCCGCCTCAGTTTCCCCGCTGGCAGACGTCGATTATTACAGCTTCGTCTCGCCGGCGGGCGCTATAAGGGCCACGCTCTCGCTGCCCCCGGGCGGAGAGTCCGGCACCTACCAGGCCTATTCGCTATACCTCTTCGACGCGGACCGCAACTTCCTGGCGGCCGGGGAGCCGGTCATCTTCAAGGGGGATACGGTCAACTGGGGATTCTGCCCGCCAACCGCCAGCCCCGAGTGCCTGACCCTGTCGCCGACCGTGTCGGTCGAATATTCCGCCCCCAGGGCCGGCCGTTACTACGTGATGGTTTCAGCCGGCCCCACCGTCTACTACGGCAACGGCGGCGGCAACAGTTCCTCTCCCTATACGCTTTCGGTGGACAGGTCCCCGCGGGGCTCCGCGACTGCCGGGATATTCGCGCCGTCCTACGACAGGGACGAGATCAATTTCTCGGTGCCCTACACGGTTTTCGAGATGGCCAATCACCCCTCTTCTTCCACCCTGACGAGCGCCGAGCTGCAGTACCAGTACGCCTCGCTCCGGGACCACAATTTCGTCCCGATCCCGCTGGCGCGCACCGACCTGTCCTCCGGCTACCTGGAGACGATCCTCGCTCCGCCGCCGCTGCCGGGCACCGACTCCCGTGGGGACCCGGTGCTCAACGGCCGGGTGCGGCTGAAGCCGGGTTTCGCCGCCCGCTATCCCGCCGTCGGGACCGTCTATCTCGAGGTCTTCGGTCGCAATCACATGGGGCGGGTGATGTCCATGGGGGTGTCCAACCCGCTGGCGCTGTCGGCCAACCGCGCCTCGCTTACGACCTATGAAAACATCATCTCTCCCTCCAACCGCAGCGCCGTAATACGCTACGAACTTCTTTCGGCCGGCACCCTCACCATAAACGCCTACACCGTGAGCGGCGCTCTGGTGAAAACGATATACAGCGGCCCGGTCCACGCCGGCAAGGGCACCGTGGAATGGGACGGGACCAATTCTTCCGGCGGCAAGGCCGCCAGCGGCATCTATTACATAAAGGCGGAGGGCCCCGGCCTCGATACCGTGGAGAAGGTGGCTATCGTAAGGTAGCGCGAACGTCATGATCACGCGAGCGACCATAAGACCCGCGACCGCCCTGACGGCGGCGGTCCTCGCTTTGTCCGCGCTCTCCGCTTGCCCGGCCGCGGCCGGCGGCCCCGGCTCGGCCGCCATGCAGATGCTCAAGCTCGACACCAGCCCGCGCGCGCTGGGCATGGCGGGGGTCTTCGCGCCCGTGGCCGACGACATACACGCGATGAACTATAATCCCGCCGGCCTCGGCCAGCTTTATTTCCCCGAGGCCGCGGCCATGTATTTCTCAGGCTTCGAAGGCTCGCGCCTGCAGTACCTGGCCTTCGGCGTGCCCATGCCTTTCATCGGGCTGGCGGGTCTGGACAAGCCGGCGGTCTCGGCCTCGCTGCTGTTCAGCCAGGCCGGCGACTTCACCTACCGCCACATAAATCCCGACGGCAGCGTGGCCTCCCGCTCCTACGACGCCCAGACCGACATGGTCCTAGCCTTCGGCTACGGCGAGAAGGTCTATTCGGATTCCACCAGGATAGAGGGGCGCGAGTTCCGCTTCGACCAGTACCTGGGCATGTCAGCGAAGATCATACGATCGGAACTGCTGGAAACCTATTCGGCCACGGCTTTCGCCCTGGACGCCGGCTGGCTGGTACTGGAGCCCAACCTGGGGCTTTCCGGAGCGGTCTCCCTGGCCAACTTCGGCTCCGGCATAAAATACCACCAGGAATCCAGCCCCCTGCCGTCCATAGTAAGGATCGGCCTCTCCTGGCAGAAACCGACCATCCTGGACCAGTCGCTCCTTTTGGGAGCCCAGCTGGATTCCTACATGAGCGAGGACCTGCGCTCCGCGCGGTTCGGCCTGGAGTACCATTTTCAGAAAATCTTCGACCTGCGCCTAGGCTATAAGGCCATGGACGAGAACCCGGGACTGACCTTCGGCCTCGGGATAAGGCACGAAACTCTTTCCCTGGACTTCGGCATGGGAGCCGGGGCGGAGGTCTACAATATCGCGCAGATGGGCCTGACCTACAAGTTCACCGGCTGGTCGCCCAGGGACTACAAGAAGAAGGTGGTCTACAGGGATCCCGAGGAACGTCCCGCGGCCGCTCCCTCAAAAGGCAAGGAACGCCCCGCGCCCAAGACGGCTCCGGTCAAGCAGCAGGCCCCGCAACAGAACAAAGGCCCCGACTTCTACTGGCTCTACTGAGACCCGCCACCGTTTGACCATAGTTACATTGACACCCCTCCCCCTTGTTTATAGAATCTTTTTGCAGGGCGGGGTCGCCCATTCGCGTATTCTCAGGAGGGTCCTCTAATATGAAAAAAGTACTGATGCTGTCCGTCGCGGCTCTTTTTGTCGCCGCCTGTTCCTCGTCCCCCGACAAGGGCACCGTCGCCAAGACCGGAGAGATAGAGCGGGAATGGGTCGAGGAAGGCGTCACCAAGAACTACGTCTTCGCCCGCGGCATAGGCGCGGCCGACCAGACGCTGGAGAACAAGACCCAGCGAATGGCCACCTCCCGCAACGCCTCCATAGTCAACGCCCAGTACAATATGCTCTCGTTCCTCAAGGGAGTGCAGCTGGAAGGCGGCATCACCGTGGAGAAGGCGATAGAGACCGACTCGGTGCTCGCCACCAAGATAGACCAGGTCATCAAGGGCGCCCAGGTGGTCCGCACCGAATGGACCTCCGACGACGGCTGCGTGGTGGTACTGCGCCTCTCCAAGAAGTCGCTCAAGGAAGCCGGCGTAAAGATAGCGGAGTAATTTCCGCATGAACGCCAAACTCCTGCGCCTGCTGGCGCTGCCGGCCGCGCTGCTGGTCTGCGGCTGCGTCGGCGCGCGCAAGTCCGCGCTCAACCCCGCCTACGAAGTGGAGAAGGTGGAAGCCGAAGGCTCGTCCCCGGTAGTGGACGGGGCCGACGCCGCCCGCAAGGCCGCCCTCGGCGACGCGCTGCGCAACGCGCTGGCGCTGGTCGTGGGCGTCTATGTCTCGCAGGAGTCCATGGTCTCCCAGGCCGTCCTCATAGACGAGACCATCACCTCCCAGACCGAAGGCTACATAGAGAAGTACGAGACACTCAGGGAATGGCGCGACGGCGACTTCTTCAAGGTGCGCGTGCTGGCCCATGTCCGCAAAGAGGACCTGACGCTCAAGTTGCGCGACCTGGAGCCCGAGCCCGTGAAGCTGGGCAATCCCGTGATCTGCTTCACCGTGGAGGAATCCGTGGACGGAGCGGCCCAGAAGAATTCCGCGGCCGCGGCGACGGAACTCAAGTCGGTCTTCGCCGGCGCGGGTTTCCTGACCGGCGAAGGGGAGAACTGCGACATCACGATAAAAGGCGCCGCCGATTCCGCCTTCAACACCCGCGAGGGGCTGGGCGGGTTCGTCTCCTACCGGACCACGCTCTCGTTGTCCGCGGAGAAGGCCGGCGGCGGCGCGCTGGCCGCCGTGCAGGACGCCGCGGGCGGCATCGACCTCAACGACTCCGCAGCGGCCAGGGCGGCGGTCATCAACGCCGTGAAGAAAGCGGGGCCGGACCTTAAAGACCGGCTTCTGAAGGCTCTGAAAGAGAAATCCGTGGTCAGGCTGTCGCTATCCGGGGTGAAGGATATGAACCACCTCAGCGACTACATGAAAAGCCTCAAGAATATTCCCTCCATACGCGGCAGCTGGCTCAGGAACTTCTCTGGCTCCGCCGCCCATATCGATATCGGGATGCGCAAGGGCGGCGCGCAGGAGCTTTCTACTCTGCTTCAGAAGAGCCAGAAGTTCCCCCTGAGGATAGTGCGCTCCGGGGCCTACGACATAGAAGGACAGCTGCCCTGATACGGCCGGACATCGGGAAAGGATAAAAAAAGCCCCGCGCAAGCGGGGCTTTTTGATGGCCGGCTGCCCGGTCAGTTCCCTTCGCCGCGGCCCAGCTTCTCCTCCCTGCGCCTGTCGAAATCCTTTAGTTTTCCCTCACGGGCCTCTATGTGCTCGCGCAGGAAATTTTCGCGCTTATCGAGCTTCTCCCTGGTCTTGCGCACATAGGCGCGCATCTTCTCATAGCGGCGGCGCTCCGCGTCCATGACCTTGTCGAAGCGGGGGGAGACCTTCACCTCCCCGCCGGAGGCCGTGGCCTGCTGGCCAGGCGCAAGCAGGCCCGGCTCCCCTTCCCCGGCCACTTCCAGCGAGCCTTCAAAAAGGCCTATATCGGAAACCCCGGGGCTTACTAGGACGGCGAAGTCGGTGCCCCTGACGGCGCAGACGGCCGAAGGCGTGCGGACCGCGAAGCGGGAGAACCGGTGCCTGGCCCCGGCGGCCAGGAAAAGGAACCTGCCGGCGATGGCCTTAACCGAGAACGACCTTTCGTCAGCGGAAAGCCGGAGGTCCTGCAGTTCCAGCTCGGAATTCTCTTCCAGCCTGACCATTGTCCCGTCCGCGTAAAGGACCTCGGCCGAAGCCTTGCGTCCCGTCTTAAGGGCGCTGCCCGTGACCAGTTCGGCGGCCTTGGGCGCGGGACGCCAGTTCCCGCCGGCCTCCCTGAGCTGGACGGCGCCTTTGGACGAATAAAGGGCCGCCTTGGGTCCGTCGGCCGCGGCGGCCGGAGCCGCCGCCGCGACAAGCGCGGCTAGGACGAGATGCCTCATGTACTGTTCCTCCGTTACCTACGTTACCTAAAGTCAAAACAGAGGTTAAATTTTATAGAATTGAAAGTCAAGATGGAGAATTATCCAACGCAAGATGAGCCTGAAATCGAGCTCCTGTTGCCAAAACG
>CAZVWK010000106.1:0-7235 GCA_964631475.1 uncultured Elusimicrobiaceae bacterium | reverse complement strand
TTCGTATACGATCCCAGTTCCAGGGGAGCCCAGGCCTATAAGAGTCTGGCGCTTGAATTTCTCAAGCGCCGCGGAGTCAACACCGACACATATAAGGAATCTAATATATGCGTCAACGAGGAAGCCCTCGCTGATTATGACTTCGGCGGATAATATATACATATAAAATAAGGATTTTTTTCAATAAAAAGACGGAGGCAACATGAGGCAGGCACTTGGAAAAGGAATAGACGCGCTGATAGCCCGGGTGGAGAACAATGAGGCCAGGAACGGCACTCTCCAGAAAATAGCTTTGGACAGGATAGAACCCAATCCCGAGCAGCCGCGCAAAGTTTTTCATGACAGTTCTCTGGCCGAATTGGCGCAGTCCATCACCAGGCACGGCCTCACCCAGCCCATAGTGGTGCGCCGCGACGCCAAGCGGGAAACATACGTGCTGGTGGCCGGCGAGAGGCGCTGGCGGGCCTCCAAGCTGGCCGGCCTGGCCGAAATAGACGCCATCGTACACAAGGAGCTCGACAGGCAGAGCGAGCTCACCAAATCGCTCATAGAGAACATCCAGCGCGAAGACCTCAACCCCATAGACATGGCGCTGGCCTATCGAAAACTCATGGACGAGTTCGGGATCACCCAGGGCGAACTGGCCCAGTATTGCGGGAAGTCCCGCTCCTCCGTGGCAAACACACTGCGCCTTCTGGACCTCGACAACGACATACAGAAGACGATACAGTCCGGCCGGATAAAGGAAGGCCACGCCCGCACCCTGATGTCCATAGCGGACAGGGAGAGCAGGCGCAGGGCCTATGAAATGATGCTGACCGAGGACTGGAGCGTGCGCCAGGCCGAGGATCACGCCCGCAGCCTGGAAGGGGCCGTAAGGCGCCCCCGGCGGGACTCGGGCTCCCATCACAAGGCGAAGTCCCCCGAGGTGACGGAGATTGAGAAGCAGCTCGAAGGCAGGCTGGGCAGCAAGGTGGAGATCCACCACGGCCCCTCGGGCGAGAACGGCAGGATAGTGCTCCATTATTACTCCCTGGAAGACTTCGACCGAATAACACAGATATTAAAAAGATGACACTAAAAACACTGCTGCCGGCCCTCTGCCTGCTGGGCGGGGCCGAACGACTCGGCGCCCAGGAAGAAAAAGCCCAGCCGAAACCCCCGGTGCCGTCCTACCGTTCCCAGGCGGGGGACATGTCCAGGTACCATCTCTACGCGGACGGCGGCTTCCACGCCGACTGGTACGTGGGCTTCAACAACTGCTGGATAATAAGGCTACCGCCGATAGACGCGACCGGCTACGCGAAAGCTTACATCGGCGCGCGCATAGGCCGCTCGAAGATCATGTCCCACCCTATGGGCTGGGACCCCAACCCCATACCCGGAAAGATCTACATGGGCATCTCCCGGGTCCCCTCCTTCAGCGGCGACAACACCTTCTTCCTGGTCTCGGCGGAGGACCTGCCGCGCGAACCCCTGCCCAACGATTCCATCTCGGGCGTAACTTCGGCCCAGTGGTTCTGGGCTTCGGTGCCGATGTCCCAAATTTCCTCCGACGGACCCAACTACCTGGCCGTCTGGTCCAATTCGCGCTACTTCACCTCGGCCTCCAGCGCCCCGATAATCGCGGCCGCCCTCTCCGACGCCTCAGGCGCGGAGTCGGCCTGGCTCAACCGGAGCATCAAGGGAGCCCCTCCCTCCGGAGAGAACGCGCTGGAAACCCCCCTGGCCGGAATAAAGCCGGCCATAGCCGTGAAACTGGTGCCGCCCAACGACTACAAGGTCCTGATCCGGGGCTTCATGGCTGAAACGGACTCAAAAAAAATATCCGCCACTTTCTCCGTCATCGGCGAGGACGTCCGTGCCGGATGGCTGGAGATCTCCTACGACAAGTTCGAATGGCAGCGGGTCACCCGATACACGTTCGCTCCGCCGTACCACATCACGCTGGACAGGACAGCCATGTCCTCGGACATGTTCTACCTGCGCGCCGCGGCCGTGGACGCCCTGGAGAACACCGGCTACTCCAGGGAGATCCTCATCCCGGCCCTGGCGGGGAGCAATTAGAATGCCCGCTACGGTGATAGGCGTGGTCGGCGCCTCCGGCATGGTAGGGGGGGAACTGCTGTCGCTCCTGGAGAAGCGCCGCTTCCCCGTCGGCAAACTTCTCCCCTTCAACTCCGGGCGCAGGGAGGCTTTCGTTACCTTCCGGGGCGCGCGGTACCGCTGCGCGGCGCCGACCCTGGCGGCCCTGAAAGGCTGCGGCCTTGTTTTTTTCGTCAGCACCGACGAGGTGTCCGCCCGTTTCGGCAGGAAACTCGCGGCCGCCGGGACATGGTGCATCGACGACTCCTCCCATTTCAGGCTGGACCCGTCCGTCCCGCTGGTAATCCCCGAGGTCAACGCCTGCGGCCTCGACGGACGCTCCCGGCTGATCGCGGGGCCCAACTGCACCATAACCGGCGCGGCCGTCTCTCTGGCGCGGGCGCACCGCCGCTTCAGGATAAAGGAGATACGGCTGGCCACGTACCAGGCAGTGTCCGGCGCCGGGAAAAGCGCGATGGAACAGCTGCGGGCCGAACTGGCGCATTGGCTGAAAAAGGGACGCGTCCCGGACCTGCCGGGCCGCAAATTACCTCGTCCCATAGCCTTCAATGTCTTCCCGCAGGTCGGCGGTTTAGACGCCGAAGGGAATTCCTCAGAAGAGAACAAGGTCTCGGCCGAGCTCAAAAAAATATGGGGATCCCCGGGCCTGCGCGTAAGCTGCACAGCCGTGCGGGTTCCCGTGCTGCGCGGGCATTCGCTGGCGATCTGGGCCCGGACGGAAAAAGCCTGGACCCTGCCGGCCCTCGCCAAGGAGATAGCCGCCGCCGAGGGCGTGGAGTTCAGGCCCGGCCAGGCGGATTACCCGACGCCGCTGGCCGAAGGCGACCGCACCTTCAAGGTATACGCCGGCCGCCTGCGGCGCTCGGGGACGGATCCGAAAGAATTCCAGCTCTGGGCGGTCTCGGATAACCTCTACAAGGGAGCGGCCTGGAATTCGGTGCAGATAGCGGAGAAACTGCTCGCTGCCGGCAAACTGGGGGTTTAAAATGAAAATTATCATTGTGGCGGCCGCCCTGGCCATAACCTGCGCCTGCGGGCGCAAGCAGCAGGAACAGCCTCCCGTTCCCGGGGATACCGGCTCGCCGGCTGCGGCCCCGGCCGCGCCCGCAGCATCCGGAAATCCGCTCGCCGCGCCGGCCAATTATGTAAAAAGGACCACGGACCAGATCGGCGGGGCGAAGGCCGCGGCGGCTCTTTACGAAGATACCGCCGCCAAAAGGATGGACCCGGGCCTCGGGGGAGAATAATGGGGAGTTTCCCGCGTTCTGGCTGCGGCCCGGGAACTTCCCGGACCGCCTTATAGAGATGGCCGGATTCGGGGATATCCGCCTGCCCCGGTTCCCCGCCTCCTCCAAGACCCGCAGGCTCACCGGACGGGACGCCGAAGGTCTGGCGCGGGTCTTCTCCGCGAGACCGGCGGCGCCGCTGCGCAAGGGCTATATCCGAACGGCGGACCTCCCCGGCTTCATCGAGGAAGCCAGGGAGGTCTTCACTTCTTTCCTTTCAAATTAGCGGAGGACAGCTGGCCGCAGGCGCCGCGTATGTCTGCGCCGAGGCTCTTGCGCACTGTGACCGAAGCCCCCAGCATCTCCAGGAAGTCGGCGAAGGCTTTGACCTTTTCCCGCGCGGGCGCGCGGTATTTGCCGCCTGTCTCGTTGTAGGCTATCAGGTTTATCGTGAAGCATTTGAGCGGCGCCACCGGCTTGAGCCATTCGTAAAGCTGCCTGGCGTTCTTTTCCTCGGCGTTTATCCCTTCCATCAGCGCGTATTCGATGAATATCCGCCGGCGCGTGGCGCGCAGGTATTCCTCCATGGCCTTGGCCAGCTTGCGCAGCGGGTAGAGCTTGTTCATCGGGACCAGCTTATCCCTGACTTCCTCGTCTACAGTATGCAGCGAGACGGCCAGGTTGACCTGGGGGAACTCGCGCGCGAAGCGCAGTATCCCCTGCGCGTGGCCGGCGGTTGAGACCGAGAGGTGGCGCTGGCCTATTCCGAAATAATCCGGGTCGGAAAGGCGCTTGAGCGACTCGGACACCGCGTTGTAATTCATGAACGGCTCGCCCATGCCCATAAAGACCACCCCGCCGACGCGGCGGTCGGGGCCCTCTTTGGCGAGGTACTGGCCCCAGAAAAGCGCCTGGTCCGTTATCTCCTCGGGCGAGAGGTTGCGCTTGAGGCCCTTGCGGCCGGTAGCGCAGAATGGGCAGCGCACGCCGCAGCCGACCTGCGTGGAAACGCAGACCGTCCACTTCTCCGCGGCCAGGCTCAGGAGAACGGATTCCATCGCTTCGCCGTCCTTCAGCCTGAAAGAAGCTTTTACGGCGTCCCCGGCGGCCGAGACCAGCACCTGCTCCGGCTCCAGCGAGAGGGGGCGGAACCGGCGGACCAGTTCCTCTCGCAGCGGGGCGGGCAGCGCGGTTATGTCCTTGAAACCCCGGACGAACTTCTTATAGAAAGCCTCGCGTATCTGCTTGCCTCTGAAATGCGGCTCCCCGTTCTCTTTCAGCCAGGCCTCTATTTTTGTCAGTTCCATGGGTTAAGTATATAAATTATGGGCGGGCGGCCGGAAAACAAAAAAGCCCCTTGCGGGGCTTTTTTACCGCGGCCCGAAGGCCCTATTTCTTCGCGGAGGAGTCCGCTATGGGCGCCGCGACGTGCGGATCGAACACTTTGACGGAGATCTCCTTGTTGAGCGTTTTGAGGACGGTGGAGAAATCGCCCAGGTAGGAGAAATGCCATTTCTTGATGTCGCGTATGCGCCAGAGGTCCAGCTTGGCCTCTTTGCGCAAGGGCTTGTTGTTTATGATCAGGTCGATGAGAGTGGGCTCAACGTTCTCGACCTCCTCGTCAACGCGGACATTCAGGTCCGCCGGCTTTATCTCGTTCGAGTAGGGGTCCCGGCCGGACCAGACATTGCGCCACTGCAGGACATTCGCCGGATGGGCGGCCTTCTTCTCCAAGTCCTCCTTCTTTATCCCTATCTTGACGAAAATTCCAATCACGGGATTGGAGGGCACCAGGGGGGAGCCGGTTGTTATCAGCCGGTCCACCACGATCTCCGGGCGTGAGCGCGAGAGGCGGTGCAGCGTCTCGTGCATGAGGATGCTGCCCCAGCTGTGGGCCAGTATGTATATCGGCCGGCGACCGCCGTATTCGGCGTGGACTCGGGCCAGCCTGTCCATGAAAACCGGAACCACCGAGTCGGTATCGTCCGGATCGCGGGACCAGTGGAAGGGGATTACGGTAACGCCGGCCGCCGCGCAGCCCTCGTGCCCGCGTAGCAGCTGCTCCAGGTAATCGTCGGGAAGCTTGGGCATGGCGGCCCCGTGGTCGGGCTCCTCGCCCTTGTCCAGCATAAAATGCTCCGCGTTGAAAGAGTCCATCTCTTCCGCCAAGACGGTCTCGTCCAGGGACTTGCCGGGAAAAAAGCGGCGGATAACCCGCAGGAACAGGCCCAGTTCCAGCTTGCCGGGACCTATCTTGTCGAAGCGCAGGCCGGCCACCGTAATGACCACGGGCGCCGCCCCTTCCGAGGCCAGCGCGTACCGCAGGGCCGGCGCTGCGCAAGTTTCGGGAAGCCACAGCTCGCAGCCGCGGGGATCGTCGAAAAAGGCGGGCCCGCACGGCGCGGCTGCGGCGGCGGCCTGCGAGAAAAAGGACACAGACAACGCGAAGAAGAGGATCTTGATCATAGGCTTGTTGCGTTCAGTTCCCAATGTCTGGATAAAATTTAAGAAATTTATTGACGATAGTCAATGCCCCGGCCGCCGCCGGATGCAAAAAGCACCGGGGGCCCGGGGCTTCTTCCTTCCGCAGGGCGGCCTCGCTCAGTCCAGAAGCCGACTGTAGTTGGAGGAATCGATGGTCCCCAGCTCGGACCCCAGCAAGCCCTTGCCCTGCAGGTACCCGGGGACCACCACCGGCATGGTGGCGCGCACATTGTAGACCATGTAGGGGATGGTCCACATGCGTATCTGCTGCCGTTCCGGCAGGACGCGGTTCATGAGTATGAGCAGGTTATTGGTGCAGTTGTTGGTGACCGTGTGGTAGAACTCGCCCTCGCGGTTGACCGAGGAGAGCCGCAGGGCCTCGCGGAGCATCTCCGCGGTCTGGGCCCTGGAGAATTTTACTTCGTAGGGGATAAGGCGGGCCTTGTCTATAAGCGCGGTGCGGGCGGCGTAATCCTCCCAGGTGGTCAGGAGCCAGACTATGCCGAAGCGGTCCTTGAGGCCCGTCTTCAGGTCGTATACCTCTCCCTCCCGCAGGAAAGCCTCGATGGTGAGCGCCAGGCCCGAGGCCTGGTTCCCGTTGGCGTCGGTGAGCCCGCCGTCCTCGAAGGTGAAGACGAAGAGAGAATGCGCCGCCAGCCATTCCGGGGGGAAGGGCTTCTTGACGAAATAGACCTTTTTTACCAGCTCGGGGCGGATCTTCGCGGTGGTCCAGTCGAACTTCTGGTCGGACGGCTCGGCGTCGTAGAGCCAGCGGACGTTCTCCACTTCCATGCCGCTCTTGCCGTCGGCCACCAGGCGAGCGACGCGGCGCTTATCCTGGCGGGGGGGGAGCTGGATGTCGTGCTCGGCCGGGTCATAGACCTCGATCTCGTCGACCTTGAGGATTTCCAGGTCGTCGGCCGCTATGGCCTTGGCGCGGATATTTACCGTCCGCCCGTTAAAACCGCGCGCCTTGCGAAGGGACATGTCCAGCGCGAACACCCGGCCGTCGGCGGTATTGAACCGTATTCTTTCGCCGTCCAAGGTAAGGACGCCGTTCAGGCGGTAGGTAACGCCGTATTTCTTGGCTTCGGAAAGCCGCTCGGCCGGAATCGCCGTCGCCAGGTCGGCGGCCGTCATGGCCTCCAGCGCGCTGAAATCCGGATTTTGAGAGTAAGCGGGGGCGGTGAACAGGATTATGGAGATAATCTTGGCAAAGAAAGAGGCGTTTGTTCGCATATATATATAATAGCCTCCCGGGACCGGTGGCGGCAGGGGCCAAGGTCCCCCCGGGTCCCGGTTTATGGGCCCAAGCCCCCCTAGGCCCCAGGGGGAACTCTCACCCGTAACGATTCTTCTTCACCGCGTGTCAACTCATCTAAGAATGTTCCCCAAGCAGTAGCGCGCTGTCCTTTCATT
>CAZVWK010000105.1:0-7284 GCA_964631475.1 uncultured Elusimicrobiaceae bacterium | reverse complement strand
TTAGATGAGTTGACGAGCCCCAGTTGGGGAACATTTTAGATGAGTTGAAGCGCACATTTGACAGGGGGGGGCGGGAAAAGATATACTTTTCATAGGGGAAAATACGACTTCCTGAACACGGAAGAGCCCGGCGGCCGGACATTACCGGCGCCCGGGCCGTCCCGAACAGGCGCTAACCATGGAAAAACCGAAAAAGACCCGGAAAATGGATATCCGGCCGGGCCATGCCGCCGCCGAAGGCGTAAAAACATCCCCGGAGGAAAAGAAAATGCTGAAGTTAGCCAACCGCAAGAACGCGCCCAAGACCGCGGCCAAGACCAGGACCGCCGCCGCTCCCGCGACCGAATACGTCGTGCTGGACTACCCCAAGAACCTCGAGACCATAACCTCGAGGCACTACGCCGTCCGCATCGGTTCCTGCGACTGCGTCGGGATGGACATCTCCATCGACGACCAGCCCTGGCAGCCCTGCCGCTGGGCCGTCGGCTACTGGTGGTTCGACTGGAACAACTTCGCCCCCGGCACCCACCAGTTGGTAGCCCGGATGCACAAGAGCAACGGCGATTACGTGCTGTCAAAGCGCCGCCGCTGCAAGGTCGTCTGAGCTAAAGAGGTAAAATTGCGCCGCCCACGGGCGTCCGAGAGGACAAGCTCGCGGGCGGTTTAATTTGTAAAATGGAGACTGACCGACGTCATATGCCGCGAACCAGGATAATAGCCACGCTGGGGCCCGCCAGCGCCGACTCCGCCACGCTGCGGAAGATGATGCGCGCCGGGCTGGACATGGCGCGCTTCAACTTCTCGCACGGCGACCACGCCGGCCACCTGAGCGCGCTGAGCCTGCTGCGCTCGCTCAACAGCAAAGAACGCCGCGCCGTCAAGGCGCTTCAGGACCTTCAGGGCAACCGCATAAGGATAGGGGATCTCAAAGCGCCGCTGGAACTGAGAAAAAGACAGCGGGTAGTCCTTTTTCAGGGTACCGGCCGCGGGGGCGCCGGACACATCCCTTTCGACTACCCGGGCTCCCTGAGGCCTGTCAAAAAAGGCCATTTCATCCATATCGACGACGCCCGCATAGCGCTGCGCGTAGAGAGCGCGGGCCGGGGAGAGATACGGGCCGTCGTGACCGAGGGCGGCACGCTCAAGGCCCGCAAGGGCGTCAATATCCCCGAGGCCCGGCTCGAATTCCCGCTGCTCAACGACGAAGACCGCCGCGACATACAGTTCGGCGCCTCCTGCGGCTTCGACGTCGTCGCCCAGTCCTTCGTGCTGACCGCGGAGGAAGTCGACGCCGTCCGGGCGCTCATCAAGCCCCGCCTTCCGAAATGCCGGGTTTTCGCCAAGATCGAACATCCCGACGCCGTAAAGAACATAGATTCCATACTGGAGGCCGCCGACGGCATAATGATCGCGCGCGGCGACCTGGGGATTACCATGCCCGTGTGGAAGATCCCGGTCATGCAGAAACTGCTCATCCGCAAGGCCAACGCGGCCCGCAAGCCGGTCATCACCGCCACCCAGATGCTGGAATCCATGACCGACAACCCGCTGCCCACCCGCGCCGAAACCACCGACGTGGCCAACGCCATACTCGACGGCACCGACTATGTCATGCTCTCCGGAGAGACCGCGGCCGGGAAATACCCCGACCTCGCCGTCCGGATGATGAACGAGCTTATAAAGTACACCGAATCGCACGAAAAAGAGCTCCTCCGCCGCTGAAGATAAAAATGCGCCAGCTCAGTCTCGTACCGCTCCTCGCCCTGCTCGCCTCCCCCGCCGCCGCCCAATGGGGCGGCCCGCCGGAGCCGGGCTCTTCCGTGAAGCCCTCCTTCAGTATCGCCGGGGGGGACCTCCGCGAACGCAGGGCCGGACTGGAAACCTCGGCCGCGCTGGGCAAGGCCGGCGGTTACGCCTTCTCCCTCTCCGGCGGACTGGAGCATGTGAACACGTCCGGGTACGGCTATTTCCCAGGCGAGCTGTACAAGGCCTCGCTGGGACTCTCCGCCGTCAGCGGCGGCGCCAGCTTCTCCCTGGGCGCCCGGTCCAATTCCGACCGGCCCTATAATTCCTCCTCCGAGACCGATCTGGGCCTCAATTTCACGAAGGAGCTCTGGGCCAACGGCGCGCGCGGCGTCTGGCTGGCGGGTCTGAACTATTCCAGCCGGCGCAATTTCCTGCGCGGCGTACCCCTCCCCTTCGTCTCCTACCGCTATATCTCCGACAGTTGGACCGTCTTCGCGCCGTTCATGGTCCAATGGCGGCCCGGCGGCGACATGGCCTACTCCTTCCGCTGGCAGCCCGTGAAATATTTCCGGCTGGCGGCGGCCTGGCGCCCGCCGGGGCCTTTCTCCGCCGAGCTGGAAGGCGGGATAGGCCTGGAGCAGTTCATGCTCGCCGGCAGGCCCGACAACGGCGACGCCCTTTATCTGGAAACGCCGTTCATCGCTTTCAAGCCGTCCATGCGCCTGCCCGGACGCTTCACGCTGACGGCGGAGGCCGGCTGGCGGTTCGACGGCCGCTACTATACCGGCAGGAAGTACGACGATTACAGGCAGAAGGCCGATATAGCCGGCGGCCCCTTCGCCGGCCTCTCGCTCAAGAAAGCCTTCGGCGCCGCACCCGCGGGCCGCGGCCGTCCGGGCCGCCCGTAAAATTCGTAGAATAAAACCGATGGAGAGCACTATACACATCTACACCGACGGCGCCTGCTCGGGCAATCCCGGCCCCGGCGGCTGGGCCGCCGTCATACTGTTCCCCGACGGCAGGCTGCTCGAGCTGGGCGGGGGCGAGCGCCCCACCACCAACAACCGGATGGAAATGGCCGCCGCCATAGCGGCCCTGGCGGCCGTGCAGGAACACGCCGGGCCGGTAAAGCTCTACACCGACTCCGGCCTGCTGGTCAACGGCATCAAGGCCTGGATACACGCCTGGAAGAAGAAGGACTGGCTGACGGCCGGCGGCAAGCCCGTGGTCAACCGCGACCTCTGGGAGCGCCTCGACGCGCTCGCCGCCGCCCGCCGGGGCCGCCTGGCCTGGGCCCACGTAAAAGGCCACGCCGGCCAAAAGGTTAACGAGCGCTGCGACGCCATCGCCGTCGCTTTCTCGAAGGGCCTGCGGCCGAAACTTTATGAGGGCCCGGCGGCAGGGTGCGGCTACTCACTGCTACCGCCCGGCGAAGAGCATCTGCACGCGCCGGCAGGAAAAAGTTCTTCCGGAAAGTCTTCCGGGTCCGGGTCGAAAAAAGGCGGCTACTACCTCTCTTTCGTCGGCGGCGCCGTGCACCGGGACGGAACCTGGGACGCATGCAAGGCCCGCGTCCACGGCGCGCCCAACGCCAGGTTCAAGAAAGTCTCGTCTCCCGACGAGGAAAAAGCCGCCCTGGAACTCTGGGGCGCCGCGCGCTGAACCGGCCGGCTTTCGACATTCGACAGGGAGGAGAGAAACATGCTCAAGGACTTCAAAGAATTCGTTATGCGCGGCAACGTCGTGGACATGGCCGTCGGCGTCATCATAGGCGGCGCCTTCGGCAAGATAGTGACCTCGCTGGTCAACGACGTTATCATGCCGCCGATAGGCAGGCTGACCGGCGGCGTGGACTTCTCCAGCCTTTTCATCGACATCTCCGGCGCGTCCTACGCCACGCTGGCCGAGGCCCAGAAGGCCGGCGCGGCCACCATCAATTACGGAATGTTCATAAACACCGTCATCAACTTCCTGATAGTGGCGGGAGCCATCTTCCTGATGATAAGCCAGCTCAACCGTCTCAAGTCGCGCTTCGACAAACCCGCCCCGGCGGCCGAGCCGGTCACCAAAGATTGCCCGCTCTGCCTGTCCGTCATACCAATCAAGGCCGTCAAGTGCGCCCATTGCGCTTCCGACCTGAAATAGGCGCCGCCGCCCTTCCCGTCGCCGGCGCGCTGCTGGCGGCCCTCTTCTTCGGCGTTTCCACGCCGCTGAGCAAGCCGCTCACCGAATCGCTCGACGCCTTCACGCTGGCGGGCCTGCTCTACCTCGGCGCGGGCCTCGGCCTGGCGGCGCTGGAACCTTTCAGGAAAAAGGAAACCGCGCCCTCCAGGCGCCGCCGCAACCGCAAATATGTCGCCGGCATGATAGTCTTCGGCGGACTCCTCGGGCCCGTCTTCCTGATGCTCGCCATAAAGCGGGCGCCCGCCGCCTCGGTAGCCATCTGGCTGAACATGGAACTCATCGCCACCGCCCTGCTCGGCTGGCTGCTCTTCAAGGACCACCTGCACGCCCGCGGCTGGCTCAGCGTGGCGATAACCCTCGCGGCCGGCCTGCTGCTGGCCTGGAGCGGCGGCGCCGCCGGCCTGGCCGCCGGCGGGCTGGCCGCCCTCGCCTGCCTCTGCTGGGGCTTCGACAACCATTTCACCGCGCTTATAGACGACCTCTCCCCGTCGCGCAGCACCATGATAAAGGGCCTGGCCGCCGGCGGGACCAATCTCGTCATAGGCCTGGCGCTGGCCGGCTGGACACTGCCGCCGGCCGCCCCGGCCGTCAAAGCCCTGCTCGTCGGATTCGTCAGCTACGGCCTCAGCATCACGCTCTACATCGCCTCGGCGCAGAGGCTGGGCGCCGTGCGCAGCCAGCTGGCCTTTTCCACCGCGCCGCTCTTCGGCGTGCTGCTGTCCGTCCTGCTGCTGGGCGAGGGGCTCTCGGGCCTGCAGCTAGTCTCGGGCCTGCTGCTCTTCGGCTCCGTCCTGCTGATGATGTCAGAGCGGCACGCCCACGCCCATTCCCACCAGCCGATGGAGCACTCGCACGCCCACACCCACGACGACCTGCACCACGGCCACCGCCACGACGGCGCGCCGGCGGGGGAACACGCCCACTTCCACCGGCACGGGCCGGACGAGCACGAGCACCCGCACTGGCCCGACCTGCATCACCGCCACGGCCACTAGGACTTGATTTATGAAAACGCTCCTGATAACGACAATACTTCTCTCCCCGGCCGCCGCGGCGGCAGCCGGGGAGAAATGCACGCTCAGGATGATGGCCGTGGACGGAGGGGTCTCCTATTCCCATGAACTGGCCGTCGTCCCCGGCGAACGGGCCTCCTACGCGGGCCCGGCCAGAAAAAGGGGACGGGGACCTCAGCGCGAAATGATCTTCAACGCCCTTCTAAACGGGGCCGGGGAAGGGGGATTCCGGCTGGACTACCAGGTCGAAGTGGCGGAGGAGAAAGGCCCGCCCAGGCCTCCCTTCCAGGCACAGGGGAAAGTCCCTCTGCGCCCGGGCAGACAGGCGCTGGCGGCCTCCGCCGGAGGCTGGAAGCTTTATTTCAGGCTGGACGGCGAAGCCTGCGCCGGCGAAACGGGCCGGGAGAAGGCCGGCACGCTGAGCGGCCGCCTCAAATGCGGGCGGCTCTCGTACCCTTTCAGTTTCGCCTACCTCACCAACGAGCAGTACACCGCCGTAATCTACGAGGAGCCTTCGGAGAACGCCGTCAGGAGATTTACCGCGGGCCTGCTGCCGGGCCCATCTGCTTTCGACGGGACCTTCCAGCTGCAATACGTCCTCAACCTCAAAGAAGGCGGCGGAGTTATAACCGATTCGCAGGGCAAGGCGCTGCTGGCACCTGGCGGGGAAGGACACAGCTCCGCCGCGGGCCGAGGCTGCGTCTTTAACGTCAAAGCCTCACGCTGAAAAACCGGAAGAGACGAAGCTTCCGTAAAGGAGCCGGACTATGATCAAGACGCTCGCCGCCTTAACGTTCGCCGCACTTCCGGCCGCCGCCATGGACTGCGAGCGGCCGGCGCCGACGTCATGGCCTGGATCAAGAACCTCCCGGACGAAATGGTACTGAAACTCTGATGGAGGGTAGGGGAATATTTCCTACAATACCCCTATGGACAAGGAACAGCCGGAACTCTTCAGAAAAAAACTGAAGGACCTGGAAGCGGAGCTCGAGACCGTCCTCAGGGGCGCCGGCGGCCGCCGCTGAGGCCGCCAATAAGGATCACGCAAATGAACGAATGCATACTGCTGATAGTCAAGCCCGACGGGATGGTGAAAGGCCTGGCGGGCCACATATTGCGGCGCTTCGAGGAGACCGACCTTAAGCTCGTGGGCGCGCGGCTGGCCAAAGTGACACGCGACCTCGCCTCCACTCACTATCATCATCTCCGCGAGAAACCTTTCTTCGACGAGCTGATACGCTTCATCATGGGCGAGCTCAACGGCGGGCAGGACACGGTGCTGGCCTTCGCCTATACCGGCGAGGACGCCGTCCGCAAGGCCCGGGCCATAGCCGGCGCCACCAACCCCGAGGAAGCCGACTACCGCTCCATACGCGGCAGCTTCGGCCGCGTCACCACCAAGGGCGTCTTCGAGAACGTGGTGCACGTCTCGTCCGACCCCATCGAGGGCGAACGCGAGATAAAGCTCTGGTTCCGCCCCGAGGAGATCACCGCAGACCTGTTCCCAGCCGTCGCCGTGGAGGGCCGCCGCGAATGGGCCTCCCCGGCCGGGCCCAAGACCCGCACCGGCCCCTGGCCGCAGGAAAAACCGTAAGTGGAGGGAATATCGGATGAACCGCGCGCTTGAAACTTTTCTGACCTCGCTGCGGCTGGGCCTGACCTCGTTCGGCGGACCCGTCGCCCACCTAGGCTATTTCGAGCGGACCTATGTCCGGGAGAAGGGCTGGCTGACGCCGGAAGAATACTCGCAGACCGTGGCCCTCTGCCAGCTGCTGCCCGGCCCGGCCAGCAGCCAAGCCAACTTCCTCATCGGCATGCGGCGGGCCGGCCTGGCGGGCGGCCTGCTCTCCTGGGCCGGCTTCACGCTGCCCTCGGCGCTGGCGCTCTACGCCTTCGCGGTCTTCGCGCCGGCGGCGCACGGGCCGCTGTTGGCGGCCGCGCTGCACGGCCTGAAACTCGTGGCCGTGGCCATAGTGGCGCACGCGGTCTGGGGCATGGCGCCCAAGCTCTGCCCCGACCGGGAGCGCACGGGCATAGCCCTGGGCGCCCTGTCCGCCCTGCTCCTTTTCGGCGGCGCCTTCATGCAGATAGCCGTCATCGTCCTTGGCGCGGCCGCAGGGTCGCTGCTCTGCCGCGGCGCCGCGCCGGTCGCCGGCGCCCAGACCTCCTCCATCGGAGCGCCGACGGCCTGGGCCGCTGGCGGCGCCTTCGCGCTGCTCCTTGCCCTGCTGCCCCTGCTGGCCGCGGAGCGGCCCGGCGGGCTCACGGCCATAGCCGACCTCTTCTACCGCGCCGGCGCGCTGGTTTTCGGCGGCGGCCACGTGGTCCTGCCGCTGTTGCG
>CAZVWK010000104.1:0-7404 GCA_964631475.1 uncultured Elusimicrobiaceae bacterium | reverse complement strand
GGGGCCCCGGGTTGGCCGGGGGCTGCGCGCGGCGGGCCGCCCCGCGCACCTGTATCTCTATCTGGCTGGTCATTAACTTCTCGCTTCCGGTGAAGACGGAGATGGGCGGGATCAGCGCCCTGCCGATATAACGTGGTTCCAGTATATAGGTGAAGACCACCGAACTGCTGACGCGGCCGTTTATGAAGGAAATGTTCTGGCTGCGGCCGGAGGAATAGACGTTGAAGGCGTCCAGGCGGGGGATCTCGGGCTCCGGCACGTTGGCCGTGTCCCCGGAGACGGTGACGGTGAGGCGCACGCTGCCGTCTATGTCGACCTCGTGGCGGTCCACGGAGGCGGTGACGGTCAGGCCCGCCCGGGCGGGCGCGGCGGCGAGCAGGAGTGAAAGGGCCAGCATGGCCCGGGCGAGCTTCACCAGTCCTTCTCCTTCTTCTTCCGGTCGAGAGGGGATTTTGAAGAGGGCTTGCTGCGCGCGTTGAGCACTTCCGGCCTGGCGGCCTGCTTCTCTTTTTCTTTCATCATTTCCAGCAGGCGGTCGGCGTTCTGTTTCTCCCGCTCCTGGCGCTTCTCTTTTTCCTTGTCGCCGCCCGCCGGCTGCTGTTTCTCCTGCCGGTCCTTCTTCTCCTGCTGCTCCTTCTTGTCCTCGCCGCCGCCCTTCTTCTCTTCTTCGTTCTCCTTGTCGCACTTGCCGCCGCCGTGCTGCTGTATTTGCTTCATCTCCAGCGCCTTCTGGAGGTTGTACCTGGCGTTGTCGTCGGCGGGGTCCGCTAGTATGACCTCTTTGTATTTCTCCGCGGCCCCGGAATAGTCGCCGGCCTTGAAGAGGGCGTTGCCGGCGTTAAAGAGGGCGCGGGGCCGGAACTTCTCTTTTCCGCCCGCGGCCCCCTCGAAGGCCTCGCGGGCTCGCTCATGGTCGTCCAGCCGGTAAAGAGCCGTTCCGGCGTTGAACTTTATGCGCGCGTCGCCGGGGGCCAGCGCGCCGGCCTTGGAGAAATGGTCGAGGGCCCTGTCGTACTCGCCCTTGTCGTAAAGAGCCTTGCCTCTCTTTGCTTCCTTCTCCGCGGGACCGGCCCAGGCGCCCGCGGCTAGGGCGGCCAGAAGCAGCCCGGCCAGCGGGGCCGCGGCTCCGCCGGAAATCCTGAAGAGTCCCCTCCAGCCGAAAGGACGGGCCATGACGGTCAATTCTATCAAAAGAAGCAGCAGCGCGGCCGCAAGGGCGAACTGGTAGCGGTTCTTGAAGGTCGAGCGCCCCTTCAGCCTGGCGCCCCCGAGCTCGAGGCCCGAGATGGTCTTGCGCAGGGCCGCGCTCACGTTCTCGGGGCCGCTGTAGCGGATATACTCGCCCCCGGTGGCCCGGGCCAGCCTGATGAGCGTGTTCTCGTCCAGTCTGGTGACTACGGTGCGTCCGGAAGAGTCCTTGTGGTACCCTCCCCCCGGGAGGGGGATAAGGTCGCCGTCGGGCGAACCTATCCCGACGGAGAAGATCCTGAGGTTCGCCTCCCCGGCGCGCCGCAGGGCCCGGTCCATGCTGTCGGAGAAGTCCTCGCCGTCGGTTATCAGTATCAGCGTCTTCTCGCCCGGATAGCGCTCCAGGGCGTCGGCCGCCGTCTCCACGGCTCCGGCTATCTCTGTGCCCTGCGTCATCAGCATGCTCGTGCTCAGCGCGTTGACGAAATGCTTTATCGCCTCCGTGTCGGTGGTCAGCGGACATTGTACGAAAGCTTCTCCGGCGAAGGCTACTATGCCTATGCGGTAGGAGGAGAGGTCCTCGGCCAGGGCCTTGAGCATCAGCTTGGCGTTCTCCAGGCGCGAGGGCTTCACGTCGCGGGCGTCCATCGAGCGCGAAGTGTCCATGGCTATCATGACATTGCCTCTCAGCTCCCCGACGGGCTCCAGTTCCACGCCCCATTGAGGCCCCGCGAGGGAGAAGGCCAGGAGGGCGAAAGCGGCCAGCAGGATATTGTCCCGGCGGCGGGCGCGGGCCACTTCTCCGGGCGGGACCAGCCGGTCTGACCCGGTGCGGGCCAGCCGGGCGAGCAGTTCAGCGCGCACCTTGTCCTGCGCCAGCCGGAAGAAGAAAAGGGCGCCGACGACCAGCGCCAGCCAGGCGAAGAGGCCGGGGTAGCGGAAGAGGTCCATCATTTTACGGCAGCCTCCTCAGCCAGGTCTTCTCCATCACGAAGCAGAGCGCCAGCAGCAGCGCGCCGGCGGCTAGGAACGGCATGTGCGCGTCGTGGTAGGAGGAGAGGCTGTGCGCCTGGAACTCGGTCCTCTCCATGGCGTCTATCTGCGCGTAGATGCGCTGCAGTTCCAGGTGGTTCTTCGCGCGGAAGAATTCGCCGCCGGTGAGGCGCGCTATCTCCAGCATGGTGGGTTCGTCCAGATCCTCGTCGATGGTGACCACCGGCATAGTCGGGTCGCCGGTCGGGATCTGGGCTGGACCTTTGCCGGCCGTGCCGATGGTGTAAATCTTGATGCCGTAGACCGCGGCGACCCTGGCCCCGGCGGCCGGGTCCGTGATCATGCCGGAGTTGGAGCGCCCGTCGGTAATGAGTATCACGACCTTGCTCTTGGCCCTGCTGTCCTTTATGTGGTTGACGGAGGCGACTATGGCGTCGCCGATGGCGGTGCCGTCCACGCGGGTCATGTTGAAGTCTATAGCTTCCACAAACTCGGTGACGGCCGTGTAATCCAGGGTCAGCGGACAGGCGAGCATGGCCGTGCCGCCGAAAACGACCACGCCGATGCGGTCGTTCTTCCTGCGGGAGACGAACTCGAGCGCGACGGTCTTGGCCGCGGCCAGGCGGTTGGGGGTGAAGTCGGTCGCGGCCATGCTCAGCGAGGTGTCTATGGTCAGCAGGATGTCTATGCCCTGGGCCGGGGGCAGGTTGCCGCGGGCGATTTTCTGCGGCCTGGCCAGCGCGACTATGAGAAGAAGTATGGACATGAAGCGCAGCAGCACCGGCAGCAGCAGGACGGCGCGCGCCCTCGGGGTGGGCCTGGTGGGCAGGGCCGCCGGGAGCGAGATGGCCGCGCCGCGCGCGCGGCCGCCGCGCCAGGCGTAGAGGACCGCTGCCAGCGCCGGGAGCGCCAGAAGCAGGAAGACGGGGTCGCGGAAAGAGATGTCCGTCACCGCGCGCCTCCCTTTCCTGACGGCGGTACCGGGACACCATGCGGCATGGTGTCCCCCGCCGATACGGCTGGCGGTGGCGGCGCGAAAAAGCCGTGCAGGCCGCCCAGCAGTCCCCGCAGCCGCGCCGTATCCGAGTCGCGTTCCGGTTCCGAGACCTGGAGCCTGGCGAACTTGACCAGGTCCGACTTGCCGAGGAAGGCGCGCGAGGCGGCCACCAGGTCCGCCGGCAGTTTCCTGCGGCCCAGGGCCCTGAGCAGGTCGGAGGTGGTCATGAGCTGCGCGTCCAAGCCGCCTTCTTCGGACAGGTAGTCGCGGTATATGCCGGAGAGCTCCGCGTAGAAACTCTTGGGGGCCGCCTCGTCCCAAGTCCCCGAGGCCAGCAGGCGGTCGATGCGGCGCAGGGCGTTCTCGTAAGGCGGCAGCGGGGAGCCTTCCACGGAGGAGCCCGAAAGACCGCCCCCGGCGCGGCGGCGTTTGTACCACCACCAGGCGAGGGCCGTCGCGGCCAGCAGGGCCGGCAGCCACCAGACCCACACCGGCACGCCGAACGAGAAAGGAGGGTAGATGTCGCGGATCTCGTTGGGCGGGGTCTGCTCCTTTATGAAGGGTGCTATTTCCAGCGGGATCTCCGGCGCCCGCGCCGAGAAATCCCCCCCGGGGCCGGAGAGCCTGAAAGCCACGGCCGGGAAAGTGGAGGAGCCCAGCGCGAAAGGAACTGCCTGGAGGAGGAAGACGCCGCCGCTGTCCCCGCGCTTCCTGAAATAATATTCCAGTACGCCGAAGTCGGCCGTCGGCAGCGAGGCGGTGTCCAGCTCTATTGCGTATCCGGCGGGCCAGGATGCCGCGAATTCCAGCCGGAAGGGCTCGCCCAGCACTGGGCTCGCCTTCGGCCTGGAGACGGAAAAAGAGACGGTCGGGGCGGCCTGGGCGGCCGCCGCGCAGAAGAGGAGGGCGGCGAGAATACGGACTCTCATCGGCTACTTCTTCTTCTCCCTTTTCCTGAAGAACTTGACGACTGGTTCGAAGATTTCCCCGGCCGTGCTGATGCGTATCGGTTCGACGCCGCAGAGGCTGAAGACCTGTTCGGCCCGCTCGGTCCTGCGACGGCGCTCCTCGGCGTAGGCGCGGCGCACGCCGGGGTCGGAGAGGTCGGCGGTATAGAGCGACCCGTCCTCCAGGTCTCTGGCGGTCAGTACGGCGGGCAGGTCCGGCAGCTCTTTTTCCAACTCGTCGTTGACCATCACCGGTATCAGGTCGTGGCGCAGTGCGGCCCGCCTGGCGGCCTTCTCATAGTCGGGGCCGTCGAAGTCCAAGATAAGTATGAGTATGCTCCGGTGCTTGAGTATCTTGTTGGCGGCGTCGAGGGCCGCGGTGATATCGGTCCCCCTGCCTTTGGGGACGTGCGCCAGCATCTCGCGGATAATGCGCAGGGCGTGAGTGCGGCCCTTGCGCGGCTGGATGTAGAGCTCCGGCTCCTGTGTGAAAGTCAGCAGGCCCGTCTTGTCGTTATTCTTGAGCGCGGCGAAAGCGAACAGCGCGGCCAGGTCGGCGGCGGCTTCGTTTTTGAACCGGCCGCGGCTGCCGAAGAACTGGGAACCGGAAAGGTCGCAGAGGACCATCAGCGTCAGTTCGCGCTCTTCCATGAACCGCTTTACGAAGGGCTTGGAGAATCGGGCGGTGACGTTCCAGTCTATCGAGCGCACGTCGTCGCCGGGCGTGTACTCGCGCACTTCGGCGAACTCCATGCCGCGGCCCTTGAAGACGCTCAGGTAGTCGCCGGCGACGGTACCCGAGACCAACTTGCCGCTCCGGATCTCTATCTGGCGCACCTTTTTGAGGATCTCGGCTGTGTTCACGTCCCGCTCTCCCTTACGGCACCTCTATGGTTTCGAAGACGGTCTTGAGGATGTCCTTGGCTTTGACGTTCTCGGCCTCGGCCTCGTAGGTCAGCAGTATCCTGTGACGCATAACGTCGTAGCCGACGGCCTTGATGTCCTCCGGCGTCACGTAGCCGCGGCCGTTGAGGAAGGCGTAGGCCTTGGCGGCGCGCACCAGGAAGATGGTGGCGCGCGGGCTGCCGCCGTAGAGTATCCAGGGCTTTATCTTTTCCAGGCCGTAATCGGACGGGTTGCGCGTCGCCAGCACCAGGTCGAGGACGTACTTCTTGATCTTCTCGTCGACATAGATCTGGTCGCAGGTCTCGCGCGCCTTGAGTATGGTCTCGACCGGGACGGCGGAGCCTGCTTTCGGAACCTCGCGCCGCGACATGGTCTCGAGTATCTTCCCTTCCTCTTCGCGGCTGGGATAGGTAATCTCTATCTTGAGCATGAACCGGTCGACCTGGGCCTCCGGCAGCGGGTAGGTTCCCTCCTGCTCTATCGGGTTCTGCGTCGCGAGGACCAGGAAAAGCTCCGGCAGTTTGAAACTGGAGTCCGAGATGGTGACCTGCCGCTCCTGCATGGCCTCCAGCAGCGCGCTCTGCACCTTGGCCGGGGCGCGGTTTATCTCGTCGGCGAGAAGTATGTTGGTGAAGACCGGGCCCTTCTTTACCGAGAAGGTCCCCTCCTTGGGGTTGAAGATAAGTGTGCCGACTAGATCGGCCGGCAGCAGGTCCGGCGTGAACTGCACGCGCTGGAACTGAGCGTTGACCGCGTCGGAGAGCGTCTTGACCGTCAGCGTCTTGGCCAGGCCTGGCAGCCCTTCCACCAGGACGTGGCCGTTGGAGAGCAGCGCCACCATCAGGCCGTTGAGTAGGTCCTCCTGGCCGACGATGACCTTGGCTATCTCTTTGCGCAGGTCCTGGAGGAAAAGGCTCTCCTCCCGGACTTTCCTGTTAAGCTGGGTTATGTCTAGTTCCATCCGATGACTCCTTAGTTGTGGATGTTAGGGTCTCTTCGACGGGGCCCGCGTCGCGGCCGGATCAGGTCGGCTCTTGTCCTCGCCCGGCTGGGGGCCGCCGCTGTCGGCGCCGGGGCCGTCGGCACAACCTACGGCGCCTGGGGCGGCAGTGCCGCTGTTCCGAGCTCTGCGGCCGGCCGGCAAACTGCTCTATTTGATTTTAAAAATGGGCTCCGGCATGAGTTCTTTTAACTGATTTTCTTTCTCTGCCTCGAGGTTCTTCCTAATCTTGTTTATCGCCTCCAGGGACTTGAGCTTCACCTCCTCGTCGTAATCGTTCAGCGAGCGGCCAAGCACCGGTATGGCTTCCTTGCTGGTGAAGTCGCTTATGGCCTCCACCGCCTTCAGGCGGGTGTCCTTGTCGTAGTCGTTGAGGGCTTCCCCCAGCAGGGCCAGGCTGACCTTAGTCTTGTCCGCGGAGAGCAGTTTTATCAGGGCCTGCTTGGTCCCCGGGTCGGTCTCTTCCTGGAGCATCTTCTTGATTATGGAGGGAGCCATCTCGTCCTGGAGTTGCCAGAGCAGTTCGGCGGCGGCGAAGCGGACCTTTTCGTTGGCGTCCTGGGTCAGGCCGCGAAGAGTCTTTATGGTTTCTGGCGAGAACTTAAGATTGTAGACCTTCTCCGTCTTGACAGGCAGCGCTTCGGACGACTGGTCCTTCTTGGCCATCTCGGTCTGCTGTATGCGGGCCTTCTCCCGCTTGTCCTGCTGGACCAGGTAGTAGATCCCGGATATGAAAATCAGTAGCATTACGAACCATTTCATGCGAGTGCCGCCTTGCCGCGCGCGGTAGAGACCCGCCGCACGGACACCTTGATTTTATCTTCCGACAGAGAGGCTTCCGCCAGTTCGCCGTCCCTGAGCGCGCGCCAGGGGCCCGCGTCCAGGGGCTCGCTGGAGAATACCGCGCCGCCCGGCGAGGTCCTCCAGGCTATCCTGCCCCAGTCCCAGCCCGGGGTCAGGAGGGAACTTTCCCTGTTCTTCAGCGGGTAATGGCAGAGGGCGCAAAGCCGGCTGCCGTCGGAAACGAAAATGTTCAGGCCCCGGTACGGGGCCTTCACCCCGGGCCGGTCGCCGGAGCAGGAGCCCCATACCGTCCAGATCTCGTCGAGGGCCATCTCGACCGCCAGCGCCAGGCCGCCGTAGGCGTCGCGCATCTTTACGATCTGCCAGAAGAGGACTTCGCTGTCGCTGCTGCCGCGCAGGCGGGACGCGTAGGAGCCCAGGTTCTCGCGTATCTCCGCGCAGATGTTGAGGGTGCCGTTGTGGGCCAGCATCAGACCTTCCCCGGCGAAAGGATGGCTGTTCTCCGGGCGGACCAGGCGGGCCCGGGAGAGGCCGAGCGGGTTGGAGGCGTCCCTTACGTGGGCAATCAG
>CAZVWK010000103.1:6243-7424 GCA_964631475.1 uncultured Elusimicrobiaceae bacterium | reverse complement strand
AATAGGGGGGGGGGCGGGCGGCCTAATTTAATATAATTAGGATAGCCGAAGATAACCCGACCGTCAGGAGAAGAGATGATCCCGAAAGCAGAGAGCCGCACCCCCTGGTCCTACGTCCCGACCACCTATTTCGCCGAGGGCCTGCCGTACATGATAGTGAACGCCCTGGCCGTCATAATCTACAAGAAGATGGGCGTCTCCAACGCGCTGATAGCGTTCTGGACCAGCTGGCTCTACCTCCCCTGGGTCATAAAGATGCTCTGGGGCCCGCTGATAGATATGTACTCCACCAAGCGGAACTGGATAGCCTGGACCCAGGCGCTGATGGCCGCGGCGATAATCTGCGCCGCCCTGTCGCTCAAGACCCCGATGTTCCTCTACGTCTCGATGGCCTGCTTCATGGCCGTCGCTTTCCTCTCGGCCACTCACGACATAGCCGTGGACGGCTTCTACATGCTGTCCATGAACGAGAGCCGGCAGGCCTTCTTCGTAGGCATCCGGGCCTTCTGCTACCGCCTGGCCATGCTTTTCAGCTCCGGCGTCCTGGTGATGCTGGCGGGCCGCATAGAGACCTCCACCGGCGATATACCGCACAGTTGGACCACGGTGCTGCTGCTCGCGGCGGCCATCATGGGCCTGTTGTTCGTCTACCACAGGGTCTGGCTGCCTTACCCGGCCGCGGATAAGCCAGACAAGGCCAAGGGCAGCCAACTGGCGGAGTTCGGGGAGATCTTCGCGGCCTATTTCAAACTGGAGAACGTGAAAATAGGCCTGGCCTTCATCCTTACCTACCGCTTCGGCGAAGCGATGTTGCTGAAACTGGCGGCCCCGTTCATGCTGGACACGGCCGAAAAGGGCGGCCTGGCGCTGGCCACCTCGGATGTCGGCGTGATATACGGCACCATCGGCCTCATTTCGCTGATCATAGGCGGGCTCTTGGGCGGCTGGATAATCTCGAAATACGGCCTCCGCCGCACCATCTGGCCCCTGGCACTGATGCTCAACGCGCCAAACCTCGTCTATGTCTACATGGCCTACGCCAAGCCGGCCCTGACCTACGCCACGCTGAATTTTCCGCAGTTCGCGCCGCTGGGCTGGCTGCTGCCGGCCTCGGTGAACCTGCCCGCCGGCCCCATACCGGCGCTGGTGGCGCTTGAGCAGTTCGGCTACGGCCTCGGCAC
>CAZVWK010000103.1:0-6209 GCA_964631475.1 uncultured Elusimicrobiaceae bacterium | reverse complement strand
ATAACTCTCACCGGCGAGAAGTACAAGACCGCCCATTTCGCCATCTCGACCGGCATCATGGCACTCGGCATGATGGTGCCGGGCTTCGTCAGCGGCTGGCTGCAGGAGAGGGTGGGCTACCCGGAATTCTTCATCATCGTCTGCTTCGCCACCTTGCCGGGAATGCTGCTGATACCTTTCCTGAAGATAAAGGACGCCCGGCCCAAGTCCTGAACTGCGGGCGGAAAAAAAAGAAGGACCCGGCCGATCAGGGCCGGGTCCTTTGCTTTTCAGGCCTTTAAAGGCTTATTCGCACTTGATGCAGGAAACGGGGCAGTTGCCGGCGGTCGCCTTGCAGGCGTCTTCCTTGCCCGCGGGCACGTCCGCGGACTTCACAATGGCCTTGTCCGCGTCCATCTCGAAGATGTCGGGCTGCTCGCTGGCGCAGAGGCCGCAGCCTATGCACGCTTCCTTGTCTATGCTGACCTTCATGTTATACCTCCGCGTTTTTAGCCCCCACGGGCTTTTTCTTCCGCTAAATTATAAAAAATAAGCCGCGCCCTGCCAACCCTCAGGCGCTGATGCGCGCCTGGCTCTCCCGGTCGAAGACGTGCATATTGTCGAAATTGAGGCAGACCGGCACCTTGCTGCCCGGGCTCTGGTTGAAGAAAGCCTCGACGGTGGCCAGCAGCCGCAGGTCGCCGGCCTTGAGGTAGAGATTCTCGCGGTGGCCCAGCAGCTCGCTCACCTCCAGGACCGAGTCGAACTTCTGCGAGCAGTTCTTCCCGGCCTCGCGGCCGGCGCAGACGTCGTCCGGCCGGACGCCCAGGGTCACTTCGCGGCCCTCGTGCGAGCCGTCGGCCGGCAGGAGCTTGGCCGGCAGGTCCAGGCTCAGCGAGGGGGAGACGAAGCGCACGTGCCCCTTCTCGACCCGCAGAGTTCCCTCTATGAAGTTCATGGTGGGGCTGCCGATGAAGGCCGCGACGAAGAGGTTGGCCGGCTTGCGGTACACCTCTATCGGGGTGCCGACCTGCTGTATGACGCCCTGGTTCATGATGACGATGCGGCCCGCCAGCGTCATGGCCTCCACCTGGTCGTGCGTCACGTAGATTATAGTGGAGTGCAGGCGCTGGTAGAGCTTGGCTATCTCGACGCGCATCTCCTCGCGCAGCTTGGCGTCGAGGTTGGAGAGCGGCTCGTCGAAGAGGAAGACCTTGGGCTGGCGCACTATGGCGCGGCCTATGGCGACGCGCTGGCGCTGGCCGCCTGAAAGCTGCTTGGGCATGCGCTTGAGCAACTTGCCCAGCTGCAGGATATTGGCGGCCTCGGTCACGCGGGCCTTTATCTCCTCCTTGGGCGCGTTCTTGAGGCGCAGGGAGAAGCTCATATTCTCCTCGACCGTCATGTGCGGGTAGAGGGCGTAGTCCTGGAAGACCATGGCGATCTGGCGCTTGGACGGGTGCAGGTGGTTGACCAGCGTATCGTCGATGTAAATCTCCCCGCCGGAGATCTCTTCGAGGCCGGCCAGCATGCGCAGCAGCGTGGTCTTGCCGCAGCCCGAGGGGCCGACTATGACGACGAACTCATGGTCCTTTATCTCCAGGTCGACTTTCTTGAGGACCTGGTTGTCCTTGAAGTTCTTCACTATGCCGGCGAATTTGACGGTTGCCATGGGCGCTTATCCTTTGACGCTGCCGAGCGTGAGGCCCGAGATCAGCCACTTGGAGGAATAGAGGAAGACCGCCAGCACTGGGAGGGTGACCAGCATGGAGCCGGCGGCGAACATGCCCCACTGGGTTATGAACTGCCCCTGCAGCTCGAAGAGGCCCAGTGTCCAGGTGTACTGCTTGCTGCTGAACAGGACGACGCGGGCGACGAGGTACTCGTTCCAGGCGGTGGTGAAGTTGAAAAGGAAGGCGATGCTCAATGCCGGCGTGGAAAGGGGGAGTATGACGCGGTAGAAGGCCCCTATCTGGGAGGTGCCGTCCACCAGCGCAGACTCCTCCAGCGAGCGGGGGATGGTGTCGTAATAACCTTTCAGTATCCAGATGCTGAAAGGCAGCGACGAGACCGAGTAGGCGATGATCATGCCGAGGTAGGTGTTCATCAGTCCCAACTTCATAATCATCAGGAACAGCGGCAGTATGAGCATGCCCGCCGGGATCATCTGGGTCGAGAGCAGCAGGATCAGGCCGGCCTTCCTGCCGACGAAGCTGAAGCGGGAGAAGGCGTAGGCCGCCGTGGAGGCCAGCGAGACCCCGATGAAAGAGGTCGCGACCGTGATAACCAGCGAGTTCCAGAGCCAGCGCAGGAAATAAGTCGAGGTCAGCAGCGACCAGTAGGACTTGAAGGTGGCCCCGTCGGGGATAAGGGCCAGGTCGGTGGAGACCAACTTGTCGCCGGGCCGCAGCGAGACCGAGAAGATGCGCAGCAGGGGGTAGACGCAGACGCAGACGAAGGCGATTATCCCGAGGTGTATCAGCGCGTACTTTATCAGCTTCTTCCGCCTGTGGGCGGCTGCCTGTTCGGCCCCGGCGGCGCGGATCGCTTCAGTGGTCATCGGGTCTCCTTGGCCGCGTCGAAGGTCTTTAGGTAGAAGACCGAGATGGCGAAGAGTATGAGGAAGATGACTATTGCGAAGGCGGCGGAATAGCTGTAGCGGTTATAGGTGAAGGCCGCTTTGTAGAGCGCCGATACGAGGATGTCGGCCTGCTCGGTGCCGCCGGCCTGGCCGGTCACCAAGTAGATGACGTTTATATTGTTGAAGGTCCAGACCGTGCCCAGCGTGACGGCCGGCATCAGGACCGGCTTTATCAGAGGCAGCGTGATGTAGCGCAGCTTCTGGAAATAGGACGCCCCGTCGATGTCGGCGGCGTCGTAATATGAGCTGGATATGGATTGCAGGCCGCCCAGGATAACCACCATCATGAAAGGTATGCCCAGCCAGACGTTTATCAGCATGCAGGTCGTCAGCGGGTGATCGCTGAGCCACTGCACGGGGCCCACGCCCAGCGAGGCTAGGAAGGGGGAGAAGGCGGCGACCTTGTTGAGGATTATGTTGACGAAGCCGTACTGCGAGTGGAATTCGCCGCGCATGGCCAGCACGGCCACCACCTGCGGCATGGCCCAGGGTATGACCAGCAGCGTCCGGTAAACGCCCTTGAAGCGTATGTCGTTGTTGAGCATCAGCGCCAGCGCGAAACCGCCCAGGACGTGGAAGAAGACGTTGACGAACGTCCACCAGAGCGTGCGGCCCAGCAGCTTGAAGAAGCCCGCCTCGGCCAGCGGCGGGACGGCGAAGACGTCGTAGTACTGGCGCAGGCCGACGAAGGGCAGCGTGCCGGTCTGCTTCCACTGCATGATGGTGGTCAGCTTGAGGTCGTGGAAAGAGAGGTAGATCTGGAAGACGAAGGGATAGACCAGCAGCAGGGCCAGGCCGGTGAAGGCCGGGGCCAGCAGCAGATAGGCTAGGGAATTGCGGCCCTTTACGATATGGCGGAAGAAGAGGAGAACCACGGCTTCGGTGGCGAAAAGCCAGGCGAAGAGGCCCTCCTTGCCCAGCCCGGCGGCGCCCAGGCCCAGCCAGGCCAGCAGGGGGAAACCGGCTAGGCCGGCCCAGAAGAACCAGGGCCGGTTGTGGAACTTGAAGTGGTAGTAGAAATAGCCCTCGAGGACGGCGATGCCGGCCGCCACCACGAACACGAACCAGGCCACTTCGTAAAGAGAGGAGAGCAGTTCCATCAGCGGTTCATCTCCGAGACCTTCTTCTCGACGTTCTGCTGCATCTTGCGTACCGCCTCTTCGGGGCTCATTTTTTTAGTGGTGGCCAGGCCCATGTAATTGCGGGCGGTGTCCCAGATCGCGCGCATCTCGGTGGCCATCGGCATCGGCCTGCCCTTGACGATCTGGTCCATCGAGGCCCTGGAGATGGGGTCGGAAACTATCTCCGGGGCCGAGGCGGCCGCCTTGAGCGCCGGCAGGCGCTTGAGCTCGACGTACTGCTTCACCTGGTTGGGTTTGGAAACGTAGAACTCGACGAGGGACTTGAGCAGAGGCATTTTCTCCGCCGGGACCTCGCTGCTGAAGAGGAAATACTTGCCGCTGACCATCGGCGATGGCCAGCGGCCGGTGGCTGAGAGACGCGGAATGACCGCCACGCCCAGGTCCCGGCCCAGCAGGTTGGCGTAGGTGGAGATGGCCCAGTCTCCGTTTATGATGAAGGCGGCCTTGCGCTCCTTGAAGAGCGAATCCATGCAGTTATAGTCGCATTCCGGGGGCACGGCCTTCTTCGCGTACTTGAGGTCGAGATAGAAATTTATGGCGGCGAGCATCGCCGGCGTGTCCAGCGTGGGGGTCTTGTTGTCCAGCGGCCACCCGCCGAAGGCGCCCAGCCAGGGCATCAGCCAGAACGGCTCGCCCATGTCGAAAGCTATGCAGTAGTCCAGTTTGAAGGCCGGGGCCCGCTCGCGGCAGAATTTAAAAAGTTCGTCGGTGGTTGCGGGCGCCTCGGGGGAATACTTCCGGTTGAAGAAAAGCATCAGGTGATTGCCGTTGGAGACCGGCACCCCCCAGACATGCCCGTCCAGGGTAATGGCGTCCACGACGGCCTCGTTAAACCTGGAGAAGTCGAAGAGGCCGTCGAGCGGCCTGATGAAGCCGGAGACGGCGTAAACGCCGGCGGCGTCGGAGGGGGAGAGGATGAGGTCCGGCGGAACGCCGGCCAGCGAGGCGGCCTGGAACTGCTGGCGCAGGTCCTCCGGCTGGTAATGGCTGCGGACTATCTCTATGCCCTCGTTGCCGGGCAGTGCCATGAAGGCGGCGAAGACGGCGTCTATGTAGGGCGCGACCTGCGCGTCCTCCTGCTCCCAGACCACTATGGTCCGGGCCGAGGCCTCCCGGTCCACGGGCCTGGAGCAGGCCTGCAGCGAGGCAAAGACGGCTATTGCAGCCGCGAAAAAAAATGTCTTTCTCAACCCCGAACCCCTCGGGCCGCCGCGCGGCCCTATCGTTTTGAGACGTTGGTAATGGCGGCCAGCAGGGCCACCAGCACGGAAAGCTTAAGCGCCGTCCACCAAGAGATATGCTCCGCCACGGCGCCCGACGCCACGGCGCCCGGGAAAAGTTCCGGTATGGTCCACATCCAGAACCACTTTATGAGGAAGATGCCCAGGACGAAGGTCCCCGCGACCAGCAGGACGATGGACGGTATGCCGAAGAACAGAAGATTCCGGGCTTTCATCCGAAAAATTCTAACAAATTATGCGGGGCCGGCGCGACAGCGGCCGGCCTTTGTATAATCTCCTTATATGGCCGGGGATAAAAAGGACCGGGGCGCCAGGCTTTTCTGGGACCGCAAGGCGGAGGGGTACCCTTCCCCGCTGGCGCCCGGCGCCCTCAAGGCGACCCGCAGGACGCTCGCCATGATGCGCCGCCTGGGCGCGGAGTGGAGAGGCCTGGACGTCCTAGATATAGGCTGCGGCACCGGACTTTTCGCCCTGGCCATGGCGCCGGCCGCCCGCCGGGTGACCGGGACCGACCTCTCGCCCAGGATGCTGGCCCGCATGCGGAAGGAGGCCGCCGCCGCGGGGTTGCGGAACGTGAAGGGCCTGCGGGCCGACTGGAAAATATTTTCGGCCGCCGGGCTCAAAGGACGCTTCGGACTGGCTGTCGCTTCCATGACCTCGGCCGTCGGCACCCCCGCCGAGATTCTCAAGATGGAAGCCTGCGCCGAAAAGTGCGCCTACGTGGGCTGGTACGGGGCGAGAAAGAACCCCGTTATGGAAGCCGTCTTCAGCCTGCACGGCCTGCCCTACCTCTCTCCCGAAGGAGCCTCGCGCGTAGAGCGTTCGCTGAAGGCGCTGGGACGCCGCTTCCGCAAAAAAGTTTTCAGGGAAGCCTGGCGGCGGGAAGAGCCGCTGGGAAAAGCCCTGCGCGAGGCGCGGGCCCATATCGAGATCAACGGCGTCCGTTTCCGTAAAAAAGAAGCCGGGGAACTGCTTAAAAAGCTGTTCCCCGGCGGTAGCGTGCGCCAGCGGACCGAGGCCCGCAAGGCGCTCTTCGTCTGGTCCGGGCCTAAGCGGCGGCCTTGATCCCATTCGGGGGGGCCACAGCTATGTCCAGCAGGCCGGGCTTCTTGCCGCACTGCTTGACGAAGGCGTCGTCGCGCAGCTTGTTGCGGTAGTCCTTGTGCTGGAAGGTGTACTCGAAGCGGGTGTGCACGTCGTAGGTCC
>CAZVWK010000102.1:0-7617 GCA_964631475.1 uncultured Elusimicrobiaceae bacterium | reverse complement strand
GGCCCGGCGGGGGCCGGGCCTTTCCATGGACGGGAGGCCCCGTCAGTAGGACAACTGGTAGGAGATGCCGAAGCTGTTGCCCGTGTAGTTGTAGGGCATGTACTGCTCGAACTCGTTGTTCGAGCTGGCCACGACCAGCGAATACGACAGGCGGACCATGGCCACGTCGTTTATCCGCTTGCGGATGGAGCCGGTCAGCGTGGTCATGGTGTTCTCCTGCTTCTCGCCGGGGACATAGTTGTTGCTGGCGTCGCGGCGCAGCCGGCCCTCGTAGTTGCGCTTCACCACGCTCATCGCGCCGCCTATGGCCCACTTGCTGGTGATATTCAGGTCCACCGGCACCACGAAGGCGAGTTCGTTGAAGGAGTAGTTGTCGGCCATGAAGTAGATATCGCCTGAAGGGTCGGTGGCCGGCCCGGTCGCGCCTATGGTCTTATAGCGCATATAATTCTGGTTCGAATCCCGGACCGTGTAAGAAACGGTCGGGTACAGCTCGAATATCCAGAGCCGGTGATGGAAGCCGAAGTCTAGGGCGGTGCTGGAGTCTTTCTGCTTCTCGTCGGAGTAAGCGCCGGACGCGCTCACGACCCGCTGGTTCTTGTACTTCTGCGTGGTCAGGGTGACCCCGCCGAAGAACTTGTTCCAGTTGGGCCGCAGCGAGACCCGGGTAAGCCGCTGGTCCTGCTGGCCGCCGGACAGCTCGGAGGTGGCGCTGGCGTTCATGAACTCCTGGAACAAGTCCGTGTAGTTGGGGAACTCTATGTCGCGGGTCAACACCTGCGCCGTCACGAAGCCGTTGCGCTCGGAGTCGAAGCTGTAGTCTACGGCGAGTTGCAGGCCCTTCGACTCCGTATTGTAGAGCCCCTGGTCCCAGGCCTCGTTGGCGCCCGAGCGGGTGTAATCCTTGGAGAAGCTGACACCCGGCCTGACGCGGAACCTGCTGCCCAGCGAACGGCGGTATTCGAAGTTGAAGCCGTGCGTCAGCGAGCGGTCCGTGAACTGCCGCGTGTCCTGCGGGGCGAAGCCGGGGCCGCCGTAGTTGAAGTTGTAAAGGCCGAAGACCTGATCCTTCTCCGTTATCTTCGCCAGCAGGCCGACCTGCGTGTTGATGTGGCCGCCGCTGAACAGGTTCCCTTCGCTGGGCAGATATCCGTTCTCTGACAGGGTCATGTCGAAGAAAGGCGTGAAGATCTTGGAACTTTCGGCGGTGGCCGCCGACAGCCGGCCGGCCAGCCCCGCCGTTATCGCCAGAATAAGCGTGAGTTTTTTCATCATATTCCTCAGAAATTAAGGTGGAAGTTCCAGACCGGGTGGACGACGAAGACGCCCTCCGGATAGATGTTGAGGCCCAGCTCGAAGTACTTGCCGTACCAGCTTACCTTGGAGGCGATGGTCTGCGTGTCCATGCCGTAGTTTAGCTGTATGCTCCAGAGCTTGTTAAGGCTCCTGGGCGACTCGAGTCCGACGACGAAGAAGGCGTCCTCGAAGCCGGTGTCTATATCGTTGACCGGCGTGCCGAGCAACTTTATATCGGCCGTGGGGGCCATGCTTATCTTGGCTTTCAGCTGCGACTTCTTGAAGCCCCAGAAGGTGCGCACGCGCGGGCTGACCGAGGAGCTCAGCAGGAAGCCGTAGTAATGGCCGTTGAACTTGGTGTCGGTGATATCGTCCGAGGAGTCGGCGGCCTTGCCGGCCAGCGGCGAGTTCCAGTAGCCGCCCAGCAGGTCCAACTGCGGAAGGCCGGGGGCGAGGCGCCCCTCGCCGTGCAGCCTGAACTTGCCCGACAGGCTGGGCATGACGCCTATGGTGGGCAGCGCGCCGCCCCAGAGGCCGGTCTGGAAGCCGAAGCGCTTGCCGGGCGGCAGCGGGGTGGTGGCCTCCAGGTCCTGCTGGAACTCGTAGAGGAAGGCGGCCGGGTTGGCCAGTATCTCGCCGGCAATCTGCATCCCCTTGGACTCCCAGTCCACGCCGGCGCGCGCCTGCCCGGCGAATAAGCCGAGGCAGGCCGTCATCAGGATAATCCTTTTCATGTTCTCAAATCCCCTTGTCATTTAGTTCCCCAGCTCGGTGATGGCCGGCAGCATGCGCTGTATCGCGGCCACGGCCAGGTCGGGGATGAAGACTATGTCTATGTTCCGTGTATTCGCCACCCCGAAGGCGTAATCGCTCGCGTGGTTAACGGCGCCGGCGCTGTCCTGTTTTATGTACATCAGGACCTGCGCCGCATTTTCCTTAAGGAGAGTGAACGGGTCGGAGCCGGAGCTGGTGAAATCGGCGGTGTTGCGGATATCGCCGCCGTTGCCGATCACATATGACTCCCGGGCCAGCCATATCTTATCCCCGAGCCCGCCTATAAGGTAGGGCTCGGCGGAGAACTTCCACATCTGGTCGCTGCCCACATCGTTGGCGTCCTTGTCGTAGCCTGCGACCAGGTTCCCCCCGGAAGTTTCGCGCTGGGCCCAGACGACGCGTCCGTTCGTCACTCCTACGCGCCCGGCCAGGTCCGTTCCGATGTAGTTAAGGGCTCCGGCCACGGCTCCGTCATCGGTGACTTCCAATTTGGATATTTTGTTCAGTCCGGCTACAGCGTTAGCGCCGGAAAGAACGCCGGTGATTATGACATCCTCGTCGTTGCCGGGGGCGGCGCCTACCACGGCGGCGTTATTTATTAGCTCATCCCGCGCGGCTTCATACCGCCAGCCTTCGGCCACGAAAAAGATATCGGACTGGTCCGTCCGGTTGGCCGCCACCGTGGTCATATAGGATGGCTTTATGGTGTTGTCGTTGAAGAAAGAAGGCCATTCCTCTATGCGCTGCGGCAGGGCCCTGTCGAAGACCAGGTTGACCTGGAACATATCCAGCCGGTCCGTCACGGCGGTACCGTTATAGGCGAAGCCGAAACTGGTACCATGCCCGTCAATCCGGGCGGCAGCCGCGGAAGAGTAGGCGTAGTCCTTATAGGTCGGCCGCTTCACGATATTGAAGAACTGCAGCGTCTGCGGGTCGGGCCGTATCAGGCGCTGCTCCACGCGCACCAGGTTGCCGTGCACGTCGTTGAGCGTGCGGCCCGCCTCCAGGTCGCTTTCCTTGGCCGTGTTGATGAAAGCCTTCACCTGCTGCTCGGCGCCGGTGGTGACCTTGGCGAACTCTTTTATCTGCGCGCGGGAGTTCAACTTCTCCACTATCTCGGCCATCCGCTCCTCGGGGTCCAGGCCCGGGTTCCAGTTCTCGAGCGCACGGTACTCCTGCTCCCTGGTCAGCAGGGTCTGCTTCGCGGGCTTGCCCTTCTCGTCCAGTTTGAGGAAGTGTCCCTGCGGAACATAGACTTCGGCCTCGCCTTTGACCGGCGGGACCGTGAAATTGAGCTTGACTTCCCCGTAAAGCACCTTCAGTTCCATGGCGCCCTCGGCGCTGGTGTCCACGGTGAACTCGGTGCCGCGCACGGCGCAGACGGCGGCCGGGGTGCGGACCTCGAAGCGCTCCTTGCGCATCAGGTGCGGCACGCGCACCTTCATGTTGCCGAAAAGCAGCGAGAGCCGACTGGCCAGCGTCTTGCGCTGCTCTACCTCGAGGCCGGAACTTTCCTTGAGCCAGATCCTGGACTTGTTCGGCATCAGCAGGACGGCGGCCCCGTCCGCCCCCGTGCGGACGGCCCCGCCCTCGGATATCTGCATATCCTTGGCGGCGGGGATCCAGTCGGAACCCCTGTCGGTCTTCGCCTCTACGGAACCGGCGAGGCTGAGAATCTTGGCTTCCTGGGCCGGCGAAAGGGCGGGCAGGGCCAGAACGAAACAGGCTGAAAATATGTGTTTCCTCATAGGGGGGAAGTTTATTAGATATGCTCGCCTTGTGTCAACAGGCGGTTTTTGGGATAATGGAGACCGGCGTCCGGGGCTTGCCGACGGCCGCCGCGCGCCGGCGACCCGGCGCGGAATTGACTTTGTATACACAGGGAGATACCCGATGAAAAAAACGCTTCTGGCCCTTGTTTTCGCCGTCACGGCTTCCGGCTGCTCCACGGCTCCCAGGCAGGCGACGGAAGCGCCGCCCGGCTGCCCCCCCTCCCCCGCCTGCCCGCCCTGCCCGGAGATCCCCGTAAAACCCGCGGAAGCAAAGGCCGTGTTCAAAGTGGCGCCGGAGAACTATCCCTCTTTCGCCGACCGCGACTCCTGGAAGGAACTGCGCAAAGCCGCCGAGCTCAACCTGAAATACGCGCGGAGGCTGAGCTCTTCGGCCATAGCCTACGATTTCGACGGCCGCAAGGTCGGCAAGAAAGAGCTGGAAGACTCCTCGGCGGAGTTCCTGCGGCTGCTGGATGTCGCCGGGACCCCGGAGGATCTGGACCGGCTGGTCAGGGAGCGCTTCGACGTCTACCAGATGTCGGGGCGCGACTCCACCGGCACGGTGGTCTTCAGCTCCTACTACGAGCCCACGCTGGAGGCGAGTCCCGTAAAGACCGGTGAATACAAATACCCTATATACGCCAAGCCGCCGGATATGGTCAGCATCAACTTGGAGGAGTTCAACGAGAAGTTCAGGGGCGAGAAGCTGACCGGCATGATGAAGGGGACCCAGCTGGTGCCCTACCTAGACCGCGACGCCATCGACTTCCGCGGCGCGCTGGACGGCAAGGGGCTGGAACTGGCCTGGTTCACCAACCGCGCCGACATAATGGACCTGCACATCGAAGGCTCCGGCCGGCTGGTCTATCCCGACGGCAAGGAGATAAAGGCGCTGTTCGCCGCGACCAACAGTCTGAAGTTCAAGGGCTGGCTGACGGCCCTGGTAGAGTCCGGCGCGCTCACCCGCGAAGGCCTCAGCCACGAGAAGGGCAAGGAATACATAGCGAAGAACCCGGACAAGGAGCGGGCGATAATGACGGTCAACCGCCGCTACACCTTCTTCCGCCTGCAGGAGATAACCGATCCCGACGAGGGGCCGGACGGCACCTATGGCCTGCCGCTGGTCGGCTGGCGCTCGGTGGCAGCGGACAATAACCTGTTCCCGATGGGCACGCTGGCCTTGATGCGCGCGACCGTGCCCGACGTTACGGACGACGGCGAGATGAAAGGCAAAAAAGAGGACTCCAGGTTCGTCTTCGTCCAGGACACCGGCGGCGCCATCAAGGGCCCCGGCCGCATAGACTTCTTCGCGGGCAAAGGCAAAAAGGCCCGCAGTTTCGCTTTCAAGCTCTGGGACACCGGCACGATGCACTTTCTGGTGCTCAAGGACGGGCTGTGAGGAAAGCGGCGGCCCTCGCCCTGCTGGCCGGCCTGGCGATGCCGGCCGCCGCGGCGCAGCTGACGCTCAGCGGCCTGGACGTCCTTGAGCGCGAAGGCTTCGCCGCGCTCAAAGGCAAGCGGGTCGGACTCATCACCAATCACACGGCCATAAACCTACAGGGCCGCCACGCGGCGGACCTGCTGCACGATGCCGGGGTCAGGCTGGCCGCCATCTTCGCGCCGGAGCACGGCTTCCGCGGCACCGCCGACCACGGCGCCCACGTCGACCATTCTTCAGATACGCTCACCGGCGTCCCCATCTACAGTCTCTACGGCAGGAACATGCGGCCCTCCCCGGAACAGCTGGCCGGCCTTGACGTTCTGGTCTTCGACATACAGGACGTGGGCGCGCGCTTCTACACCTACCTGACCACGATGGGCTACGCGATGGAGGAGGCGGCGCGGGCCGGCGTGGCATTCATGGTGCTTGACCGCCCTAACCCCGTCGGCGGCCATATAGTCGAAGGCCCCCTGCTGGAGCCGGACATAAAGGCCTTCACCGCCTACTTCCGCGTGCCCACGCGCCACGGCTTCACGCCCGGCGAGATGGCGCTGTTCCACAAGGACAGGATGGGGCTGGAACTCTCTCTCGCGGTCGTGCGTATGGAGAACTGGCGGCGCGACATGTTCTTCGACCAGACCGGCCTGCTCTGGACCAATCCCTCCCCCAATCTGCGCAGCGTGGAGGCGCAACTGCTCTACCCCGGCGTCGGCTGTTTTGAAAGCACCAACCTTTCCGTCGGCCGCGGCACGGAGTCGCCGTTCACCTGGTTCGGCGCGCCCTGGCTGGACGGGGAAAAACTGGCCGCCGGGCTTAACGAGGCGGGCCTGCCCGGCGCCTCTTTCAGGGCCGCCAGGAAGACGCCGGCTTCCGATGTGCACGCGGGAAAGGAATGCGGCGGGGTGGAGGTGATGATAACCGACCGCCGCGCCCTGCGCTCGCTGGATATCTTCGTGCACGCCGCTTCACTGCTGAAAAAGAACCATCCGGACGGGTTCTCCTACAGGCCCGCCGAGCTGCGCAAGATGACCGGCAGCGGCCTGCTGGGTTCCGCGCTGGAGAAGGGCGGACCGGCCGCCGGAGTGCTGAAGCGGTACCGGGAAGAAAGCCGGGGTTTCGCCAAGTCGCGCGCGAAATGGCTGCTTTACTGAAATCGCTTCGCTGAATTTGACCGGTCCGCCGCCTATGTGTTAAACTTTTCCCCGGTAAGGAGTGGAGGGTTATGGCGAAAATACTTGCGGTAGACGACGATCCCGAGATCTCCAGCCTGGTGCAGTACACGCTGGAGTCGCTCGGCCACGAGGTCAAGGTCTGCGACAACGGCCGCGACGTGATGGACACGCTCAAGAGCTTCAAGCCGGCGCTGCTCATCCTGGACGTCATGCTGCCCGGCGTCGACGGCTACTCCCTCACCAACCAGATCACCGAGGACGCCGACACCCAGAACATCCCGATAATAGTCCTCTCCGCGCTCGAGCCTTCGCGCACGATGTTCCAGCGCTTCACGCAGGTCTCGGCCTTCATGACCAAGCCGTTCAACACGGACGATTTCATGGAGGCGGTAAAGACCGCGCTGACTCCTAAGGCCTGAGCGGGACCAGGAAACCCGGGACCGCTCCCGATGCCCCTTCGTTGAAGGGGCATTTTTTCTGGCATTCGTCGCAGCCGTAGCCCCAGCGGCCGGGGACGCCATTGGACATGGCGTCCCCGTTCCGCTCTCCGGCGAAAGGTCCGCCGGCGGTCTCCATCGTGTTATGCCAGGAAAGACATTTCGATATGTCCAGCCGGCCGCCCGAAAGAGCGCCAGCCGGGCAGGCCCGCTCGCATTCGCGGCAGGAGCCGCAGCCGGGATATTCCGGGGGCGTATCCGCGGGAAACTCCATGCTGAGCGTTAAGCCCCCGATAAAGAACCAGCTCCCCAGGCGGGAGTTGAGCAGCAAAGTGTTGCGGCCCTGCCAGCCCAGGCCCGCGGCGGCGGCCAGCGGCTTCTCCATGACCGGAGAGGTGTCGCAGAAGACCTTACCCTCGAGCCCCGGGAAAAGACCGGCGGCGGCGGAAAGGACGGACTCCAGCGCCGCCCTTACCGAAGAATGGTAGTCGCGGGAAAGGGCGTAACGCGATATCTTCGGTTTCGCGCCGGACGACCTGATCCGCTCCAGCAGCGGGAGATTTATTTTTTTGCGGCCGGCGCCGCGGAGGAAAGCCTCCGGGTCCGGCGGCTGCAGAGCTTCGAAACGCTTTTCCAGCGCGGAGTTCCAGTAGGGGAAAAGACAGACAAGGACCGAGCGGGCGGACGGATCCCAGGACCTTATGTCCGCGCGCCGCTCCGGGCAG
>CAZVWK010000101.1:5475-7666 GCA_964631475.1 uncultured Elusimicrobiaceae bacterium | reverse complement strand
AAGGTAGCGAAATTCCTTGTCGGGTAAGTTCCGACCTGCACGAATGGCATAACAAAGATTCCGCTGTCTCAACGTAGGGCTCGGCGAAATTGTGGTGCAAGTGAAGACGCTTGCTGCGCGTATCTAGACGAAAAGACCCCGTGGAGCTTTACTGTATCTTGTCATTGGATTACGGTTTTAAATGCGTAGAATAGGTGGGAGCCGGTGATGTCAGGGTTTTGGCCCTGGCGGAGGCAACCGTGAAATACCACCCTTTTGGAACTGTGATTCTAACCTCGAGCCGTCATCCGGCAGAGGGACATTGGCAGGTGGGCAGTTTGACTGGGGCGGTCGCCTCCTAAAGAGTAACGGAGGCGTACCAAGGTTCCCTCAGGGCGAATAGAAATCGCCTGTCGAGCGCAATGGTAGAAGGGAGCTTGACTGCGAGGCCGACGGGCCGAGCAGGTACGAAAGTAGGTCATAGTGATCCGGTGGTACCTCGTGGGAGGGCCATCGCTCAACGGATAAAAGCTACCCCGGGGATAACAGGCTGATCGGGTCCAAGAGTCCACATCGACGACCCGGTTTGGCACCTCGATGTCGGCTCATCGCATCCTCCCGCTGAAGCAGGTGGGAAGGGTTGGGCTGTTCGCCCATTAAAGCGGTACGTGAGCTGGGTTCAGTACGTCGTGAGACAGTACGGTCTCTATCTGATATGCGCGCAGGAAACTTGAGGGGAGCTGACCACAGTACGAGAGGACCTGGTTGGACGAACCTCCCGTATACCAGCTGTCGTGCCAACGGCATAAGCTGGGTAGCGGTGTTCGGTAGGGATAAACGCTGAAAGCATCTAAGCGTGAAACCCGCCCCAAGATAAGGTTTCCCTGGACGTAAGTCCCAGAAGGCCCCCGGAAGACTACCGGGTTGATAGGCTGGGTGTGTAAGCATAGTAATATGTTAAGCTAACCAGTACTAATCGGCCGTGCGGCTTGGCCTTATTTTCTAATCCAATAACGCACTAATGCAGTATGCTACTTCTTGGCTTTTAAGCCCTAACGGGCTGCGCTTAAATCCCCGCTATTTATAAGACCGGTGGCTATTCCGGAGAGGTTACACCCGTTCCCATTCCGAACACGGCAGTTAAGGGCTCCAGGGCCGATGGTACTAACACCCAACTCGGTGTTGGGAGAGTAGGTCGCTGCCGGTCTTATAGATCGCGGGGGTAGTCAAAGAACGGAAAAGATTTTTTCAGACGGTAAACCAAATGAAATACTCCAAGAACGACAAGGTTGAAGCGGCTAAAAAGCTCGGCGCCGATTTAAAGGCGTCAGACGTCTTTTTTGCCGCCTTCCAGGGCCTTAAGTTCGAGAACCTCAACGTTCTCCGCGACAAGCTCCGCGCCTCCAAGTCAAGGTTCACCGTCACCCGCAACACCATCATCTCGCACGCTCTTGCGAACGCCTCCCTGAAGCCCTCCGACGTCTCCGTAACCAAGGGGCCGACCGCCGTGGTCACACTGGGGGACCATGAGGAAGTGACCCGGGTCGCCAAGGAGCTGATGCTCTTCGCCAAGGAGAACCCGGCCCTCAAGGTTAAGGGCGGTTTCTACGATAAGAACTGGCTCACCCCCGCCGACATCGAGAAGCTTTCCAAGATAGGCTCCAAGACGGAGCTGCTGACCCAGCTGGCCGGCACGCTGTATTCCAGCGTGGCCCAGATACGCTGGGTGCTGGATTCCCTGAAAGAGCAGAAAGAAAAGGCCGGCGGCGCTCCTGCCGCGGCTCCTGAAACCCCGGCGCAGGGCGCCTGAGCCGTACCACCGTTTTTTTAACGCAGAAGTCGATGAAGTGCGGTCTTTCCACACTCCTCACGCCTGCGTTTTGCCGTCTCTGAAAATTTGGCCGCCTGATACGCGTAGCGCCTGTTGCGGCATCAGCATAGTTTTGCAGTAAATCCTGGTAGTCCCGCCAGTCAATGGCCGCTCGATGGGCATAGCTCGTTTAGCGGCACCTTGCAAAGCAAATGGGATAAACCCCTCCGCCCTCAAAGCGGGGGGGGCTACTAAAGAAACCGCCTCCGGGCGGCAAAAGGAGCCCTGAAATGGCAACCATGAGCAAAGACCAGCTGATAGAAGCGATCGGCAGCATGACGATAATGGAACTTTCCGACCTCGTGAAGGGGATCGAAGAGAAGTTCGGCGTGAAGGCCGCCC
>CAZVWK010000101.1:0-5427 GCA_964631475.1 uncultured Elusimicrobiaceae bacterium | reverse complement strand
GGCGCCGCGGCCGAGGAGAAGACCGAGTTTACCGTCGTGCTCAAAGCCGTCGTCGACACCGCCAAGAAGATCGGCGTCATCAAGGTCGTGCGCGAACTGACCGGCCTGGGACTCAAGGAGTCCAAGGACCTGGTAGAGGGCGCGCCCAAGAACGTGAAAGAGAACGTCGACAAGAAAGCCGCCGACGAGATGAAGAAGAAGCTCGAAGAGGCCGGCGCCGCGGTCGAACTGAAGTAAGCGGTTCCATTCAGAAGCGAACGGACCCCGCCGTCCGCCCCGAGTGGCGGGCGGCGGAGTCTGTGCACCGGAACCCGCAGCCAAGCAGTGCCAGGAACCCTAGTCTGCACATAGAGAACGGAAACTTAGCAGGTTAAGCCGCAGCCCGGGGGCCGACAGGCCCTCCGGACCGGCCTTTTTTTCATCCGCGGAAATGAGGTGACCATGAAAACCAAGGACTTTTCCAAAATACCCCAGATCCTCAAGGCCCCCGACCTGCTCGATATGCAGAAGCAGTCTTTCGACTGGTTCCTGCAGCTCGACACCGACCCGGAGGAGCGCAAGATCCAGGGCCTGCAGGCCTCTTTCGTGGACGTATTCCCCGTCGAATCAGCCGACGGTTCGATGCAGCTAGATTTCGTCAAGTACGAACTCGGCGACCCCAAGTACCACAGCCCCGAGGAGGCCCTGACCCGCGGCGGCACCTACGCCTCTCCGCTGCGCGTCTGGATGTCGCTCAGCGAAAAACAGGCCAGCGGCAAGCTCAAGCAGGTCACCGAGCAGGATGTGACCCTTTGCGACCTGCCCCTGATGACCGACAACGGGTCATTCATTTTCAACGGCGCGGAGCGCATAGTGGTCAGCCAGCTGCACCGCTCCCCCGGCATCATTTTCGAGGACGACGAGGAGAAGAAGCAGTCGGTGCTCGGCAAGCCGCTGCACTTCGCCCGCATCATCCCCTACCGCGGCGCCTGGGTCGAGTTCGAGTTCGACCTGGACAACGTGCTCTGGGTGCGCCTGGACCGCAAGAAGAAGATCCTGGCCACCACCTTCCTCAAGGCCTCCGGCATCGAGACCAATTCCGAGATACTGAACATCTTCTACGAGGCCGAGGAGGTCGCCGTCAGCCAGGACAACGCCTCCGCCGTGATCGGCAAGTACGCTATCGAGGACATCGTGGACAAGGCGACCGGTGAGGTCGTGCTCAACCTGGAGGACAAGGTCGCCCCGATAGACGACAAGACCTTCAAGCACCTGCTCGACCGCAAGATAAAGACCGTCCGCCTCATCAAGGGGAACCCGAAGGACGACAACCCGGGCATCATCCTGGCCCTCGAGGCCAAGAGCCAGCCCAAGAGCGCCTCCGACGCCCGCCACGAGATCTACAAGAAGATGCGCGGCCAGGACTTCATAGTCAAGGAGCAGGCCGAGGATTACCTCGACACCATCCTCTACAAGAGCCTGCGCCGCTACGACTTCTCCCTGGTCGGCCGCTACAAGGCCCAGCGCAAGCTCAAGCCCCTCTACGAACAGCTGGCCGGCGCGAACAGGAAGTTCAAGGCGCCCGGCGAGAAGGTCCGCAACCTTACCATTGAGGACGTGCTCGTCACAATCCAGTACCTGCTGGCGCTCAATACCGGCGCGGCGGGTTTCGACCACGAGGGAGAGAAGTTCCAGTACCAGGTGGACGACATCGACCACCTGGGCAACCGCCGCGTGCGCTCCATCGGCGAACTGCTGGAGAACCAGATCCGCGTCGCCCTCGTCCAGATCGGCCGCAACGTACGCGACCGCATGAACAAGGAGGAGAAGAAGACGCCGCGCGAACTGGTCAACGCGGCACCGGTGGTGGCCATCATCCGCAAGTTCTTCGGCACCAGCCAGCTCTCCCAGTTCATGGACCAGATCAACCCGCTGGCCGAGCTGACGCACAAGCGCCGCCTCTCGGCCCTCGGCCCGGGCGGTCTTAACCGCAAGCGCGCCGGCTTCGAGGTCCGCGACGTGCACTACACGCATTACGGCCGCGTCTGCCCCATCGAGACGCCCGAAGGCGCCAACATCGGCCTCATCGTCTCGCTGGCGGCCTACGCCAAGGTCAACCAGTACGGCCTTATCGAGACCCCGTACCGCAGGGTCTCTGGCAAGCGCCCGACCTCCGAGGTGGAATACCTGACGGCCAACAGGGAAGACGATATCTTCGTCGGCCAGGCCAACACCCCGGTCGATTCCGGCCGCTTCTCGACCGACCAGGTTTACGGCCGCATCAAGGACGACTATGTTTTCGTGGACTCGGATAAGGTCCGCTACATGGACGTCTCTCCGATGCAGGTGGTCTCCATCTCGGCGGCCTGCATACCGTTCCTCGAGCACGACGACGCCAACCGCGCGCTGATGGGCTCGAACATGCAGCGCCAGGCCGTGCCGCTGCTCCTCACCGAGGCGCCGCTGGTGGCGACCGGCATGGAACTGGCCATCGCCCGCGACAGCCGCGCCTGCGTGACCGCACGCACTTCCGGCAAGGTAATCTACGCCGCCGGCGACATGATCGCGATAAAGCCGGATCACTACAAGGAGCCGGACGTCTACCACCTCATCAAGTACCGTCGCTCCAACCAGGACACCTGCGTCAACCAGGTGCCGATAGTCAAGAGCGGCGACGTCGTAAAGAAGGGCGATATCATAGCCGACGGCCCGGCCACCGCCAACGGCCAGCTGGCCCTGGGCAAGAACGCGCTGGTCGCGTTCATGAGCTGGGAAGGCTATAACTACGAGGACGCCATCCTGGTCAGCGAGCGCCTGGTGGAGGAGGACGCCTTCACCTCCATTTTCATAGAGGAGTTCGAGGTCGAGGCCCGCGACACCAAGCTCGGCCCCGAGGAAATCACCCGCGACATCCCCAACGTTGGATCCGACGCCCTCGAGAACATAGACGCCGACGGCGTGGTGGTACCCTCCACCATCGTGCGCCCTGGCGACATCCTGGTCTGCAAGGTCTCGCCTAAGGGCGAGCAGCAGCTCAGCCCCGAGGAGCGCCTGCTCAAGGTGATCTTCGGCAAGAAGGCCGAGGACGTGACCGACACCTCGCTGCGCGTGCCCCCGGGCGTCAATGGCAAGATCATCGGCACCCGCGTGTTCGTGCGCCGCGAGAAGCTGACCAAGCCCGAGGAGCGCCAGCGCGTCGAGGAGATCAACGAGGAGATGCGCCAGCACCTCGAGGCCCTCAAGAACTTCCGCAAGGAATCCGTCGAGGCCAAGAAGGGCGCCGATATCGAGGAATTCTGCAAGTTGATGGAGAAGAAGATCCGCGACAAGTACGCCCGCGAGAAAGAGCTCCTGAAGCAGACCGGCGAGTTGTCGGTCACCGTCAACAAGGTCGTCAAGGTCTATATCGCGCTCAAGCGCCGCCTGCAGGTGGGCGACAAGTTGTCCGGCCGCCACGGCAACAAGGGCGTGGTAGCCAAGATCATGCCCAAAGAGGATATGCCCTATATGCCCGACGGCACCCCGATAGACGTGGTGCTCTCGCCGCTGGGCGTGCCCTCCCGCATGAACATAGGCCAGATCCTGGAAACGATGCTGGGCTGGGCGGGATATCACCTTAACACCCAGATGGTCTGCCCCGTATTCGACGGCGCCAGCGAGGAAGAGGTCATAGGGCAGATTCGCGAGGCCAAGAAAAAGCTTATCGCGGACGGCGTGCCGCCGGAGTACCTGCCGGACGATTACTGCCGCATCCGCCTCTTCGACGGCCGCACCGGCGAGCCCTTCAAGGAGATGGTCACAATAGGCTATCTCTACATCCTAAAACTCATCCACCTCGTCGAAGACAAGGTGCACGCCCGCTCCACGGGCCCTTACAGCCTCATCACCAGGCAGCCGCTGGGCGGCAAGGCCCTGTTCGGCGGCCAGCGCTTCGGCGAAATGGAAGTCTGGGCGCTCGAAGGCTACGGCGCGGCGTACATGCTGCAGGAGATGCTGACGGTCAAGTCCGACGACTTCGTCGGCCGCACCAAAATGTACGAAGCCATAATCAAGGGAGACTTCCCGCCCCAGCCCGGCGTGCCCGAGTCGTTCAAGGTGCTCGTCAAGGAACTGCAGGCCCTGGCGCTGGACGTGGACCTGATCAAGACCGGTGACGCTACGCCCCCCGCCGCCGCCCCCGCCGAGGTGGAGGAAGGCAAGGAAAAGACCAAGAAGAAGACGGCCTCGAAGGCCTGAGATGTAGAGCCCGCAGCCAGGCGCTAAACAGCGCGGTACGGGGCCGGGAGCGGCCCGGCGTCAGCGGGGGACACCATGCGGCATGGGGTCCACATATTGAGAGAAGCGAAAAAGGACCGGAGACCAGAACATGGAAAATATCACCGAAGCGGCAAGCAGACTTTTCGGAATAGCTAGGCCCAAGAAGCGCAAGGAGATAAACTACGGGGACTTCAACGGGATGAAACTGGGCATAGCCAGCCCCGCGAAGATCCGCAACTGGTCGTTCGGGGAGGTCAAGAAGCCAGAGACCATCAATTACCGCACGCTCAAGCCCGAAAGGGACGGCCTGCTCTGCGAACGCATCTTCGGACCCTCCAAAGACTACGAGTGCGCCTGCGGCAAGTACCGCTGGGTCAAGTTCAAGGGCGTGGTCTGCGACCGCTGCGGCGTGGAAGTCACCGAGGCCAAGGTGCGCCGGGAGCGCATGGGCCACATCGAGCTGGCCTGCCCCGTCGCGCATATCTGGTTCCTGCGCAAGAGCCCCAGCCGCATCGGCATCCTGCTCGACATGAAGCCGTCGGATCTCGAGAAGGTCGTCTATTACGCCGCCTACGTAGTGCTGGACGACACCAAGGATTCCGTCACCAACCGCGTGGAGTACAAGCTCGGCGAAGTGCTGACCGAGAGCCAGCTCAACGAGGTGCGCCGCAAGTTCCCCAAGATAAAGGTGGGCATAGGCGCCAACGCAATCCTCGCCCTGCTCGAGCGCATCGACATCAAGAGGGACCTGGAAGCGATAAACAAGCAGCTGGCCGACGCCAAGCCCGACGCCGACCGCTCCAAGCTCATCAAGCGCCTCAAGATACTCGAGGGCTTCATGAACAGCGGCAACCGGCCCGAGTGGATGATAATGACCGTCCTGCCCGTGCTGCCGCCGGACCTGCGGCCGCTGGTCCCGCTAGAAGGCGGCCGTTTCGCCACCTCCGACCTCAACGACCTCTACCGCCGCATCATCAACCGCAATAACCGCCTCAAGCATATCGAGGCCCTGCGCGCGCCGCAGGTCATGATCTACAACGAGAAGCGCCTGCTGCAGGAGGCCGTCGACGCCCTGATAGAGAACGGCGCCCGCGGCAAGGTGGTCCTGGGCGCGGCGAACCGCCCGCTAAAGTCCATCTCCGACATCCTCAAGGGCAAGCAGGGCCGCTTCCGCCAGAACCTGCTGGGCAA
>CAZVWK010000100.1:0-7776 GCA_964631475.1 uncultured Elusimicrobiaceae bacterium | reverse complement strand
TACGACGGAGCACCGTCGGATGATTTCAGGCTCATTCTTGGATTAGAAAATGCTATCTCACGCATCCTGACCGGGTATCGTGTCCCCTGATTAAAGGTAGCTGGACATGAACCGTTCGCGGGCGGATGCGAAGCGTCCTTCCTTTATGGCCCGGCGCATTTCATGGGTCTGGTTGATAAGGAAGCGGAGGTTGTGTATGGATATCAGGCGGTGGGCCAGCATCTCGCCGGCCTTGAAGAGGTGGGAGATATAGGAACGGGAATACTTGCGGCAGGCCTCGCAGTCGCAGCCGGGGTCCAGAGGCTGGTCGTCCAAGCGGTGCGCCGCGTTCTTGATGTAATAGCGCCCCCCGGAGGCCAGGACCTGGCCGTGGCGCGCGTAACGGGTGGGCAGGACGCAGTCGAACATGTCGACTCCGGCGCCGACCGAATCCCATATATCTTCGGGGCTCCCTAGTCCCATGAAATACACGGGCTTGTTCTTGGGCAGGGACTCCATGACGGCGGCCAGCGCCGAACGCATCTGCGCCTTGGTCTCGCCGACCGAGAGCCCGCCGAGCGCGAAGCCGTCGAAATCCAGTTCCGCCGCGTGGCGCGCGGCTTCGGCGCGCAGGTCGGGATAGGTGGAGCCCTGAAGTATGCCGAAAAGAAGCGGCATTTTCTCGCGGGGCATATCCTTCGCCACTTTGTCGAAATGGCGGCGCGCGCGCTCGGCCCAGCGCTTGGTCTGGTCCAGCGCCTTGCGGGCGTGGGCGTAGTCGGCCGGGTTCTCGACGCAGACGTCCAGGCAGGTCCAGATGTCCGAGCCGATGGCCGCCTGCCAGTCTATGACCTTCTCCGGCGTGAAGAGGTGCGGGCTGCCGTCGATGTGGGAACTGAACTTCACTCCTTCCTCGCTGATCTTGCGCAGGCGGCTGAGACTGTAGACCTGGAAACCGCCGGAGTCGGTCAGTATGGGCCCGGCGTGGCTCATGAACTTATGCAGCCCGCCCGCTTGGCGGAGGACCTCCAGCCCCGGCCGCAGGTAGAGGTGGTAGGTGTTGGAGAGGATGCATTCGGTCTGCAGTGAGACGAGGTCGTCCTGTGAGACGGCCTTTACGGTGGCCTGGGTGGCGACGGGCATAAAGACCGGGGTGTGGACGTCGCCGGCGCGGGTGTGGACCAGCGCGCACCTGGCGGGGGAGTCCTTTTCTTTATGCAGTATCTTGAAGTACTCCATATCGAGTCCTTTCAGATTATCAGCATCGCGTCGCCGTACGAGTAGAAACGGTACTTCTCTTTAACCGCTTCGGCGTAGGCGGCGTAAAGTTTTTCCTCGCCGGCGAAGGCGGCCGTCATGTAAAGAGGGGCGGAGTCCGGGACATGGAGATTGGTGATGAACCCCGCGGCGGTTTTGAACCGGTGGCCGGGGTATATAAAAAGGGAGGCGTCGGCTTTGCCAGGGGAGAGCCGGCCGTCCTCCGCGGCCAGCGTCTCGAGCGTGCGCATGGAGGACGTCCCCACCGCTATGACCCTGCCGCCGCCGGCGAGGCAGCCGTTTATCTTGTCCGCGGCCTCGGGGGTCACCTCGCAGGATTCCGGAAGCATGACATGGTCGGCGGGGTTCTCAGTCCGCACGGGCCTGAAAGTGCCCCAGCCGACATGCAGAGTGATATAGGCGACATTCACTCCGTAGGCCTCGATCCTGGCCAGAAGTTCCGGGGTGAAATGAAAGCCGGCGGTGGGGGCGGCTATGGACCCCTCTTCCTTGGCGTAGACGGTCTGGTAGAGGGTCTTGTCATCCGGCCCCTCTTCCGGCAGACCGCGACGGCGGCGGGAATTGATGATGTAACCCGGCAGCGGGGCCTCCCCGTGGCGGTCCAGCCACCCGGAGGAGAGCGGGACCGAGAACCGCACCAGCAGAGAGGAGTCTTCGGTGCGGCCCTCTATTTCCGCGCTCGACCCGTCGGGCAGGAGCAGGGCGGCGCCGGGCGCGAGTTTCCTCCCCAGGACCTTCCAACGCGTCAGGCTCCCGTCCACAGGGGCGACCAGGAGGAGTTCGGTTTTTCCGCCCGTCAGTTTGCGGGCGGGGAGGCGGGCCTTGCGGACCGCGCTGCGGTTAAGCACCAGGCAGTCGCCCGGCTTCAGGAATGCCGGAAGGTCGCGGAAAATGGCGTGCGTCAGGGCCCCCGAATTGCGGTCCAGCCGCAGGAGCCTGGAGGAATCCCTCGGCTCCGCGGGACTGGGCGCGATGAGGGGCTCTATCGGGAGGGAGTCGAATTTTTTTAGGGTCATTTGATCACCGTGATGGAAGCGCCGGGATAGTAGTGGCGGAGTATGCGCCTGTAATCTCGACCGTTGTTGGCCATGGCCGCCGCGCCCGCCTGGCACATGCCGACGCCGTGTCCCCAGCCCCGGCCCTTGAACAGCCAGCCGCCGGAGGTCGGCGTTACGGAGGTGATAAGCGTGCTGCGGAAATCGGAATTGCCGAAAGCCGTACGCACAGCCCTGCCTTCGGCGTAATGCGTCTTCTTCTCGGTGTCGAAAGCGATGCGCAGCGCGCGGCCGGACCTGTCCGTCTTCGCGACGCGGACCTTCTTCAGGCTCAGGGAAGTAGAGCCCTGTTTCTGTATGAAGGAGAGCAGGTCCCGCTCAGGGATATAGAGCTGCCAGGAGGAATGCCGCGAAGACGAGCAGAATGGGTCCTTGACGCCGTAAAGGGGCTTGTAGACGTCCTCGCCCCAAGCGGCCGTGGAACTGGCGGTGTGCCCGCCGCAGCAGGCGTGAAAATAGGCGGTCACTATCTTTCTCTTGTAGGTAAGCGTCTGGCCGCGTGTCTTTTCGATAGCGGTCCGTATCCTGGCGTTGACGTTGTTGCGGCCGTTATAGACCTGGCTGTTGACGTCGGCGGTAACGTCGTAGTCGCGGGAGGGGGAGAGCCTTTTCATGGCGTAGCTGCGCGAGGCCACCGCCTGCGCCTTGAGCGCTTCCAGCGGCGAACCGGGGCTCATCTCAACTGGAAGCACGCCCTCTAGGTAATCCTCCACGTCCAGGTGCTCGACCACGTTAAGCAGGCGCTCCGGCGTAACCTTTACGGTTAGCCTGCCGCGGTAGAAGACGCCGTTTATATTGATGCCCAAGTCGCCGTCCTTGGGCTCCAGGCTGATCTCCCGGCCCAGCGTCTCGCCGGCCACGCGCACCAGACCGCCGGCGGGATTTATCTCGTAAGGTGACTTTTCCACCAGCAGGTAGCGGCGGCCGGAAGACAGGTCCCTGACGAATACCTGCCCGTCGGTGCGCAGCCGGAAACTCGGGACACCAAGGCGTATGCCCACCCGTATCTCGGCCGCCTGCGCCGACTCGAAAAGCAGGAGGGCGGCCGTCAGCGCTGGTGCCAGGGTCTTAAGTCTCATCGTCCTAGAAGAGTTTATCCGATGGGGGATTGAAGCCGAGGTGCCTGTAGGCGTTCTGCGTGAGCACCCGGCCGCGGGCCGTGCGCTGCAGGAACCCCGCCTGGATCAGGAAAGGCTCGATGACGTCGGTGAGAGTGTCGGCCTCTTCCGAAAGCGCCACGGCGAGATTATCGATGCCTACCGGGCCGCCTGAAAAATTATCGGCGATGATCGAGAGAAGGCGGCGGTCCAGCGCGTCGAGGCCCTGGGCGTCGATCTCCATGGCTTCCATGGCTTTGGCGGTTATGGCCGGGTCTATGAGGCCGGTGCCTTTCACCTGCGCGTAATCGCGGGCGCGGCGCAGCAGGCGGTTGGCTATGCGCGGCGTGCCCCGCGAGCGCGAGGCTATCTCGGCTATGCCCTCCGGCGTGGCCTTTACGCCGAGTATGGCGGCCGAACGGGCTATTATCTTCTGGAGCTCCGCCGGACCGTAGAAGCCCAGGTTGAAAACTATACCGAAGCGGTCGCGCAGCGGGCCCGTCAGCAGGCCGCTGCGGGTGGTGGCGCCGACGAGGGTTACGCGGGGGGTGGTTATCTTGAGCGTCGTCGCGCCCGGCCCCTTGCCGGTATTTATAAAGAAAAGGAAATCCTCCATGACGGGGTAGAGGGATTCCTCGACCGCGGCGTTAAGCCGGTGTATCTCGTCGATGAAAAGAATGTCGCCGTCGGCCAGTTCCGTGGTGAGCATGGCCGCCAGGTCGCCGGGGCGGGAGAGAACGGGGCCGGAAGTAACCTTGATGTTGACCCCCATCTCGCGGGCGAGGATATGGGCCAGCGTGGTCTTGCCCAGGCCCGGGGGGGAGTAGAAAAGGCAATGGTCGAGAGATTCTTTCCGTTTGCGGGCAGCCTCGATGAAAACGCCGAGATTCTCCTTCACCTTGTCCTGCCCTACGAATTCCTGCAGGGTGGTGGGGCGCAGCGCCGCGTCGCTGCGCAGCTCATCGCGATCGGGCTTGGCCGAAAAAACGGTCTCTCTTTTTGTCATAGTCCGCCCGAAAGTTTCCTCAGCGCCTTGCGCACCAGTTCCTCGGCCGAAGCGGCGCCGCCTTCCCTGCGCACTTCGTCCAGGGCGGAACGGACCTCGGCGGACTTGAACCCGAGGGCGGCCAGGGCGCCGGCCGCCCGGGAGTAGGTCTCGCCTTCGGGTCCCTTTGCCTCCGCGGCGGGGACCGCGGGGAGCTTGTGCTTGAGAGCGTCGACTATTTTTTCAGCCGTTTTAGCCGTGAAGCCGAACATCCCGGTAAGCAGCTTGATATCCTTTGCCGCGGCCGCGGACCGGAACTCGGGCAGCGAGCGCACTGCCTTGCCCAGGTACTCCAGGGCCTTCTTGGCGCCGGTATTGGGCACGGCCTCGCGGAAGAGCTCGAAGAGCTCTTTGCGCTCGGCGGAAAGAAAGCCGTAAAGGACGGGGCCGCCGTACATGGAAGCGGACTCCGAGACCAGGAGGAAGGCATCCTGACCTTCCGAAAGGGAGGCCAGGTCGGGGCCGCAGAGAAACACCTCGTAGCCGACGCCCCCGGCCTCAATCACGGCGCTCTCGCCGCCCACGGACTGCACCGCGCCGCGCAGGCTGGCTATCATTTGCGCCTCCCCGCCGCGACGAGCCGCTCGAAAGGCGCGCGGCGGGCGTGGAAAAGCGCTATGGCCGCCGCGTCCGAAACGTCGTCGGGCTCGAGCGGCTTGTCGAGCCCGAGTATCAACTGCACCATGCGCTGCATCTGTGGCTTGGCGGCCGAGCCGCTGCCGGCAAGGTTCTGCTTTATGGAGCGGGGGTTGTAGCCGGCGGGGGGGACGCCGGCGCGAGCGCAGGCCAGCAGTATGACGCCGCGCGCGTGCACCGTCTCGGACTGGGTCTTCGCCCGCTTGGCGAAGAAGACCTCCTCGATGGCGCACTCGTCCGGCTTTTCCTCGGCCAGGAGCTCCGTGAAAGAATCGTAGAGACCGGAGAGCCGGGCGTGGAGAGGTTCGCCGGACTCGGTGTGGAACAGGCCGGCCCGGAGAAGCCGGCCCGGGCCGGTGCCGCTCTGTTCGAGCAGCGCCCAGCCCGTGCGGTCCAGCCCCGGGTCTATGCCTAGTATCTTCACTGGTCCAGATTGGCGAGTATCGCGTCGGGGATATTGAAGTTGGAGTAGACCTTCTTCACGTCCTCGTGGTCCTCGAGGTCGTTCATCAGGTCGACGACCTGCTTGGCCTTCTCCTCGGGCACCTCGACCTCGTTCTTGGGAATCATAGTGACCTCAGCGGAGGCCGCGGCGATGCCCTTGGCGGCCAGCGCGCTCTTGACCTTGTCGAGGTCCTGGGGCGCGGTGAAGACCTCGTAATTGTCGCCCTCGGCGTTCCTGACGTCGTCGGCGCCGGCCTCTATGGCCGCTTCCATCAGCGCGTCCTCCTGGAGGCCCGCTTTGGGCACGGTTATGAAGCCTTTGTTGTCGAACATCCAGGCCACGCTGCCTCCGAGGTTGCCGCCGTAGTCCTCGACGATCTTGCGGATCTCGCTGAAGGCGCGGTTCTTGTTGTCGGTGGTCGCCTCTATCATCAGCGCGATCTGGGCCGGGCCGTAACCTTCATACATGACGTCCTCGTACACGGCGCCGGGGAGCTGGCCGGTGCCCTTCATGACGGCCCGCTTGACGTTGTCGAGGGGCATGTTGGCCGCCTTGGCGTCGTCCATCGCCTTGCGCAGGCGAGGGTTATGGGCGGGATCTCCGCCGCTCAGGCGCGCGGCGATGGTTATTTCCTTGATGATTTTGGTGAAGACCTTACCCTTTTTTGCGTCCGTTATGGCCTTCTTGTGCTTTATGCCGGCCCAGTGGGAATGTCCGCCCATGAGTGGAACTCCTTAAAAGTTCTGTTTTCTGCCGGGGATTAGTGCCCCGCAAAAATAAATTCTATAATAAAGTAAGAGTTCGGGCAACCGGAGCCCCCTTAGCTCAATTGGATAGAGCATCTGCCTTCGGAGCAGAGGGTTGGAGGTTCAAATCCTCCAGGGGGCACGGTTTGCGGGCCCACTGAGCGGACCAATGGTTTGGTCCGCGGGAGGATTTGAAAGCCGGAGCCGCGAGCCGGCAGGCGGCAGCGGCGAGGCGGGGCCGCGGGGCCCGAGGAGCGGCGGCGACGAGGGAACCCGTGGCCAAATCCTCCAGGGGGCACGGTTCCCCCCGGGGACAGGCGCTCGTCACGGTTCGCTTTTCCCGGGATGCACCTTCGCTCCGGTCGGCCAGGCACGAGCTCGGCCCTGGCGCATAGCGCTTCTGACATTCATGCCCGTCCGGCAGTGCCGGTCCCCTCACTGCGCTCGGGGAAAAAGCTCCTCATGTTTCTCGCCGCGCATCCCCCGGGTGGGAACCACGTTCAGGTCGGGCGGATCCGGCGCGAAAAAAACGTAACAATTCGTAAACAATAATGAAAAGGGCGGTTTTTATAATATTACCATGAACGCGCAGCTGGTCACGGCGCTCTGCCTTTTTTTGACGTCCCCCGCGGCCGCGGAAGACGCCAGGTCCATCGGCCGCAAGGCCCTGGAGACCGTCGTTTCGCACCTGGGGGACCGCGACTCCGAGGTGCGCGAGCGGGCCCTCCGGGTCATGGGGGAGACCGGCAACAAGGGCGCCGCGGCCACCCTCAGGAAATCGCTCGCCGACCCCGACAAGCATGTCCGGATAGCGGCCGCCGAGGCCCTGTGGAAGCTGGGCGACGCCTCCGGCCTCAGGACCGTGAACGAGATCATAAACGACAAGCCAGCGCAGGGGACCATCGCCAATTCACCGCTGGTGGAACTTAAAATGATCTCCCAGAATAATATACGCGCGCGCGCCGTGCAGGCCCTGGCCGCGATGCGGGGCAAAAAAGCGGAGCAGGCCCTTTTCGCCCTGCGCAACGATAATTTCGGCAAGGTGCGAGATGCCGCCGCGCTGGAACTCGCCCGGCTTGGCCACGCCGACGAGCTCGGCCAGTTCCTGGAGGCCCTGTCCAGCCCAGACGAAGGCATACGCTACGCGGGGGCTTCCGCCCTGGCCTCGATATGCTCGCAAAGCTCGGTGCAGCCCCTGCGCGACCTGCTGGCCGGAGAGGCTTCGGTGCGGGTCAGGATGGCCGCCCTGGACGCCCTCGCCTGCTCGCCGGGCAGGGACGCGGCCCTCTCCGATATCCTCTCGCTCGCGTCCGACAAGAACCCCAGCGTAAGCGTGAAGGCCCTCGCCGCCCTGGGGGGGATAAAGAACTCGAAGGCCTTCGAAAAACTTTCCGCCGTAGTGGAAGACTCCGAGAGCGACCTGCTGCTCAAGCTGGCGGCCGCCGGCAGTCTGGCCCAGGGCGGCCGCAAGCCGCCCGTGGCGCTGATACGCCGG
>CAZVWK010000099.1:0-7869 GCA_964631475.1 uncultured Elusimicrobiaceae bacterium | reverse complement strand
CTCTAGCCTGCCTGCTGGAAGCGGCGGTCACGGCCGCCGAGCGGCGGGCGAAGGGGGAAAAATGAAAAAGCTGGCGCTGGCCGCGGTCGCGGTGCTGCTGACGCTGCCCGTCATGGCCGAGGAAGCGGACCTGTCGATACCCGCCGAGGCCAAAACACTGGAACTCGCGGAGAAGGGCGGCGACAAAAAAAGAGAGATCACCATAAAAACAAAAGGCGCCGAATCTTCCGAGAAAAAAAAGACTTACAAGAAAAAGGGAAAGGGCGGCGGCTACAAGTTCAAAGCGCAGAATTCGAACCAGTATAAATTCGACGGGGGAGCCGAGCCCCTGACGGGCGGGAAAAAATCCGCCCCTAAAGAAAAGGCCAAGAAGAAGGAAGAGTCTGGATACCGGTTCCGCCAGGACGGCCCCGGATCCTCCTACAGGCTCGACGACGAGGCCAACCCCATAGGCAAGGCCGGCCAGAAAAAAAAGCCGGCCTCCAAAAAACCTGCCGCCGCGACCGTCAAGAAGGAATCCCCTCCTCCTTACGACGATTCCCTGTCCGTGGACAAGAAAGTCATAAACCTGGAGGGGGAATAACGGCCGGCCGCCGGGAGCGCCGGGACCGGGCGGCCCATCGGCCCGGAGAAGAGCCCCGTCACAGAGAGGGCAAAGCGGCCGCTAAGAAAAAATGAAAGTCTCCCGCGAGTGGTACAAGCGGTTCTTCGTGAATTCCTTCTACAACCCGGCCTCGCCGGCGGCGCTGGAAAGGTCCGGGTTTAAACCGCTGTCCTTCTGGGGCGGGTTCGGCGGGGAAAGACTTTTGCCGGAGCGCAACCGCCTGATCTGCCTGGCCGCGCTGGCTAAGCCCCGCCGACTTCCGAAATAACGGCCCGCACTTCCGCGGCTATAGTCTCCACGCTCTGCGTCTTGGAAAGGATCCGCTTCCCCTGCGGGAAGCCGGAAAGGTCCTTGCGGCTGCGGGTGTTGAAATGCGTGGCCGTGACTATGATCACCGGGATCCTGGCGAGGTCCGGACGCCTGGACATCTCCCCTATCATCTGGATTCCGTCGAGTTCCGGCATCCCTATATCGGAGACCGCCGCCGCGGGAGGGTTTTCCAGGCAGAGGGCGATTCCCTGCAGGCCGCTGTGCCCCACGGAGACCTCGAAATCCTCCTCAAGGGCCGCGGTAAGCGGGGCGGCGAACGCCTCCTTAGCGTCAAGGACCACTATCCTGAGCCGGGACATGGGTAAAATATACAAAAAGGCTCAGCGCCTGCGGCGGGCGGCCAGTTGCCCGCAGGCGGCCGAAATGTCCGGCCCCTTCTCCAGCCGCAGGTAGGTCCGGACGCCGGCGGCCATCATGGCTTTCTGGAAAGCCTTCACGCGCGGCGTAACCCCGGCGCCCGGCCCGCCCGGAGGGTTGTGGGGGATGAGGTTAAGCCGGCAGGGGATATCCTTTATAAGCCGGGCCAGGCGCGGGGCGTCATCCGCCGAATCGTTGACGCCGTCGAAAACGATGTACTCGAAAAAGACCTGCGCGCGCCTGGCCGAGCAATAGGCGCGCGCGGCCTCGACCACTTCCCGCAGCGGCCAGCGGGCCTCCATCGGCACCAGCCGCGCCCGCATCTTCTCGTCCGCCGCCACCAGCGAGACCGCCAGCCTGACCTTTAGGCCCGAGGCGGCCAGGCCCCTCATGACCGGGACCACGCCGACCGTGGACACCGTCATACGGCTTTGCGGGAAACCGTGCCCGGCGTCGTCTGAAAGTATCAGCACCGCCCGCCTGAAATTATCCCAGTTCAGAAAGGGCTCTCCCATGCCCATGAAGACCAGGCTCGACAGGGGGCCGCCCGCCGCGCGGAGGCACGCCTCGTACTGGGCCGTCATCTCGGAGGGGAGCAGGTCGCGGACCAGGCCCATCGCGCCGGTGGCGCAGAAAGAGCAGCCGCAGGCGCAGCCCGACTGGGAGGAGAGGCAGGCCGAGAGGCGGCCCTTGCCGGGCAGCACCACGCTCTCCGCCGGGGCGCCTCCCGGGAAAGAAAAGAGCAGCTTGCGCGTGCCGTCCGCGCGGGAGACTAATACCTCCGGCTCCGCTGGGCCGGAGAGGGAAAAAGAGACCTCCAGCAGGCTCCTGACGCGGGCGGGCACACGGCTCATGGAGGAGAAGGCGCGGGCCCCGTCCCTGTACAGCGAAGAAAATACCGCCGCGGCGTGGACCGGCTTCTCCCCCGAGGCGGAAAGACTCTCCTCCAGTTCCCCGCGCGTCAGATCCCTTAGGTCGGGCTTCATGGCCTCCTATGTTACAAAATAGACGCCGTCCGGGCCTCGCGGGATTTAACAAAGATTTAACACGCAGGACATTGCCCCGTGCGCCCGGGGCCGCTAAACTATTCCTGAGGATGAAACATATGCGGATACTGGCGATAATGGCGGCGATGATGACGACCCTGGCCTCGCCCGGGGCGGCGGAACTGCTTTCCGTAACCTCCAAGCTGGCTAATGTCCGAAGCGGGCCGGGATCCGCCAGCGAAACGCTCTGGCGGGTGCTGCGCTTCACACCTTTCGAGGTCCTCGGCCGCACCGGCGCGTGGGTGCATGTCCGGGACTACGATGGCGACGAAGGGTGGGTGCACGGGTCGATACTCTCTAAAGTGCGGACCGTGGCGGTAAGCTCTGAAAAGGCAAATCTCCGTGAGGCTCCGGGCGGGGCTGTCGCCTGGGTACTGGAGCGGGGCTACCCCATGAGGCTGCTAAAGACCGAAGGCAACTGGGTGCAGGTGACCGACGGCGAGGCTACCGGCTGGCTGCACAGGAGCGTGGTCTGGGGGCTGGAGGAAGAAGAGGGCCCCTGAGCCTAGGCGGCCAGCTCGAACATCCGGTCTATCGCGACTCGTGCCCGCCCGGCTATGCCGGCGGGCACGGTCACTTCCGGGGGGGAGGGGTCGCGCAGCAGCGCCAGCACGCTCTCCAGCGTGATGGATTTCATGTAGGGGCAGAGCCGGCACATGCCTATGAAATTCTTTTCCGGGAAGCGCAGGCGCGCCAGCTCGCCGAAGCCGCATTCCGTCACCAGCAGGTAGGCCGGCGCGTTCGTGCTCTCCACGTAGCGCATCATGTCGCCGGTGCCGCCCATGAAGTCCACGGCCTTTATAAGTTCCGACGGGCACTCGGCGTGGGCCAGCGCCGCTAGGCCGGGCCAGCGCTCCCTGTATATCTTTATCAGGCCGGGATCGAACCGCTCGTGCACCACGCAGGAGCCGTTCCAGAGTATGATATCCTTCCCCGGAGTCTTGCCCAGTTCGCGAGCCAGGTTGGCGCCCATGAACCTGTCGGGCAGGAAAATCGCCTTCCCGTGATCCCGGTATATCCGCCGCAGTATCTTCGCCGCGTTGGCGCTGGTGACGATACAGTCGGATTCCGCTTTCACCTCGGCCGTGGTATTGATGTAGGTGACCACCGGCGCGCCCGGATGCTCCGCGCGCAGCCGCCGGACATCGGCGGCCGAGATTCCCTCGCTCAGGGAGCAGCCGGCGTTCGAGGAGGGGACGTACACCTTCTTGGCGGGGTTCAGTATCTTGGCCGTCTCGGCCATGAAGTGTACGCCGCAGAAAACTATGGCCTCCGCGTCCGTGCGGCGGCAGTCGTCGGCCAGTTTGTAGGAATCGCCGGCGAAATCGCCTATGCCGAGTATGATCTCTGGCGACTGATAGACGTGGGCGGCGATAACGGCCCGCCGCTCCTTCTTGAGCCTGTTGATTTCGAGCGTCAGGGCGGCGGCCTTCTCTAGGCCGCCCTCCACGCAGCGCCTGCCTAGGCCCGCGGCCGCCAGGCGCCGCGCTTCGTCCCGGAGTTCCGGGGTCACGCTTCCCTCTCCATTATATCCGGGTAATTGCTGAAGATGCCGTCAACGCCTATCTCCTTCATGCGCAGCGCGTCCTTTCTCGCGTTGACGGTGTAGACGCGGACGGCGAAGCCGGCTTTCTTTATGAGGGCGACATTGGGCCGGAAAGCGATGCGCAGCGCCAGGTGGAAGCTCTCCGCCCCCACCGCGCGGGCCTTCAGGACGGCCGGCGCCAGAAGTATCTCGCTCAGCCCGTGGCCCAGCCAGCCGAGCTTCAGGCCAGGCGACAGCTCTCGGAAGCGGCGCAGCGTATCGTGGTCGAAACTGGAGACCAGGGATTTTTCAAAAAGTCCGGGGGCGGAATTCAGCGCCGCGAGAACCTCCTCCTCTATGCCGGGATAGACGCCGCCGTCGTTCTTCACCTCGAAATTTATCCAGTCCGCCGAGGGCGCCACGATATCGAGGACCTCGTCAAGGAGCGGCACGCGCTGGAAGGCGGGATCGGGAGCGAAATGGGCGGCGGCGTTGAGCCCGGACAACTCCGGGTAGTCCAGTTCCGCTATTCTCGCCGGCGAACCGGCGGTATGGGAGAGGTCGTAATCGTGATGAACGACCAGCCGGCCGTCCCTGGTGCGATGCACGTCGAACTCGAAGTCTCGCGAGCCCATCTTCACGGCCAGCTCGAAGGCCTTTAGCGTGTTTTCCGGGGCCAGCCCGGAGGCGCCGCGATGGGAGATTATCCTCATGACCAGTACCTCTCCAGCCAGCCGAAATTAGCCTCGTCGTGTTCGAACCCGCTCATCTCCTCGCGGCCGGTGCCCGGGCCGTGGAAGTCGGTGCCGGCCGTGACGCCGAGGCCGAAGCGGCGGGCGAGATCCAGGAATTCGCCCGTCTTGCGCACGGTGTGACAGGGGTAGAAGGCTTCAAGCCCGTCTAGGCCCATGTCCTTCCAGGCGCCGAGGTCCAGCACCTTCTCGACAACGCCGGGGTGGGCTATGACGGCGGCCCCGCCGGCGTTCTTTATCGTCTTTATGCATTCTTCCATGTCGGGCCCGCGGGGCGGGACATAGGCCGGGCAGCCGCAGCCGATATACTTTTCGAAGGCCTGCCTGCGGCTCTTCACGAACCCCCGGGCCTGCATCAGGTCCGCCAGGTGCGGCCGCCCGTAAGTCCGGGCGGCGGACGTTCCGCCGGAGGCCGGCGGCGGACCGGCGGCCTCCAGATCGGCCGGCGTCGCGGAAAAGCCCAGCGGGCGAAGACGAGAGAGTATCTCCTCCACGCGGGAGAGGCGCCTGCGCCTGAACTCCTCCAGGGCGGAGAGCAGCGCCGGGCTCTCCGGGTTCGCGCCGTAGCCCAGCACGTGCAGGCTGTCGTGCAGGCGGGTGCTCAACTCCACCCCGCTGCACCAGCGCAGGCCGCGCGCGGAAAGCAGCGGGCCCAGGCCGCGCCAGCCCGCCGTATTGTCGTGATCGGTAAGTGAAAAATAATTCACCCCCGCGGCGGCCGCCGCCGCCGCCAGTTTCTCCGGCGGCAGGGTGCCGTCGGAGAAGCTGGAATGGGTGTGCAGGTTTATCAGGGGCATTTACGGCCGGGAAACACGGTACCGGGACGCCATGCGGCATGGTGTCCCGCGCTGATGCCGCGGGCGGTCAGCCGACGGTGACTTCCTTTACCTCAGGAACTTCTTCTCGCACCCTGCGCTCCACGACGCCCTTAAGCGTCATCGCGGCGTGCGGGCAGCAACCGCAGGCGCCGGTCAGGCGGACGGTCACGACGCCCTTCTTCTCGTCCACGGATATCAGCTCTACGGAGCCGCCGTCGGCCGCCAGTATCGGCTTTATCTTCTCTATAACTTTAGCGACTTTGTCTTTCATGGTAGTCTCCTTGGGTCTCACCATCAAATTATATCATGGGACCAATGGTCCCAGCCCTGCCCCCGCCCTTTTCCGGGCTGGCCCTGGGCCCCCGGACACTGAACCGGAGCGGCCTTTCCGGCTATAATTGTAGAGTGTAAAAGCGGAAGAACGGAGCCGACTATGATAAAAAAGACGCTTTACAGCCCGCCCGGCTTCGACATAAGGGAAGTCTCCAGGTGAGTTCTTTCAAGCCCCGGCCCGGCTCCGGCGACGGCGGCCTCACGGACCTCCTGGCCGGCCGGCGCGTTCCCAAGACCGACGGGCGGATAATAACCGGAGCCCTGCTTGACGAACTCTCCTGTCTGCTGGGGCTGGTCAAGGCCGCCGGCTTCGAAAAAGCCTCCCTGTCGCGGGCCCAGGCCGCGCTCTCAGCGGCCGCGGCCAATATAGCGGGCCTGAAGAACGGCGTCGCGCTGCGCGGGCTGACCCTCGGCCTTGAAAAGGCCGCGGCTGCCCTTTCGCCGCGTGTCAGGCCGCCGGCCAGGTTCGTCCTGCCCGGGGCTAACGCCATGGAAGCGACGCTGCACCTGGCTCGGGCTAAAGCGCGCGTCTGCGAGATACTATGCTGGGAACTGAAAGCCAAAGATCCGGCCGCCCTGCTCAACAGGCTTTCCGACTGGCTTTTCCTGCTGGCGCTGTCCGCCGGCAAAAAACGCGGAGGTAAAAAATGAAAAAACACTCACTTTCCCTTCTCCTGACACAGGCGCTGCTGGCGGCCCTTTTCCCCGCGGCGCTGACGGCGGAGCAGCCGGAAGCCCTGCGGGCGCGCGCGGCGGCCCTCTTCGACGGCAACGGCGCGGCGCCGGCTATAGAGATACCGCGTCCTCCGGAAAAAAATCCGGCGGCGGCGGAATTCCTCCTTGAGACGAAGCAGGTCCTCTCCGCCGGGGCCTGGAACGGCTCGACCCCGGAGATGCGGCACTTCCTCTTCCGCCATCCGGCGGGCTGGACCGCCCAGGCCCAGGGCGTGGGGCTGGAGGGCTTCCTCTGGACCAAAAAGGAACTCGAGGGCCGCTTCGGCGCGGAAACATACCTCCATCACCTGCCCGACTATTTCCGCTACCTCGACGCGCTGCTGGCCCCCGTCGCCTGGACGGGAGAGCTTCGTTCGGCGCTGAAAGACCTCGCCGGCTCCGCTCTGCCGGCCGCGGAGAAGAACGCCCGCCTTAATGAAATGCTCGATTATTACGTCGCCGGACTGCAGGACAATGTGCGCCGCTACGACGCCGCCCTCTGGGCGAAGAAGGCGCGCGTCTACCAGATGTTCCCCAGGGCCTACAATCTGGCCGGGCGGCGCAACCCGGGCGCACAGTCCGCGGCGGGGGGCGTCCGTTTCTTCAGGGATTTCCGCCCTTCAGACTTCGAAGCGGTAAAGAGGATGGGCTTCGACACGGTCTGGCCCATGGGCATATTCCCGATCGGCGTGCGCGGTCAGACCGGCACCGGCGGCGGCTCGCCTTACTCGATAAGCGACCACTCTACGATAAACCCGGACCTCGGCACCGAGGAGGATTTCCGCCGCTTCGTGCGGAACGCCCACGCCGCGGGACTTAAGGTCATAGTGGACTTCGTGGTCAACCACACCTCTATGGACTCGAAGCTCCTCCTCGAGGACCCCTCCTATTTCATAGGGCACAGGCGGCCGGCCGGCGCCTGCCCCAACCAGCATTTCGAGCAGCATCACCGCGGCGAGCGCTGGTGCGTGCATCACGGCGGCTTCGAGTACGGCGGCGGGGTCTCCGACTGGATAGACACCGCCCAGATCGATTACTCCAATATCCGCCTGCGCGCCAGAATGACCGAGATAGTCAGGGGATTGGTGACGAAGTTTGATGTCGACGGCTTCCGCGTGGACATGGCGCACCTCGACCTAAACAACGTCTTCGGCCGCACCTGGGGCCGGACCATGCCGCGCGACGAGTTCTACCGAGGCCTGATAGGCGCGGTCAAGGCGGTTAAGCCTTCGACCGCCTTCATGGCAGAGGCCTACTCCTTCCAAGAGGACCTCTCGGCCTGCGGCTTCGACGTCATCTACAGCAAGTTCGAGACGGGGCGGGAGGAGGGCCAGACCGGCTGGTACAATGCGATGGAGCACGGCAACCCCCATGAGCTGGCCAGTTCGAT
>CAZVWK010000098.1:2457-8180 GCA_964631475.1 uncultured Elusimicrobiaceae bacterium | reverse complement strand
TCGGCCAGGGTCTCCTCCAGGACTGTGCGCTCCGAAACCGGCGCGTTCTCCTGCGGCAGGTAGCCCGCCACGGTCCCGCGCTTGAACTGCAGTTCCCCCTCGTCGGCCTCCTCCTGGCCCAGCATCATTTTAAAAAGGGTGGACTTGCCGGCCCCGTTGGGTCCGACCAGGGCGAAGCGTTCCCCGTCGTTGATCTGCAGGGAGGCGTCCTCGAAGATGGACTGCCCGCCGAAGGATTTGGAAACATTGCGAAGCGTGATCATAAAACGTTGTCCGCTCGGGGACGGGGCGCTAAAGACCCGTCCGGGCGAAAGTCTCTCCGATGTAATTTTGAGGTCAGCCGTCTGCGGACCGCGGTCAGAGGACTCCACCGCGGGCCCCTGAGGTGCGCCGCGTGCCTCTATTTTAGCATTTTGACCCCCGGGAAGTGGAACGGGCGAGAGAGCCGGCTGGACAGGGCGATGAAAAAACTCGCCGGCAGGGACCCGCACTGGGAACTGACGAAAATGGAAACGGCGGCCGGGAACGCCTTCGTCAACGTCTACAAGTCCTGGGAGCGCTGCGATCCCGGCGGCGTATCGCCGGACCTCGTGTTACCCCAGGCGCGGGAAGCGCTGCGGCGGCAGATGGAACTCAAGCGTGACGAAGGAGTTACTTTTTCTTTCGCGGGGCCCTCGATGCCGGAGGCCGAAGCGGCGCCGCTCAGCGACCGGTCCGGGGAGGGCGCCGACTAGTTCCTGGCCAGGATAACGGCCCAGGCCAGGCGTGAATTCACCCGCCTCGGAGTCACCGTGCGCGAGGAGAAAAAACCTTCGGTGTTAACCGAATAGTGGGTTATGGCCAGGCACGAAGGGGCCTGGAAGATGAAGGAGACGCTGACGGACGCTGAGGGAGAAGCCGCCTGCGCGGAATGGCGCGGCGGGAACCGGGGAACGGGCCTAGCCGATAAGCCTGACCCTGTAGCCGGCGGACTCCAGCTCGGCTTTGACGAAATCCCTGCGGTCCCCCTGTATTTCGAGGACCCCGTTCTTCACGGTGCCGCCGGCTCCGAGCCGCTTCTTGAACTTCGAAAGCAGCTCTTCCTTGCCCGCCGGATGCATCGGCAGCTTTTCCACCAGCGTCATCCCCCCGCCCTTGCCGGTACGCCTGTAAGAAACGCGCACGGGTTCGGTCTGGGTCCGCGGCTTTGACGGTCCGGCCAGGCCTTCGGGGCATGAGCACGGGGCCTTGCGGCACCCGGGACATAGCCGGACGCCGCCCGGCCCCGTGGAATAAACCACCCTGTCGGAGTTCAGGCTTCCTCCGCTATTTGGCGCGATTGAGTATCGCGACCACCGCGTTTATCTTGCCGGCGAGCACGCCGTGCACGCCCAGGGCCTTGCGTATCGAGGAAAGGAACTTGTGCTCCGGGGAGACGGCCTTGCCGTCGGCCATGACCATGTGGGCCGCCCAGGCGTAGGCTGTCTCAGCCAGGCGGCCGGGGAGGAGTTCCGCGGCTTCCTCTATGACCGCGGCGTGGCCTTTCTTGGCGATGGCCTCCGAGATGCAGGCGGCGTAGTCGCGGGCGCTCATCACGCCGTCGAAAAGCGGACTCATCGCTATCATCTGGTCTATACGGGCCAACTCGGCCTTTGAGAGCCTGCCGTCGCTGGCCATGGCCAGCACGCAGACCGCCATCACGGCGTCGGCGGGCGAGGTCAGCGAGCTCTGGGAGCGGCCGCAGGCGCAGCCGCAGGTCCTGGCGGGTTTGGAAGTCTTTTTCATGGGTAGTCCCTCCGTTCTTTCAGCGGATATATTTTAGCAGATATGCGCCGTTTCAGCGGACCCCGAACTTGAAGAGCAGGTCGGTCGAGTAGCGGCCTTCGCTGGAGGTTTTTCCCTCCAGGCTGAGGTGCTTCGTGAGCGAGTATTCCGCGTTGACCCGCTTCTCCCCCCGCGGCCCCAGGGTCTGGCCGTAGCCGACGAAAAGGTCGTCGGTCAGGTAACGCCCGACCGTCACGTCGGCGCGCCGCTCCTCCGTCATCCTGATATTGAGCATGTCCAGGCCCAGTTTGTCCCTGACCAGGAGCCCGGCCCGTCCGGAGAGATAACCGGCCAGGGCCTGCTCAGCCGCGACGGTGGAGGAGCCCTGCTGGCCGCTGTCTGCCCCGTTCGAATAGAGGGCGTAGAGGGGCCGCCCGGTCAGCATGACGGACATTATGTCGCGCTGCTCCATCGGGGGCTCCGAATAGAGCCTGGACTTCGGATAGCGCATCGTCCCCTCGGCCTCGAAATAGACTTTGATGGAATTGACCCGGTCTTCGTAGGCCGCCAGCAGATATATGCCCGGATCCGGGGGGGTCCTGCCGGCGAAATTCACCTTGGCGGCCTTCACTTCGAACGGTTTTCCCAGGTAGGCATAAGTGCCCCTGACGCTCTCCACCTGGCCGATCACCGCGGCGTCCCCGAGCCCCTGCTTCTTCACCGCTATCTCGCCCCTGCCTTCTATGGAACCGGCCTCGCTGCGGTACCAGGCGTTGCGCGGCACCGAGAAGGAGAGGTCGAGGCCGTAGGCCGACGGGCGGCCGTCGGACGAAGGGGACTTGTCCCAGCGCTCTTGGTCGAAACGAAGTTCCGAGAGCTCGAAATTCCCGGCGTAGAAAGGAAACTCCCACGAGCCGGATACCCGCATATCGGCCCGCGAAGCGGCCCCGCGCAGTCCGTAAGGGGAATCGAAAGCGACGCGGGCGGCCTTCAGGCGCAGGGCCGGCCCCGCGGCCGAAAGGGCGCCCCCCGCCTCCAGCCAGCCGGCGCCGGCGCCGGCGAAGCCGGAGAAGGCCACGCCCGCTCCGTCGGCGCTCCGGCGCAGGTCGAGATTGACCGGGGAAAACTTCAGGCCTGCCCCCTTGAAAACCAATCCGGCGGCCGACAGAGAGGCTCCGCCGTCCACGTCGAGCGCGCCGTCGCGCCGGGATACCCGTATATCCGCGTTGAGCAGGACCGTCCGCAGTTCGGTCCCCGGCATGAAGGCGGAAAGAAAGCCAACGTCGGTGTCGGATGAGACCACGGTGAAATAATAATCGCCGGGGAAGCGCCCCGGGGAGATCTCCGCGGAAAAAGAGGATTCGAGCCTGCCGCCAGGCGTTTCAAGCCAGGCCTCCCTGGACTCGAGCCTGCCGGCGGACAGGACGGCCGACGCCCGCAGCTTTCCCAGCCGCACTCCCCCCGCCACTATACCGTCGGAGCGGACCGATATCTCTCCCTCCGGGGAATCATAGGCACCGGCGAGGCGCAGCGAGGCGTCCAGCTTGCCGGCCAGTGCGGCGGCCTGGCTGAAAGCGGCCGAGGCCGCGGCTATATCGAAGCCCCTGACCTCGGCCTCCAGCCCTGCCAGCCGGCCGCCGGCGTATTCGGCGGAAGCTTCCAGGCGCCCGGCGCCGTAGGCCAGCGAAAGCCCGGAAAAAGCGCCGCCGCCCGAAGATATCCTGGCCGGAAAAGGACGCGTGAGGCGCAGGCCGAAACCGCTCAGTTCCGACACCTCTCCCTCCCAGGCTCCGGCGAGGGAACCCGAGGCGGAGAGGCGGATATCCCCGGCCGGCGCTTCCGCCCGCAGTTCTAGGAGATGCTCCTCCGGGCGGCCCGACGCCCTCAGCGTGACGGGAGAAAACTCCGCCGCTCCGGCTTTAAGTCGGCCCAGCCTGAACTCGCCCCCGAAAACGGCCGCCTCACCGGAACCGCCCGAAGCTTCCAGGGCCAGGCCCTCGGCGCTGAAGCCATAAGCTTCCGCCGAAACGGCGCTCACGGAACCGGAGGCGGAGACGCGCCCGCCGTCCCCGGTGGCGGAAACGCGCAGCGACAGCCCTTTCAACATGCCTTCCCCTGGCAGGGCGAGGTCGCCGGATGAGACGAGGGAGGCCTCACCCCTGCCGGAGGAGAGGGAGTAAACTCCGGAAAGAGAGGCGGCTACCGCCGCGCTGGACGCCCCGGCGGAGAAAGCGAGCTCGCCTTTTTCCGCTTTAAGGGAGGCTTCGACGGGGATGCCGGCCGCGCGCAGCAGGCAGGAAAGCCGGCCTTTCATCCGCTGCGGAGAATACCCCTTCCCGTCGCCCGCGCACTGTCCGGAGAGCCAAGGGAACGAGCCTTTCCCGGAAAGCGAGAGGCGCAGCGACCAGCGCGCCTCCGCGTCGGCCGAGCCCCGGACGCTCAGGCCCTCGCCGGGCAGGAGGGCGGAGAAGGTCGCCGAAGAGGGATGGACCAGGACGCGCAGACCGGCGCGGCCGGGCAGCGCCGCCGAGGGCCCGGCGTGGCCCGAGAACGAGCAGCCGGCGCCCGAACAGGAGCCGTCGGCCGATAACGGCGTGCCTGAAACATCGAAGCGCGCGCCGCTGAACGATATGCCGTCCGGCCCGGCTTCCGCCTTGAAAGAACCGAGGACCTGCCTGCCGCCGCTCGCACCCGCCGAAGCGCCCGTTACCGAGAGGCTCTTGAGGGGGTAGAGCGGCGGCAGGTAGAATACCGCTCCGGAAGAGGTCCCGCCGGCGGACCAGGATATCGCGGGAGCGTGAACTTCCGCGTCCAGCCAATGACGGCCGGCCAGCAGGTCTTTCCAGGATATACCCAGCGATGCCGAAGAGACGGATAGAGAGAACCCCTCCATTTCCGTCCTGAAAGAGGCGAGCCTTATCTCCGAAAGCGTGACGCGCGTTATGGATCCGGGCGACAGCGACGCCCCGGCCGCGGCCGCCCACCTAGCCGCGGCCAGTTCGAGCAGCGCCACCCTGTAGTACCACGCCGCCGCCGCGGCCAGCAAGGCCAGCAAAACTGCGGCCGCCGCGGCCCGGAGCATGGCCTTCAGCATCAGAAGGACTCCCCCAGTGTGAGGTGGATCCGCCACCTGCCGTCCGACGGCTCGCCGTCCGGGTTGAGCTTATAGCCGAAGTCGGCGCGCAGCGGGCCAACCGGCGTGCGGTAGCGAAGGCCGAAGCCGGCGCCGAACTTCCATTCGCGCGGCGAAACGCCGGAAGTCCGGAGAGCGGCCTGTCCGCCGTCGGCGAACAGGGCGCCGCGCAGCCTGGCGTAGACCGGGAACCGGAATTCGGAATTAGCCCCGGCCGTTACCCGGCCGCCTATCGGGTTCCCCGCGGAGTCCGAAGGGCCCACCGCGCGCTCGGCGTAGCCCCGGATGGAGTTGGCGCCGCCGGCGAAGAAACGCTCGAAGATAGGGACCTCCCGCGTGTCCCCGGTCTCCCTTACGAAACCGCCGCGCCCGGAGACGACGAACACTGTCCGGCGCCAGGCGGCTATGTACGCGGTGGCGCCGAGATGCGCCTTGTAGAAATCGACGTCCCCTCCCCAGAGCCCGCCCGAGCGTTCGAGCAGGAACTCCGAACGCGAGCCGCGGGAAGGATAAAAGGGCTCGTCGGAAGTGTCGCGGTTGAGGGCTAGGGAGACCGAACGCGTCCTTGAAAGGCCGGGCGCGTAGGCCGAAACGCCCGGCGCCACCCTGTAGATGAGGTTCCGCTGCAGCCTGTAGGTGACCGAACCGCGCAGGGATTCCGTCAGCGAGCGTCCCAACCCCAGGGACGTCTTGGCGGTCTCCATGTTGTATCCCTCGCGGCGCTCCCTGCGCCACGAGGACCTGCTGCCCAGTTCCGTGCGCGTGGCGAGGAAATGCCTGTTGACGACGTCGGCGCGGTATTCCAGCCAGATGGTGGAGAGGCTGCCCGTGACCTCCGCCTTGTAAC
>CAZVWK010000098.1:0-2435 GCA_964631475.1 uncultured Elusimicrobiaceae bacterium | reverse complement strand
ATTATTGTGCATCAGTCCGAGCGATACGCGCTCCCGTTCTTCGGAGCCGTACCCCACGCCGCCTTTGAACCAGAGCATGGGATGCTCGGCGAGATCGAAATGAACGTCGACGGTCCCGGCCGCGGAGGAAGAAACGCTGACGCCCAGCTTTTCGAACCAGCCCAGCGCCTGCAGGCGCCCGAGGGAGGACATCACCTTCGAATATTCGTAAAAATCCCCGGCGGCGTAATCCAGTTCCCGCTCCGCCGCCCGGACCTTCAGTTTTCGCAGGCCCGAAAGATAAGTGCGGCCGAATATATAGCGGGGCCCCTCCGACACGGCGACGGAAACGAACACTTCGTCGCCGGAAACGGAAGCCGAGACGTCGGCGTCCGCTTCCAGGTAACCGCGCGCGTTATAGAAAGAGAGGACGACCTCTCGGGCCAGCGGGAGGTCTTCGGGAGAGTAGGCGGCCCCTTTGCGCAGAGGGAACGCCTCAAGGAGCCTGTCCGAAAGTTCGGGCGTGGAGCCGGAAACGGAAACGCCCGCTATCAGGGGAAAGTCAGGCGCCTCCGCGGCCGCAGCCCGGACCGCGAACGACGCCAGCAGGATGACGGCCGCCTTAAGCATTCTCGGGAGCCCTCCGGCTCAGTTCCCTATCTCCACAAGCCTGTATTTCCTCGAGCCCAGGCCTATCCTCTCGGCGTAGGCTAGGCAATGCTCTCCGCTGACGCCGGTCTCGTGCCTGAAGGCGTCGTCCAGGCCGGCGGCCCTGTTGACCAGGTCGAAACTCGCCTGGTCCAGCGCCACCGGGTCGTTGGAGGCGAGTATTCCCACGTCGCCCAAGAAAGGCGGCGGGGCGGAGGCCACGCAGTCGCAGGCTGACGAGATGTTCATAAGCACGCTGACATACGCGAATTTGCCCCCGGCCGTGACGCCGCGGGCGTACTCCGCCAGCTTCTCCTGGAAGGCCAGACCGCCCGTGCGGCGCTGTTTCGTTTCTATGGCTTTGGTCGGGCAGAGCTCGGCGCATTTGCCGCAGCCGATGCATTTGCTCTCGTCGATGGAGAAATCCTCCCGGACGGCGTCCACCGGGCATTCCTTTCTGCAGAGGCCGCACTTTATGCACTTCTCCTTCCGGGTAAAAGGGAACTCGCCCGAGTGCTGCAGCTTTTTGCCTGTCGGAGAGGCGAAGCCCATCGCCAGGTTCTTGACCGCCCCGCCGAAGCCGGCCGAACCGTGGCCTTTAAAATGGGATATGACCAGGAAGGAGCCGTACTTCGCCATCCCCCTGCCGACCATCACGCGTGAGAAATACTTCCCCTTGTAAGGCAGGGCCGTCTCCCCCTCGTCGTCCATTATATCCGCCGGCGCGTAAGTCCAGCCGTGCGCCCTAGCGGTCGCGAGATGACTCTTCGTATCCGAGCGCGAGCCGCCGTAAAGCGTATTGGTCTCCACGAATGTGCCTTTCAGTCCGACTACGAGGTCCTTGAGCAGCGCCGGCGGGATGAAATTCCTGTTCCCTTTCTCGCCGAAGTGGACTTTTATTCCCAGCTTGCCCTCAGGCTTGAACCCCAGTCTCTCGTACGCCGCCCTGAGTCCCGCCGGCGAGATGTCCCTGATGAAATAAACTTCCGCCGGCTTCGCCGGGACCTTCGCCGCAGCAGGCGGCCTAGTCTTAAGAAAGCCGCGAAGCTTGTTCATGTCCGCCCGGAAGGCCGGGCTGGCTTTATACAGCGCGTAGAGCCTGTCGCCCAGGATCTTGCCGGCCTCTATATCGGCCGGATGATGCACGCCGCCTATGACGCGATCGAGCGCGGCCGCGTCGGCCCGCGCCCTGAACTCCTTCCCGCGCGAAGGGACCAGGTCGGAGAGCAGCAGGGCGAGGACTCGCGATATAGCGGCGTGGCCGCTGGGATAAGCCTTGCCCCCTATGCGTCCAAGGCAGGGTTCCAGGCCGGGCGCGCGCAGGAAGGGGCGGGGGCGCTTGAACCTGTCCTTCACGCCCGCGGCCGCGCCGTCGGTCTCCTTCTTTATCCTCTCCAGTATGGCGGCGGCTTCGGGCGGCAGCGGCGAAGGGAAGGGGCTTATGTCCCCGAAGAATTCGGTGAACGCCGCGCGAGCCGCCGCGCCGGCGGCGGCGCACTGGGCGGAACTGCGCCTTACCTGCCAGTCCCGGACGCCCTGGAGGTCCGCTAGGTCGGCTGGAGAGCCGTCCGCCGGCGGAGGCGGAAAGTCGGGGAAGGCCTGGGCCTCCGCGCTTATATACCAGGTGGTACGGGGAATGACCCAGTCTTCGGCCCGCGGAGCGGCCGCGGCCGTCAGCAGCAGGGCGGCGGCCAAAAACTTGTATTCGGGGAGCTTCATAGCGGAAAGGATACAAAAAGCCGGGGCGGGGCAGGAAGAGCATTTTCTAATCCAAGAATGAGCCTGAAATCATCCGACGGTGCTCCGTC
>CAZVWK010000097.1:0-8279 GCA_964631475.1 uncultured Elusimicrobiaceae bacterium | reverse complement strand
GGAAGAAAGCTCAACCGCCTGCTGACGGGCAAAGGCAGAGGGCCCGCGCTGCCGGGGCTGGGCCAACTGGAGCCGACCAGGATATTCTACCTCTGGGAAAAGCACTCGCTTCGCCGCATAGAGCTTTTCAGCATGGAGTAACCGGCGATGCACCGGCGCGCGAGAAATTCGGCATTGAAGATTCTGCTGGGGGTGGGAGCGCTGTGCTTCCTCTACGCCTGGCAGGGCGTCGAGGCCACGCGCACCGGCTACGAGATAGAGAAGCTGCGCAGGGAGATGCGGGACATCGAGCACGGCAACGATTACCTGCGCAAGGATATAAGCATCGCGCTCTCGCCCGCCGGACTGGAGGCGAAAGCGCAGAAGCTCGGCATGGCCTACCCGGAACCCGACCGCGTCGTGCAGCTCGGCCCGCAGCGCGGCGAGACCGGCCAGCCTTTCCGGCTGGCGCGATTCTTCAAGCGGGGGAACGGGAGGTCCATGTAAGGGCTCTCTCCATCCAAAGGAGCGTCCTGCATGCCCCTGACCCACGGATTCAAAGAGAGACTGGCCGCGACGGCCTTCGGCGGCGGCGCCTTCAGCCGCGCTTTCGACAGACATGAGCGTTCCCACACTCAGGCGGCGCATAAAATTCTGCGCGATAATATGTTCGCTGGCCCCGGTCATCGTATCTCTGCGTTTGTTCTACCTGCAGACGATAAAGCACGAAAATCTTTCGCGGACTGCCTCAAAGTCGTTCGACCGTCTCGTTTCTGAGACCGGCCCGCGCGGCCGGATCTTCGACGCGCAGGGGGACCTGCTCGCCGAATCTATAGTCACCTGGGACTGCGGCCTTCTGAAGAAGGAATTCGGGTTCCTTCCTTCCAAAAAGGGCGAACCGGCACCCCGCCCGCGGGCGGAGGTCGAGAGAGACCTGGACATCCTTTCCGAAACTCTGAAGGTGCCGCGCAACACTCTCGCGCGGCGCTACGCCGGCGCGCGCAACTACATGCCGGTCCGGAAGGGACTCGACAGGGCCGAATACGAAAAGCTCAGAGAGCTGAATATGCGCGGGGTCTCGCTGGACCCCCGGCAGACCCGTTACTATCCTTCCGGGAGCCTGGCCCGCGGACTACTGGGGGTCGCGGGGGAGAAGGGCGGCGTGAGCGGCCTGGAACTCCTCTACGATAAGGTTCTGGCCGGCACCGTAAGCAAAAGGGAAGTCGTACGCGACGCCGCCGGCAGGATCATCTACGGCGACACGTTGCAGGACGGCGGGCGCCCGATGGACCTCCACCTGACGCTGGACAAGCGCATACAGTTTTTCGCGCAGGAGTCGGTAAAGAAGTACACGGAATCCACACGCGCCAGGCAGGGCATCGTCATAGTGCAGGATCCGCGCAACGGCAATATCCTGGCCATGGCCTCCTGGCCGGAAAACCTCAACCAGGTAGTGCCGGTCGAGTGGGTATACGAACCCGGCTCGACGTTCAAGGCCATAACCTTCGCCGCCGCCCTGGATACCGGGAAAACCTCGCCTTCCGAGACCTTTTTCTGCGAAAACGGGAAATGGCAGTTCGCGCCGCGCGTCATCCTCGGCGACCACGAGCCGGCGGGTACGCTGACCCTCTCCCAGGTCCTGGAGAAATCCTCCAATATCGGCACCGCCAAGCTCGGGATGCAGTTGGGGCTGCAGGATTTCTACCGCTACGCCAAGGCCTTCGGCTACGGCACCCGCACCGGCCTGGGCTTTTTCGGTGAATCGGCCGGTATAATGAGGCCGGCAGCCAGCTACAAGCCCGTGGACCTTGCCGTAGGCTCCTACGGCCACGGCCTGGCCGCCACGCCGATACAGGTGGTCAACTCGTATTCGGCGATAGCCAACGGCGGACTGTTGATGGAGCCCAGGCTGGTAGGCAGAATATCAGACCCAGCGCGCGGCAAAGAGCGGGAGGAGAAGCCGACCGTCATACGGCGCGCCGCGGGAGAGGAGGCGGTGAACACGCTCAAGAAGATGCTGCGCGCCGTGGTGACTGCGGGAACCGGGAAGCAGGCGGACATCCCCGGCTATTCGATAGCGGGGAAAACCGCCACCTCCAAGACCATAGACGAACACGGGAAATACGTCAGCGGCAAGAACGTGACCTCTTTCGCCGGCTTCTTTCCGCTAGAGGACCCGCGCTACACCATACTGGTGATAATCGACCAGCCCAAGGCCTTCAATTACGGCAGCGAAACGGCGGCCCCCGCTTTCCGCGAAATAGCCGCCCGGATCATAACGGCGACCGGCCTCCCGCCCGACCTTCCGCTGCCGCAGGCCGGCGGGACCGCGCACGATAATTAAATTTGTATACTATAGACAAATGCGTCTCTCAGACCTCATTGGCCCGGGCGACCGGGTTGAAGCCGGGGCAGCGGACCTGCCCGTCAGCGGCATATTTTACGACTCCCGCAAGGAACTGCGCGGAGGGGTTTTCTTCGCCCTCCCCGGCTCCCGCACCGACGGCGACCTGCACGCGGCCGAAGCCCTCAAAAAGGGAGCCGCCGCCGTAGTGTCCCGCTCCCCGGCGCCGGCCGGCCTGCCGCCGGGCGCCGCCTGGGTCCGCGCTGCCGACGTCAATGACACTTTCTCCCGAGCCGCAGCGGAATTCCACGGCCGCCCTTCCGAAAAGCTGAAGGTGGTGGGCGTTACGGGCACCAACGGCAAGACCACCGTCACCTATATGCTGGAAGCCGTCCTCTCCAGACTCGGCATGAAACCAGGAGTCATCGGCACCGTGAACTATCGCATAGGGGGGGAAGCAATTTCGGCGGCCCCCAACACCACGCCTATGGCTCCCGAAATTCACGCTTTGCTGGCAAGGATGGCCTCGTCCGGCTCCCGCGCGGCGGTCATGGAAGTATCCTCGCACGCGCTGGCGCTGGGCCGGGCGGACTCGGTCGGGTTCGACTGCGCCGTCTTCACCAATCTGCAGAGCGACCATCTCGACTTCCACAAGAACATGGAGAATTACCTGCGGGCCAAGCTGAAACTTTTCAGCCTGACGGCCGCCTCGGGCAAGGAAGGCCGGACGGCGGTGATAAACGCCGACGATCCGTCGGCCGCGGACTTCGCGCGTGCCGCGGCCGGAAGCAGGGTGCTGACTTATTCGCTGGAGAAGCCGGCGGCTATCGGCGCGGAGGACATCGCCCCGTCGCCCGCGGGCTTGTCCTCGCCTTGCGGGGGCATAGCTTTCACCCTGGCCGTCCCTTCCGGCAGGGCACCGGTAAAACTGCGGCTCTTAGGCCGCCATAATCTCTACAATGCCCTGGCTGCGGCCGGTGCCGCGTACGCGCTGGGCGTATCGCCGGCCGACATAGCAGCCGGGCTGGAGGCGCTGGAAAAAGTGCCGGGGCGGCTGGAGCCTGTGCGGGCCGGCCAGGACTTCTCTATTTTCGTGGATTACGCCCACACCTCCGACGCGCTCGAGAGCGTGCTCAAAAGCCTGCGAGGCGCGCAAGGCGGGCGGCTTATCACCGTTTTCGGCTGCGGCGGCGACCGCGACCGCGCGAAGCGCGCTCCGATGGGCCGCGCGGCCTGCTCGCTGAGCGACATGGTCTATATAACCAGCGACAATCCGCGCACTGAGGACCCGGCCGCGATAATCGCGGAGATAGAGACCGGGGTCAAGGGCGCATATTCCAACTACGCGGTCATCCCCGACAGGCGAGCCGCCATACGCGCGGCCGTCGCCGCCGCCTCCTCCGGCGATATCGTGCTCATCGCCGGCAAAGGACACGAGGATTATCAGATCATCGGCCGGGAGACCTTTCATTTCAGCGACTCAGAAGAAGCGGATCTCGCCGTGAAAGCGCGCAAGAAAGAACGATGAAGCTTGGGCTCGACTTGAAGACGCTGGCGGACGCCGCGGGAGGGAACCTCCTGGCGGGCGATCCCCGCGCGCTTTTCGACTCCTTCGTCACGGACAGCCGCTCGCTCAAGGCCGGGGATTATTTCTGGGCGCTGACCGGGGAGAAGCACGACGCCCATGATTTCCTGGCCGCCGCGCTGGCGGCGTCTCCCGCCGGCTGGATATGCCGGGAGGACCGGCTGCCGGCCGGGCCCAGACCTCCCGCCGTCATCGCGGTGAAAGACACGCTCAAAGCCCTGCAATCGCTGGCGGCTTTCCACAGGCGCAGGTTCAGCCTGACCGTCGCCGCCGTGACCGGCTCCAACGGCAAGACGACGGTCAAAGAGATGCTGCGTTCCATCTTCGCGCGCGGCGGACCGGTCTGCTCCAACGCCGGCAATTTTAACAACCAGTTCGGGCTGCCTCTCTCACTGCTCGAATTGACCCCGGCCCACCGCATGGCCGTCTTCGAGCTCGGCGCCTCCCGCCGGGGGGACGTCGGGGAGATAGCGCAGCTCGCCGCGCCGGACATAGCCGTAATCACGACCATAGCCCCGGAGCATATGGAATTTTTCGGCGATATGGACGCCGTGTTCGAGACCGAAACGGAGGCGATCGACTGCCTGCGCCCGGGAGGGACCTTCGTATACAATCTCGACGACGACCGCCTGCGTACGCTTTCCTCCAGGCCCGGCGCGAAACTTTCTTTCGGGACCGCGGCGGGAGCCGACGTGCGCGCGGAAAGCGTTTCCGGGGAATTCCGGCTTTGGTTCCGCGGCAGGCCCATCCCTGTCGAACTGCCGTCGGACGCCGCCCACAACCGCCTTAACGCGGCGGCGGCCTTCGCCGCCGCCATGGCCGCAGGGGTCGCCCCGGAAGCGGCCGCCGCCGGCCTGCGGACCTACACCCCGCCCCCGATGCGCATGCAGCGGCTGGAAATAGCCGGCTCGCGCGTACTGCTCGACGCCTACAACGCGAACCCGCAGTCTATGGCGGCTGCGCTGGCCGAGGCGGCCCTCGCCGGCGGCCCCAGGTACCTAGCGCTGGGCGACATGAAGGAACTGGGCCGATATTCCGGGCAATACCACCGGGAGCTGGCCGCGGCCATAGCCGCCTCCGCGCCGGAAAAAGTGTTTCTGGCCGGGACCGAGATGAAGGCCGCCGCGGAAGAACTGGCCTCCGGTTTCCCGTCGGTAAAAACCGTCTACGCGGAGGAGCCGGGCGCCTGGCGGGGGGAGTTCCGGGCGCTCGTCGCTTCCGGGGCAGGCTTCTTTCTGATCAAGGCCTCCCGCTCGATGCGTTTTGAGAGTCTCATCGAAGGACTCTGAACCATGCTATATTACCTCCACGAATTCCGCGACTTCTTCAGCCCGCTCAACGTATTCCAGTACATAACCTTCCGCGCCGGCGGGGCGGTGATGACCTCCTTCCTGCTGAGCCTGGCCTTCGGTCCCTGGCTCATCAGGAAGCTCAAGTCCTACAAGATCGCCCAGGTGCAGCGCGCCGACGGACCGCAGACCCACCTGGCCAAGCAGGGCACCACCACGATGGGCGGCCTGCTGATCTTCCTCACCATGATGGCCGGCACGCTGCTCTGGGCCAGGCCCGACAACCGCTTCATCCTGCTGCTGGCTTTTGTCAGCGTGGTGCTCGCCTTCACCGGCTGGCTGGACGATTACAAGAAACTGGTGCGCAAGGACCCCCGCGGCGCCTCTTCCGCCTTCAAGTTCTCCCTGCAGATCTTCACCGCCGTCGCGGCGGCCGCATACCTTTCGGTAAGCCCCCCGAATCCGCAGTTCGCCGACCTCCTTTTCGTGCCCTATACCAAGGGCCTCATGCTGGACCTGGGGGTTCTCTACGCGGCGCTGGTCATGCTGATTGTCATAGGCTCCTCCAACGCGGTGAACCTGACCGACGGCCTGGACGGCCTCGCGGCCGGCACGCTGGTCTTCGCCGCGCTGACCTTCGCCGTCGTCGCCTACGCGGCGGGCAATGTAAAGATCGCCTCCTACCTCAAAATCATCTACGTCGAAGGCGCGGGCGAGATAACGGTGTTCCTGGCGGCTATGATAGGAGCCTGCCTAGGCTTCCTCTGGTACAACGCCCACCCGGCCGAGGTGTTCATGGGCGACACCAGTTCGCTGTTCCTGGGCGGCGCTATCGGCGTCTCCGCTATAGCGGTCAAGCAGGAACTCCTGCTGCCGGTGGCGGGCGGCATCTTCCTGGCCGAGACGCTCTCGGTAATACTTCAGATGAGCTCGTACAAACTGTGTAATAAAAAGCGCGTTTTCCTGATGGCCCCGCTGCATCATCACTTCGAGTTGAAAGGCGCGGCGGAATCAAAAGTCACCGTGCGCTTCTGGATAACCGGCATCATGCTGATGCTGCTGGCTCTCTCATCCCTCAAGATAAGGTAAAACTATGGATACACTTCTGCTAAGCAGGATTCAGTTCGCGGTAACCGCCGGTTTTCATTTCATCTTCGTCCCGCTGACGATAGGGCTGGCGCTGCTTATAGCCGCAATGGAGACGCTGGCCTACGTGAAGAAGGACGAGCTCTACCTGGACATGGCAAAATTCTGGGGCAAGATCTTCCTGATAAACTTCGCCGTCGGCGTGGTGACCGGCATAACGCTGGAGTTCCAGTTCGGCATGAACTGGGCGGCCTATTCCGTCTTCGTGGGCGACGTCTTCGGCGCGCCGCTGGCCATAGAGGCGACCACCTCATTCTTCCTGGAATCCATTTTCATCGGCGTCTGGATGTTCGGCTGGCGGAGGGTCTCGCGGGGAATGCACCTGCTCTCAATCTGGCTGGTCGCCATAGGGACCAACCTCTCGGCGCTCTGGATCATACTGGCCAACGGCTGGATGCAGAACCCGGTAGGCTACGCGGTGCGCAACGGCCGGGCGGAGATGACCGACTTCGCCGCGCTCACGCTCAACCCCTACGGCTGGGCCATGTTCTTCCACACCGTACTGGCGGCCTGGACCGTGGCCGCTTTCTTCGTAATGGGAGTATCGGCCTGGCATCTGCTCAGGAACAACAGACCCGACTTTTTCGCCCGCTCTTTCAGGCTGGGGGCCTTCATGGCGCTGGCCTCCTCGCTGGGCGTGCTGGGCGCCGGCCATTTCAACGGGATGATGGCGGCGAAGCTGCAACCCGCCAAGTTCGCGACGATGGAGGGAATCTGGGAAACGGAGAAAGGCGCGCCCTACAACCTGCTGGTCCTCCCCGACCCGGCCAATGAACGCAACCGCGTGGAGGCGATGGGAATACCGAAACTGCTGAGTTTCATGGCTTTCAAGGACGCGGACGCCGTGATAAAAGGCCTGAAGGACTTCCACCCGGACGACCGTCCCCCGTTCTGGCCGGTCTTTCTGAGTTTCAAACTGATGGTTGCGCTGGGGATGTTTTTTATCGCCTTCTCGGCTGCGGCATCCTGGCTTTCGTTAAAGGGCGCGGTGCAGCGCCATCCTCTTTTCCTCAAGGCGGCGCTGGCCGCGATACCGCTGCCCTACCTGGCCAATCAGCTCGGCTGGATAGTGACCGAGGTGGGCCGCCAGCCGTGGATCGTCTACGGCCTGATGCGTACCTCCGAGGGGCTCTCACCCAATGTGAGCGCGGGGCAGGTCGCCTTCTCGCTGGTATCGCTGGTTCTGGTCTACGCCGCCCTCGGGGCGCTGGGGATTTTCCTTACGATAAAATATTCGGCCGCCGGCCCCGCGGCGCCCGCGGGGAGGGCGTGATGGACCTCAATATTCTCTGGTTCCTCATCTGGGGCCTGCTCTGGGCGGTATACCTGGCCCTCGACGGCTTCGACTTCGGCGCCTGCATGGCGCATAATTTCATAGCGCGCACGCCCGACGAGCGGCGCGTGGTCATCAATACGATAGGCCCGGTCTGGGACGGCAACGAGGTATGGCTGGTGACCGCGGGCGGCGTGACCTTCGCGGCGTTCCCGCCGGTCTACGCCGGACTTTTCAGCGGTCTCTACACGGCGATGTTCCTCCTGCTGCTCTCGCTCATCTTCCGCGGCGTGGCTTTCGAGTTCAGGGGCAAGGTCGACGGCGACGGCTGGCGCCGGTTCTGGGACCTCGCCATAGCCGCCGGCGGCTTCCTGCCCGCCCTGCTGCTGGGGGTCTTCTTCGGAAACCTTTTCCGCGGCTTCCCGCTGGAAGGAGGCGTCATAACTTCGGGATTCTTCGACCTTCTCAATCCCTACGCGCTACTGACGGCGGTCTTTTTCATGGTCATATTCCTGCACCACGGGCTGCTGTGGCTGGCCTTGCGCGCGGGCGGCCCGCTCTCCGAAAGGGCGGCGGCGGCCGCCTCCAGGGCCTGGCCGCTGGTCGCGCTGCTCTTCCTGTCCTTCATCGCGGCTTCCCGGTACGCGACCCCGCTGTTCTCCA